>CAJWXP010000003.1 GCA_913049785.1 uncultured Dehalococcoidia bacterium | reverse complement strand
GGTCCTGACATCTCCCCCTTACCCAGGGGTGTATGACTACCTGCCGATGCAACAACTGCGGCACGAGTGGTTGGGCATCGATGGCTCCGCGGGCGCGAATCGAGAGGGCGGCGCCCGACGCGCCTTCCGCCGTTCCCCGGCTGGTGCCATCCCGGAGGACAGGCCGGCGGGGCAGTATCTGATCAGCAAGGGTGTCTCCAAGTCTGAGTTCAACATCTTCGGCGCCCGCCGCGGCAACCATGAAGTGATGGTGCGGGGCACATTCGGCAACATCAGGCTACGGAACGCCCTGACCCCTGACAAGGAAGGCGACTGGTCGTTGCACCAGCCTGACGATGAGATCACCAGCATCTACGATGTGGCGCAGAAGTACATCGCGGAGGGCGTGCCCACCATCATCTTCGCCGGCAAAGAGTACGGCTCTGGCAGTTCGCGTGACTGGGCGGCCAAGGGCCCCAGCCTCCTGGGTGTCCAGGTCGTGGTGGCGGAGAGCTACGAGCGCATCCATCGCAACAACCTGGTTGGCATGGGCGTCATGCCTTTGCAGTTCAAGCCGGGGGAGAGCCTGGAAAGCCTGGGCCTCACGGGCAAGGAGACGTTTGAGATCATCGGCATCTCAGAGGGGATATCACCCGGCCAGAACGTTCAGGTTCATGCCGTTAAAGAGGATGGCACACGCCTGGCCTTTGACTCCACACTGCGGATAGATAACCAGGTAGAGGTGGACTACTACAAGCAGGGCGGCGTGCTCCACACAGTGTTGCGTCGACTGCTCAAAGAGGGATAGGCCCTCCAGAGACTCGGAATAAAGAAGAAGCCCCCGCTCATTGAGCGGGGGCTTCTATCAATATCAGAGATTATTGGTCTTAGTGGCCGAGGTTCCGGGGAGCGGTGGCCGTTGCATCTTTGAGGGCGTCCATGTCCTTACCCTCAAAGTATTTGTAGTTCACCTGGACAAAGGACTGCTCTTCTGCAGGGACTTGGTCCTCCGCGAATATCGCGTTGACGGGGCAGACCGGCTCGCAGGCGGCGCAGTCGATACACTCGTCAGGAGCAATGTACATCTGGTTGTCGTCTGCGGTGGTGTAGATGCAGTCCACCGGGCAAACATCGATACACGCGCCGTCTTTCAGGTCTACACAAGGCGAGACGATTATATAGGTCATCGTCCAGGAACCCCCTTTTCAAATCAGTCTTATTGTCGCCCAATCAGACGCTCGTGTTGTGCGTGTCCTCATGGGACGCAGGCAATAGTGTAGCAGGAGCACCCGCCGAAGGTCTACAAGGCTTTTACTCGTTGATCATCCGTTTCGCGGTCTTTGTAGCAAGTTTAAGGTCAGCCATGTCCTTGCCTTCAAAGTACTTCACATTGATTTCCAGGTACTGACGCTCGTCGGCGGGAACCCGGTCCTCCAGGAAGATCGCGGTGACAGGGCACGCTGGAACGCAAGCGCCGCAATCGATGCACTCGTCGGGTTCGATGTACATCTGGTTGTCGTCGTCCGTGGTGTAGATGCAGTCCACCGGGCAGACATCGATGCAGCTACCTTCCTTCAGTCCAACGCACGGGGAAACAATCACGTGAGTCATTGCTGGGAAGCCTCCTCAATCCTGTGGTATCGCAAAATTACTGGCCTGCTCTTCAAGGCAGGCCAAACGAGCACATTGTAGCACACAGACATCGCTGGGCAAGGGAGATTAACAGGGGGAATTCTCTTGCTAGAGCCTGATTCCGTAGTTGCGCTTGCGGACTGAGAGGCTGACGAAAGTCTCTGTCCGTCTCACGCCGGGAATGGTGCCGACCACAGCCTTGAGGAAGTTTCCGAGTTCTTCCGATGTGGGCAGCGTTACCCAACAGAAGATGTCAAAGGAACCTGTGGTCACGGAGACCCAGGAGCTCTCTTTGAGCTCAACCAACAGACCGGCCACTTCATCGATTTTGTCCGGGTCCACCTGGATACCCACCAGCGCCTCTGTGTCGTATCCCAGGACCTCAGGGTCCGGAAGCGCTACTACTTTGATGATGCCGTCATTAACCAACGTCTTGAGCCGACGCCGGACGGTGCCTTCACTGACGCCTACGTCCCGGGCGATGCTGGCGTTGCTTGCCCTGCCGTTGCCCTGAAGGATCTGGATGATATTTCGATCTAAGTCGTCCATGAAGGTACGCTCCTGATGGGTCGTTTGCTCCATCAATCGTAGGGGGTGGCGACGAAATCTGTCAACGGAATGGTGTTACATTACTGTTACACTTCACGCATAAACCCCACCTACGATTTTCCTCATAGCTGGCCTGTATACGTTCTCCGATGGATGGGCCACGATGGAACTTCGCTATGCCTATTGTATAAACGGAATTTGAATATAAATAAGGTACAAGAGTCTAAGCCCCGCAGGAACAAGCGATTATTAGGATCTATTAACACTTGGGAGAGGGTTGTAGCTGCCTCCCTTAGCTGTTCAAAATATTCTTCCCGGCGAGAGGTAGATTGCTCGATTAAAAATAATGAAAAGGCGGCCAATACGACCACTATAACCCCATAAGCAGACGCGAATACTATTGCAATGCGGGATAACGCTTCGTCAGAGAGAGACATGATTGCACTATACGCCAAGGTGTGCGGAGGCTAAAGGAGGAAAGAGTGGGTTTTCGTAACAAAAGCGGCTAAGAAGCCCGCTTAGGCGGAGACGCGCTTGCGGCGGTTGTTGATGTAGTCGACAAGCACGTATTCGCCAAGGTGCTTCGGGCTGGTGTAGAACGCACGGCCACGGTTGATCTTGGTCAGCTTGTCGATGAAGTCCAGCAGGTAGTAGTTGGACTCCAGCATGAACGTATTGATGATGATGCCCTCTTGCGTGACTCGACGCACCTCTCGCAACGTCTCCTGCATAGTGCGGAAGCTGGGCGGATAGCTGAACACCGGGTACGAGCCCTCCATGTGGGCTGTGGGCTCGCCGTCCGTGATCATGATGATCTGTCGCGTTGCGCCCTTGTGCCTGTTCAGCAGCTTGCGGGACAGCATCAGCGCGTGCTGCATGTTGGTGCCGGAGACCCAGGCGTTCCAGTTCGTCTCCGGCAGGTCTTCTTCCTTAATCTCAATCGCCATGTCTGAGAAGCCGATGAGGTAGACGGCGTCTCGAGGGTACTGGCTGCGCACCAAAGCTATCAGCGCCAGGGCCACCTTCTTTGCGGATGCCCAACTCCCCCAGTGTCCCATGGACTTACTCTGGTCAAGGAGCACACACGTGGCCGCCTGGGTGGACTGCTCCCGCTCCACCAGCTCGAAATCGTCAGGGTGTATCTTTACCGGCGTGCCCGGGCCGTTCCTGACAATGGCGTTGTGCAGCGTCTTTTCCAGCGAGAGGTCGAACGGGTCACCGAACTCGTACTTGCGAGTGGCACCTGAGGGGTCTCCTTGCATGCCAGCCTCGTATAGGTCATGGCTGGTCATCTTGTCCTTCTGCAGGTTGGCGAAGACTTCTTTCAGGGCCTTGGAGGCGATCTTTCGTATGCCGCGAGGCGTCAGCTCCATCTTCTCGCCGTTCTGGCGGATGTAGCCGGCCTCTTCCAGCATCTTGGCGATCTCCTTGAGCTGTTCCAGGTTCTTTCGCGCTTGCTCGCCCAGCAGTCGCTCTATCTCGTCCATGTCCAGGTCTTCAAAGTTGCCCTTGCGGGTGACGTCCTGGAGGTGCTTCTCCAACAGGTCCATCGCCTGAAGGTCGCCCATCATCTCCATAGCCTGCTGTAGGTCCAGCGACTCATCGCCCATGAAGGGGTAGCGCTGGTCCATATCGTCTCGAGGGAGGAACTGGGACATGAGCGAGGCCAGCTTTGCCATCTCGTGGGCCGTCTCATCGTCCATGACGGAGTCCACCAGGTCCATGAGCTCCTGCCGCTGCTGTTCAGACATGGAGTTCATCAGCGAGTCCATCTGCGCCATCTGCTGCCGCATGTGCTCCATCAGCTCCTGGAACGACTGCGGTGGGTTATCCCCGAACATCTGGCCGTGCTTGTCCATGAACTCCTGGAAGTTGGGCTCGCCGCCCGTCTGGAGCATCTGGTTCATGTCTTTGAGCATTTCACGCATCGCCGACATGTCGCCCGGGGTCATGCCCTCCAGGCTATCGCGCATGTTCTGCACCATGTTATTGGTCATCTGCTGCTTGAGACTGTCGATCAACTCCTGGAACTTCTGCGCCGCCTCAGGGTCCATGAACTCGTAGTCGTTCAGCTCCTTGATGGCACCGCCAAGGCTGTCTGGCAGGTTGTCCAGCGTCTCTTTGTTGCGATCGACCTGCTGGCGGAGTTTCTCCGTGAGCTGATCCTTCATCTCGTCCTGGCCGGGCTCGCCGCGCTTCTCCTCAGTCTCCTGCATGCGCTTGTCCATACCCTGGCGTTCCGTGTTCAGGATATCGTCAAGCTTCTCCTTCATGTCCTTCATGGTGTTGTCCAGGTTGTACCGCTCAAGCTGCTGCTGACGTTGCTGGCGAAGGCGCTCCATCATGTCTCGCAGGCCTTCCATGCGCTGGCCGTCCGGCATCTGCATACCGCGACGCATCATGTCACGCAGGGCACGGTTGACGTCGCCGTGGTTCATCAGGTCGTCGGCGATGGCGTCCATGAGCTCATCGTTGTCCGGTTCGAAGACTTCCTGGGAGCCGTCCCATTGCGAGTACCGGAACGTCAGCATTCTTTGTACTCCTGCGGACACTTGTGTTGCTTGTGTTGCTTGGCGAGATGTTGGTTGGAGGGGCTTGTCAGAGGGTGGTTCAGGTATGGCACCAGCCTAGTCGCGATAGCTGGGGGTGTCAATGTGGGTTACTTGGATAATCTTTAATTTGAGTTAAGAGCTTCGTCTAGAAGAGACCAGTTATTGCGGTACTGCTCGACATCCGTGACCATCGGGTGCCAACGCCAACGCCGCTTTGTAGACCCCTAGAAATACGAGTTATCAAACGCTTGGTAGACATCGGACGACTTTACAATGTAAACGTCAGGTAAGATGCTCTCCTTTCCCCCTCTAAGGTCCACGAACGCGAAAAAGAGATTGTCTCCTTTTGTACTGCCTGATTTTGGTCCAACTTCCCATTCATAGTGGTGTAGTTTCTTTGCATTACCTCGCCCTCGTGTTCGTCCAGCATTTTGGGTGGTTTTGACTTAAATTGAGAGAGCGGCTGTACCAAATATCCCCAACCAAAATGTCGACCGTTGGTGCGTTTCCATGCGTCAGTGCTGCGTGGTATCCGAAAAGGGCTAATCTTGATGCTACGAAGTAAGCACCTTCTGCACCTGTCAAAATAGAGGAACGTTTTTCAGTCATTTGTACTTCACCTTTCCAATCGGCTGTTGCTCCACGTACCTGGCCGCAAGTATACTTGAAGCAGCTACTTTCTTAGCTTGCTACCACACCTAAAATCCGTTAGGGAGTACAAAACATTGGAGTGGGAACCCGTCATCGGTCTGGAAGTCCACGCGCAGTTGCTCACCAAGAGCAAGATGTTCTGCACCTGCCCGGCTGACTACCAGGACTCGTCGCCAAACACCACCGTGTGCCCGGTATGCCTTGCCATGCCTGGGGTGCTGCCGGTCATCAACCAGCAGGCCGTGGAGTTCGTCATCATGACGGGCCTCGCGCTGAACTGCTCCATCGCCGAGCGGTCTCAGTTCGATAGAAAGAGCTACTCGTATCCAGACCTGATGAAGGGCTACCAGATCACGCAGTTCGAGAGCCCCATCTCCTACGATGGCTGGCTGACCGTCGAGCGCGATGGGGTACAGCAGAAGGTGGGGGTCACTCGAGCACATCTTGAAGAGGATGTGGCCAAGCTGCAGCACTCCCGTGACGGCGCCGGCGAGGGGTACGCTTTGATGGACGTGAACCGGGCTGGCGTGCCACTGATGGAGGTTGTCGGCGAACCTGACCTGCGCACTGCCGACGAGGCCCGTGAGTACATGACCAAGCTGCGCTCCATCCTTCGCTACATCGGCGTATCCACCGCGGACATGGATCAGGGCAGCTTCCGGTGTGATGCCAACGTCTCCGTTCGCCCCAAGGGTTCAACGGAGTACGGCACCAAGGTGGAAGTGAAGAACATGAACAGCTTCCGATCCGTCCACGACTCCATCGAGTACGAGATAGATCGACAAATCAAACTCCTTGAAAGCGGAGGCCGGGTGGAGCAAGAGACCCGTGGCTGGGACGAGAACCGCGAAGTGACCGTCTCCCAGCGCTCTAAGGAGTACGCCAACGACTACCGTTACTTGCCTGAGCCTGACCTGCCGCCGGTGTTCATATCGCGCGAATGGGTCAGCGACTTGCAGGCGAAGATGCCTGAACTGCCCGATGTTCGACGTGAGCGCTTCCAGAGCGAGTATGGCCTGTCCGAGTACGATGCGTCGCTACTGATCGCGGCCAAGTCGACGGCTGATTTCTTCGAAGATGCATTAAAGACAAGCTCGCTGGAGGGTGATGCCCTCGGCAAGCGCGCCAAGTCCCTGGCCAACCTGGTCAACAGCGAGCTTGCTCGGTTGCTCAACCAGTCGGGCATCGAGGTGTCGGAGAGCAAGGTCGCGCCCAAGGGCATGGCAGAGCTTGTAGACCTGTTGGACGCCCGGACCATCAGCTCCACCCAGGGCAAAGAGGTACTGGAGGAGATGTTCAACACCGGTGACAGCCCCGTCAAGGTGGTGGAGGCAAAGGGCCTTTCTCAGCTGACGGACTCCAGCGCGGTGATGCCTGCAGTGGAAGAGGCGTTGGCGGGAAACCCCCAGGCCGTGGAGGACTTCCTGAACGGCAAGGAGACTGCCGTCAAGTTCCTGGTTGGTCAGGTGATGAAGATCAGCAAGGGCAAGGCCGATCCTGCTCTGGTCAACACGCTGCTGGAAGAGCAACTACTTGCGAAGAAGTCCTAGGAACGCATCATCAGTGGTGTGTTAGATGGTATAGTAGTCTGGTTGGGCCACATGCCACCACGGTAGAACAATTACGAGGCAGGGTTAATGGAACCGTTTCTGAACGCAGCAATGATCATCATATCGATAGCGCTCATCGCTGTGATCTTGTTGCAAATACGTGGAGAGGGCTCGGGAGCGTTCGGCGCTGCCCAGAGCACCTTCCGGGTCCGACGAGGCGTTGAACTCCTTTTCTTTCGGTTCACCATCGTGCTGATTGTGGTGTTTGTGGTCGTAGCGATCCTCAGCGCTCGTTTCTCTGATCTATAGCCGCATGGTGGCACTTCCAGCCTGACCCTCCTCTATTCGACCCTCATACCGTGCTGTTCCCCCCGTAATAAAGTGTGGCCGGGTTGGTCTGAAGCCCACAACGTGGGATACTTACCTTGGTTAACCGGTCAGTGACGTTGCTTGGGTGCAAGGGGTAAGTGATGGTGGAGGACCAAGGCCCCGTCAACGACACACCTCGAGAGGTTCCCAAAATCGTACTATGCCCTCACTGCGGGTTTGATAACCTGCCCAACTCCAACTACTGTGGCCGCTGTGGGCTCTCCATTTTCGACTCAGAACCTTTGGAAGAGGAACACCCAGAATTAGGATTACAGCCAGCCAGAAGGCTGCGAATCTGTAACCTATCATGAAACGATGTAATCTAAGTTCGTAACCTGTTTCCATAATTCGTCACTAACGCCCAAGATAGAACCGGTAGTACGTTCTGTCAATTGAGATGGCTACCTATAACGTCCTATGAAAAGAGGTACTATTTGGCAGAAAAGTGCCAGGCGTATGGCGGTGCCCTTAAATACCCAGGTTGCCAGGGTGCAGGATACCCATAGGGTCAAGGGCCTTTTTCACGTTCCTAAGCGCCTGCATCCCCGCTTCGCCCCGATCGCGTTGCATCAGGTGGGTCAGCTTGAGGCCCACTCCATGGCAGTACTCCATGGAGCCTCCCAGGTCTTGAGCAGCTGTAAGGATGTCGTCCACCGCTTGCGACATGAGGGCGGAGTCCCCCTGGTCATCGGCAGAGGGGTCTGAAATCATCAGCGAGAAGTACTCTGGCCTCCCCCATAGTGACCATTCCCGCACAGGGATGCCTCTATCGATGAGCAAACCCCGGCAAAAGGCGTAGTACTCCAGCACCTTGGACGCTGGAATAGCGACGTGAAGGTAGTCCAGCCGCCACGCACGTCGGCGTCGCCGGGCCGATGGCCCAACGTCCTGAATCTCACGTTTGTAGCGCTCCGCCGAATCGTGGCGCTCCCGCCAAAAGGTGTCGGCTTCCTCGAAGGGTAACTCTTCACCCCCTGAGGCGAGGCAAATCTTCCGTCCTCGATCCACCTGGGCAGCGACTTCCTCCTTGAACCCATCGAAGGAGAGGTAGAGCGTAGTGATGCCCTCTTCTGGCTGCTTTAGCGGCTCTCTGGGGTATTCCTCTGCGAAGTCCACCATTGCAGGCCGTAGGCCGATGGCGTACATCTCCTGAACAGCGGTGAATCCTGGAGCAAAGGATGCAAACCGGAAGGCGTGAATCGAGCGCACCTCCGGCTGAGGAAACGCCTCCAGCGTGGCCTTGGTGATGATGCCCATAGCGCCCTCAGCGCCAATGAAGATATTGTCCAGGTCAGGCCCGGCGATCTTAGGCACGGAGGGCGTCTGGATCACGTCTCCAGAGCCAAGGACCACCTCAAGACCCTGGACCTGCTGCCCCATGCTTCCATATTTGCCAGCTAAGTAGCCCATGCCGTTGGTGGATATAGCTCCGCCTACGGTGGCGATGGGTCGACTCCACGGGTCATGGCCTAGCAGCAGTCCCTGGGGGATGAGGGCGTTTTCCAGGTCTTCCAGGATTGCGCCGGCGCCCACTGTGACCCGATGGCCCTCTCGATCTATCTGATGGATCACGTCCAGGGATCGGAGGTTGAGCACGATACTGCCGTCCACCGGCACTGCGCCGCCCATGACGCCAGTGCCGCCACCGTGGGGGATGATGGGGATTCCATGCTTGGAGGCGTATGCGGCTAGCGCGGACACTTCGTTGGTGTCCTTGGGGGTTGCGACGACTATCGGAGGTACTTCCACACGCTTGGCTCGGCCAAAAGCCCGGTAGGCTGCCAGGGCATCGCCGGCGAATCGTTCCAGGTCTTCCGGGCTGTTGGAGACCCTTTCCGGAGCCAGGAGGCGTTGGAGGTCTACGACGAGTGTTGATGGCATCAGCTGGAGCGGTTCCGCCATTTGGTGCCACCAGCGCCGTCTTCCAGTGACACGCCGAGGGCCTGTAGCCTATCGCGAATACGGTCCGCCAGCTCCCACTGCTTGGCGTCTCGGAGTTCTTGGCGTATCTCAGCCAGCAACTCTACAAAGGGGCTGGCTGATTGAGTGGACTCTTCTTCTTGGGGGTACAAGCGTAGGCCCAATACACCTGTCAGCTCTCGCAGGGTGTCCTGAGCTGAGCCGATCTGTTTCTTCTCGTCGTTGCCTCGGTTGATCTCCCTCGTCAGGTCGAAGAGGGCGGCCAGTGCTTGAGGCGTGTTCAGGTCATCGTCCATCGCAGTGATGAACCGCTGTCGGAACGGTTCAGGGTCTACCGCTTCGGAGCCTGCATTGTCGCTCGCATCAAGTTCAAGGGCTGTGAGGAGTCGCTCTGCCGCACGCTGTTGGCCTTCAATACTCTCATCCGCATAGGCCAGAGGGCTGTGGTAGTGGGAGTTGAGGAAGAAGAGCCTCATGGTGTCTGAACTGAACTTGGCTAGGGCGTCTCTGACGGTCACCAATTTCCCAAACGATTTGCTCATCTTGCCTTCGTCTATCTGAAGGAGGCCGTTGTGTACCCAGTGATCGGCAAAGGGTGCCTCTCCCGTGAACGCCTCTGTCTGGGCAATCTCGTTCTCATGGTGGGGAAACACCAGGTCCTGACCGCCGCCGTGGATGTCCAGGTGTGGGCCCAGGTAGTGCAAAGCCATAGCGCTGCACTCTATATGCCAGCCTGGCCGACCCTTCCCCCACGGGCTGTCCCAAGAGGGTTCGCCCAGCTTTGAGGCCTTCCACAAAGTGAAGTCCATGGCGTGGTCTTTCTGGAGGTTGGGCTCCACCCGGGCACCAGCCATCATGCCGTCCAGCGTGCGATGGCTGAGCTTGCCGTAGCCCTGGAATTTGGTGACGCGATAGTAGACGTCCCCTTCTGACTCGTAGGCGAATCCCTTTTCGATAAGGCCTTCGATCATCTCAACGATCTTAGTGATCTCGTCAGTGACGCGGGGGTAGACGTGGGCTGGCTGAATATTGAGGTTGGCCATGTCCATGAGATATTCCTCAACCAACTCCTCCACAAGCATCACCGGGGATGTCTTCTGCTTATCGGCCGCTGTGATGATCTTATCGTCGATGTCCGTAAAGTTCTGAACGTGCTTCACGGTGTAGCCCAGAAACTCCAGATAGCGACGCAGCGTATCGAAGTAGACATAACTCATGGCATGGCCGACGTGAGCCGAAGAGTAGGGGGTTACGCCGCAGACGTACATCTTGACCTCGTCCCCCTGTGGGGCGAAATCACGCTTCTCGCCTGTCAGCGAATCGTACAGTTTCATTCAATTTCCTCTAGAAGTGCTACGGTCTGGACAATAATGCCCTCACCCGCGCCGATGACACCGAGACCGTCGTTGGTCTTGGCTTTGACGTTGACCTGCTCCGGTTCCACGGCGAGGCAAGTGGCAATGCACTGTCGCATGGGTTCCAGATACGGCTTCATGACTGGCTGTTCGACGATGATTGTAGCATCCAGGTTGACCAGCCTCCACCCGTGGTCACGAATGAGCTTGGCAACCTGACGCAGGAGGTGTGTGCTGTCAGCGTCCTTGAAGGCTGGATCGCTGGACGGGAACTGCGCGC
Source organism: uncultured Dehalococcoidia bacterium (assembly GCA_913049785.1). Taxonomy (GTDB): domain Bacteria; phylum Chloroflexota; class Dehalococcoidia; order Lucifugimonadales; family UBA1127; genus UBA1127. The sequence goes on along the minus strand of CAJWXP010000003.1, from coordinate 78,695 downwards.
CGATGTCTCCTAGGCCAGCTGCGCCCAACAGCGCGTCGATTACAGCATGGAGAAGGGCATCGCCGTCACTGTGCCCCAGGAGGCCTTTCTCGAAGGGCACTGTCACGCCCCCCAGCACCAGCGGACGGCCTTCCACCAGGCGATGGATGTCATACCCGGTGCCTATGCGGATGGCAGCACCTCCGGGGTGACTCTGGACGCCAGGATAGCCTCTGCCATCGCCAGATCCTGAGGCGTAGTCACCTTGATGTTGCCGTAATCGCCCTGGAATACTTTGATGGTATGACCCATGCGCTCCAGGAGCGTCGCCTCGTCCGTGGCATCATCGTTGCTGTCGGCGAACGCTGCTTCCAGCAGGTCTCGTCGAAACACCTGAGGCGTCTGTACTGCCCAGAGCGTGGAGCGATCCAGGGTGTCCACTACGCGATGCTCCTCGTCTACAGACTTGATGGTGTCCGTCACAGGAACAGCGGCTACAGCGGCACCGGTCTCCTTTGCCGCTTCCAGCCCTCGATATATCGTGTCCTGGTCTATGCATGGACGAGCAACATCATGGATGATGACCCACTCCACGTTGCTAAGCTTCTCCAACCCCAGCCGTACGGAGTCCTGTCGACGTGCGCCGCCGATACACAGGTTCCAGCCTACCGTCCAACCCCTGCGCGTCAGCACTTCCTGGCCTTGGGCGAATCCCTGCTCTGAAATCACAATGACTCCGGCTGCTACTTCCGGCACAGATGCCAGGACGCCAAGGGTGCAGTCCAAGAGAGGCCTGCCTCGGAGAGGGGCAAACACCTTGTCTATCCCCTCCATGCGACGGCTTGTGCCTGCTCCAACCAAGATGACACCGACTCGACCGGCCACGGTTACTCTCCACATCCGTAAAAAAGGAGAAGCATGCGGTACACGCCTCTCCTCTGTATTCCAGGTTGCAATCTGTCCTCGAATCTGCCGGATAGACGCCGAATCAAGGATAGTATAGGGCCTACCGAGTGTCAAAACGCCCTACGTAGCTACGGTTACGGCCCAAATTCCCGCAGCGCGCTTTCGTAGTCGTCCATCGTGTTCAGGTCCACCCGCGCGATGGGCGATTCCACCGCTACCGTTCGTATGTTGTCCTGATGGTGACCTACCACTTCCCTGATGCCCTGTTGTTCCTCAGTGATGGCCAGCAATTCACCCTTGAGTGACCCTGCGAAGATGATGGGGTGGCCGCCTCGCCCGTTGTAGGTGGGATGGGTGATGAGAGCGCCGGAGCGCAGGTGTTCCTCGATGACTCGTCGCACAAGGTCAGCGGGACGGGGCTGGTCTACCGCCAGAAGCAGTATGCCGTCCACATCGTCGCGAACCTGGGAGACGCCGAGTCGAATGGACGTCGTCTTGCCTTCAGCATAATCGGGGTTGATTACCGTCTGGAGCGTGGGAGAGCTTTCGACGTAGGGAGCGATGTCCTCGGCGTTGTGGCCAAGCACTACGACAATAGGGGAGGCACTGGCTTCGCTGAGGGATGCCAGTTGGTACTGGATGAGGGGAAGGTCTCCCCAGGGAAGTAGGGGTTTGGGTTGGCCCATGCGGGAAGATTCACCGGCGGCCAGGAGGATTGCGGTGATGCCTGGCACCCTTACCTCCCGGTGGATACGGCCTTGCCCTTTTCCCGGGCGATATCGAACAGGCGCTCATCCATCTGAAGCGAGGCGCCGCTGCCACCCAGGCGGACAGCTACGATCTCAGCCATGATGCTGAGGGCGATCTCTTCCGGTGTGCGACCTCCAAGATCGAGGCCTACAGGCGCTCGAACAGCGCGGATACGCTCATCAGGGATACCTTTGCGGAACAACTCTTCATAGATGAGCAGGTTCTTGCGCTTGCTGCCCAGGATGCCCACGTAGCCCGCGGGAGAGCGTACAGCGGCCTCTGCGGCCATATCGTCGTACTTGTGGCCCCTGGTGGCCACTACAACAGCCGTGTTGGCGTTCATGGGGATGTCTTGTAGGCCTACATCGTAGTCGGCCACGATGGTAGATACAGCGTGAGGGAACCGTTCAGCATTGGCGAACTCCTGACGGTCGTCCACAATGTGGAACTGGTAGCCCAACGGCTGCGCCAGCGCTGCCAGCGCCTTGGAGATGTGGCCGCCGCCCATGATGACCAATGTGGGAGGCGTGGTATACGTCTCAACGAAAATCTCAAACCCGCCCTTGGTAGTGATGTACTCACACTTGCCGTAGGCGATGAGCTCCTGCGCTTTACTGGAGGCTGCATGATCCAGCGCATCAACGCCGAGGGTGCCCTGGGTCTCCCCGTTCTCTTGAATGAAGAGCTTTGCGCCAACAACAAGAGCCGAGTCTTCAGGCGTTCCCACCAGCGTGGCGATGCCCACAGGCTTCCCACCGTCATAGGCCTGTTCCACTTGCTGGACCTGGGGCAGGAAATCACCGGGCTCTCTGATGGGGTCTAGGAGAAAGTACATCGTGCCGCCGCAGATCAGGCCGTCTCGAGCGGCGATCTCTTCCGTCAGCTCGTACTCACGGACTTCCGTGGCGCCGTCGCTGCGAAGCAAGGTCTTTGCTGCAAACCAGATATCGCCCTCGACACAGCCGCCGCCTAACGTTCCTACACCGCTGCCGTCTGCACGCACAAGAAGCTTGGCGCCGGGCTTTTGGGGTGTAGAGCCTTCAGTCTGGATGACCGTTGCCAGAACGCAAGCTTCCCCACGTTCCAGGGCCTTTGCGGTTTCACGAAATACTTCCTGCATGACAGCAGCACCTCCACGGGACTGGGTCTATTCTACCTTACCTGCCATACAACATGCATTCGATGGGGTACAACAGCTATATGTGAGGCCTAAAAGAACAGCGTCCTTCCTTTCGCGAGGGGGACGCTGTTCTTAGTTTCTGGAGAAGTGTCGTCTAATACAGGTGACAGTTCACAAAATGGCCTGGGGCCACCTCTTTCCGCACCGGAATCTCCTGGGAGCATATGTCCATGACGTATGGGCATCGCTGGTGGAACCGGCAGCCTGATGGCGGGTTGATCGGGCTGGGAACTTCACCGCGCAGTATGATCTCTTCCCGCTGGGAGTCCGGGTTTGCCGACAATGCTGCGGAGAAGAGGGCCTTGGTGTATGGGTGAAGCGTGTTGTCGTAGAGCTCGTCTGTCTCTGCCTGCTCCACGATCTCGCCCAAGTACATGACCGCCACTTCGTGGGCCAGGTACCGTACCGTTGCCAGGTTGTGGGCAACGAGCAGGAATCCTACGTCATAGCTGTCCTGCAGCTCTTTCAGCAGGTTCATGATCTGGGCTTGAATGGATACATCAAGAGCGGAGACCGGCTCGTCAAGCACGATGAGCTTGGGGTTGCCGACAAGGGCCGATGCCAGTGCTAGGCGCTGCCTCTGGCCACCACTGAACTCGTGAGGATAAAGGGTGGCTTGCTGGGCTCGGAGCCCGACCTGCACCAAAAGCTCGTCAACTCGCTCGTATGCTTCGTGCTTCTCCACCTTCTGGTTAACGACAAGGGCTTCAGAAATAATGTCACGCACGCGCATCCGCGGGCTGAGAGAGCTCCAGGGATCTTGGAACACGGCTGAAACGTCAGTGTGATACTTCTTCAGGTCATCGCCTTCAATGGTATGAACATCCATGCCGTCGAGGGTGATCTGGCCGGTAGTAGGCTTTTCCAACCGCAGGATCAACTTGGCGGTGGTGGTCTTGCCACACCCAGATTCTCCTACAAGGGCGAGGGTCTTTCCTTTGGGAATGGTGAAGTTCACATGGTCAACGGCCTGCACCCACCCGACGGTCTTTTGCAATACCAATCCTTTGGTAACCGGGAAATACTTCGTCAGGTCTTGCGCCTGGAGCAGGATATCCTGTTCCATTTCTCCTCCAATTGATACTTAATCAAGAATGGGACTGATTTAGGCAGTTGCTTCCGCAACTCGCTTCCACTGGCCTTCCAAGCGCCAGCAGTCCGCTGTATGACCATCTTCATCGGCAAACGTGGGTGGATACTCTGCTACGCACTTCTCATCGGCGAACTCACACCTATTTGCGAAGCGACAGCCTACGGGAAGATCAAACAACGCTGGCGGCTGACCTTCAATGGAATAGAGCTTCTCTACATGGGACTCATCCATGGAAGGGACAGATGCCATGAGTGCTTTGGTGTAGGGGTGTGAGGGATTCTTGAACAATGGTCGGACATCGCCCGTTTCCACAATCTTGCCTGCATACATGACCATTACCCTGTCGCACATCTTTGCTATCACACCCATGTCATGGGTGATGAAGATGATGGCGACGCCGGTATCTGCCTGGACCTGTTTCAACAACCGAAGGTACTGAGCTTGAATCGTTACGTCCAAGGCGGTCGTAGGCTCGTCGCAGATGAGCACGCGAGGCGTTCCGGAGATAGCCATTGCGCCTACTACGCGCTGCTTCATGCCGCCGCTCATCTGATGGGGGTAGTCCAAGACGCGACGCTCAGGGGCGGCTACGCCCATCCTTCGCAGGATGTCCACAGCTCGACCCTTGATATCTTTGCTGCCTTCGTCTTTGTAGTACAACCCAAGGGCCTCAACCATCTGGTTACCCACGGTGTACACCGGGTTGAGAGAGGTCATTGGGTCCTGAAGGATCATGGATATCTTTTGGCCACGGATGAAGCGCATATCAGATTCTGGGCGCTCCAGGATATCCTCACCATCCAGAATGATCTGGCCACTGACAGTACGCGCAGCCGGCTTGGGGGCCAGCCGAAGCAGAGATAGTGCGGTCATGCTCTTGCCACAGCCGGACTCTCCCACGATGCCCAGGGTTTCTCCCTCTCTCACATGGAAGTTGAGTCCGTCCACCGCTTTGGTGATGCCCCATTTGGTATAGAGGTATGTCCGGAGGTCTTTGACCTCCAGAACAACCTCTCCGATTTTCTTTTCTGGTTCCTGGAAGATTTCTTGAGTGCTTGTCATCTCACCTATACCTGTCGTAGTTTCGGATCCAGTTTGTCACGTAGCCAGTCACCCATCATGTTCATTGAGAGCACCGTCATCATGATGGCAATACCGGGAATCACCGCAATCCACCATGCGCTTGCAATGTGGTCTCGCCCGTCAGCAACCATAACGCCCCAGGCCGGGTTTGGCCGTGGGATGCCGGCGCCCAAGAAGCTCAGAGTCGCCTCCAGCAGAATGACCGTTCCAACCTGCAGGGTGCCAAGCACAATGAGGGTATTGGTGATGTTGGGGAATACGTGCTTGATGATGATCCGGGTGTTGGATGACCCAGCCACTTTCGCCCTGGCAATGAAATCCATGGCCTTAATGGATAGGACTTCTGCCCGGATCTGCCTTGTGTAGCGTGACCATAAGAGTACTGAGATGACGCCAATGGCCGTCCAGAAACTGGGCCCAAAGACGGCTACAATGACCAACGCCATCAGGATGAGAGGCAAGGCTAAGAACACATCCACGATACGCATGATCAGATGGTCAACCCATCCACCGAAGTACCCGGAAATCAGACCAAGTGTCGTGCCCACAGTCCCGCCGATTGCCAAAGCTGACAAGGAGACCATCAGCGATATGCGTGATCCGTGCATGACACGACTGAGAATGTCTCGCCCCTGCTTGTCCGTGCCCAAAATGTTGGACCAGGATGTGGGTTTGGCTTCTGTTCCAGCGCTCCAAACTGGGGCAGTCAACCTCTTGGAGAGCTCCTGCTTCAGCGGATGATGAGGCGCTGTCCATGGAGCAGTGGCTGCCGGGAAGATCAGCACCACGAACAAAATCATCAGCCAAAGGACAGGGTAGTCCTTGATAGCGACCCCAGCGTAGTGCCGCAGCTTTGACGGGAAATACCAGGGTAAATTTCGTGGCACTTCGAGAACGTTACCTTCAGTAGCCATTATAAGTTCTCCTTATTTCCTGCTAGTGATCACTTGTGTTTATGTGAATCGTATGCGGGGGTCTATGTACGCGTACAAGATATCAATGAGCAGGTTCATGCCAATGAACAATACTGAGATGAACATGGTCACCGCTTGGATCACCTGATAGTCGCGAGCATTCACAGCTTGGAGAGCCAGTAGGCCGATTCCGGGCCAGGCGAATACTGTCTCAATGGTTACTGAACCGGTCATCTGGCCCACCACAATGGCACCAAAAACCGTCAACGGGGGAATGGCAGCGTTCTTGAGACCGTGCTTCCAAATCACCTTCCACTCAGGCAGCCCCTTGATGCGGGCAAGCTTGATGTACTCACTATCCAGTACGTTAAGCATGGAAGAGCGGGTCAGGCGCATGAACGAGGCAACCGAGAACCAGCCGAGCGCTATCCCGGGCAGGATCATGTGGTCAAACCCGCCGCGTCCAGACGTTGGGAACCACCCTAATTTCACTGCGAAGATCCATATCATGACGATCGCTAGCCAGAAGGATGGTAAGGATTGACCTAATAAAGCAACCAACTTCCCAACGGTGTCTAACAATGTCCCCTTTTTCACAGCGGACATGACACCGATGGGCACTGCTAAGATGACACTTACGAGGATGGAGAAGCCAGCTAGTTGAAGGGTGGCCGGGAGGTGGAGGAACACCAATTCCATGGCGGTCCTACCCTGCCACTTGAAGGAAGGTCCGAACTCACCACGTGAAGCGTTCTTCACAAAGGTGAAGTACTGCGTGTACCAGGGATCGTTCAGGCCCCAGAGCTCACTGATGCGCTCAAAGGTCTCGTCATCTGCCTCGTCAGGCAGCAGTACATCTAGCGGGTTGCCGGACAGCCGTGCTAGTGAGAACACAATGATACTCACCCCAATGAGCGTGAAGACCGATTGTATCAGCCGAATAAGAATGTATCGCTGCATATCCCTCTCGTTTCTTCTGGGCTTTCCTGCCGCTTGATTCCTAAAACTCGGCGATTATACCCGAGCCGAGTGACAAGCGCTACTATATTCCCGTTTAATTTTGCCCAGACCTTAATACCAGATATACCCGTGTGTACGCTTCAGGCTCTGGGAAGGATTTACTCATTAAGATTTCGATGTGTGGCAAGCGGCCTAAGAGAGCGTCTGCCCTATTGTTACACACCACAAATTCCGTTGACCATTTCAACGTGGAGAATAAATATCATAGGACTATCTGGCTGTCAAGGCCGCTTGACTATGGTTGGAGGTGTTAATAAAGGGATTTTACGGCAGGATAATTGGTGTATTAGCTATGGCCAGTGGTTAGTTCTGCCGTTTTCCGCCGCCCATAAGCCAAACGCCAGGAATCCACGGAGTCCCATAGGTCTACCCAACATGGTGCTCTCAAACCATCGCTTGCGTTGGAGGACGTATCGAGGGCTGGCACCCGTTGCCAGGAAGAAACGTAATCCACCCAGCAGGGCTGTCGCCAGGGTCAAGAGGGCTAGGCTCCAGCCAACCAGACCCGATGCAGGTCGCAGGATGATCCAGCGCATGCGTCCTCCTTGTTCGGATGAATAATCTGATTTTTCCTCGCGCGCGAGGCACGCGGTGTGCTTATAAAATCACGCCGAGACGCTCCAACGCGACTTTGGCTGCTTCCTGTTCCGCATCGGACTTCCTTTGGCCACGGCCTTCTCCCAGGGACTCCCCCGCTACCAGCACCTCAATCGTGAAAGTCCTGACGTGGCCGGGGCCGGTCTCGTCCAGCAGGTTGTAGGTGGGAGTGCCGCGGCCTTCCGCCTGCATGGCTTCCTGGAGTGTGGATTTTGCGTCTCTGGGCACAGACTGTATGTCTATCCTGTCAATCTGTTTCTTCAGGATGCGAAGGCCAAACGCTTCCGCCTCAGCGTAACCCTGATCCAAGTAGACCGCTCCAACAAGAGCTTCCAGGCCGGCTGCCAGATTGGATGGCTTTGAGCGTCCTCCGCTCTGTTCCTCTCCCTGTCCTAAGAACAGGAAGTCTCCAAGGCCCAGGTCAGCGGCGGCCTCACTCAGGCACTCTCCGCAAACGATAGCTGCCCTGGCGGCGGTGAGGTCACCCTCTGGCATCTCCGGGTGGTCTTGGTAGAGTCGATTGGCCACCGCCATACCTAAAAGAGCATCCCCCAGATACTCCAGTCTCTCATTAGAGGCCGGGGCATCTAGAGGATGCTCATTGATATACGAACTATGGATGAGACTGAGCTTCAACAATTCCAAATCACGGAAACGAACGCCAATGGCTGCTTCAACAGATTTAAGTTGCTGTGGCTCCATCCTTTGGTGACCTACTGCCCGGCTGTGAAAGCTCCCTTTGGCCACGGAGGCTGAGGACGCTTCACCTCACCGATATAGATTTGCTCACTCATCAATTCGGAAAGGAGTTCAAGGGTACGAGCAGCTTTCCCTTCCGGTGGCTTGATCATCTTCACGAAGGCTGCCGCGCCGTTGGGGAACACGAACGTGGGTGTACCGAACACCCCGTGGCTCTCTACAGCTTCCAGATGATCTGTGACTACCTGGTCCTTGATTGCCGGATCTTCCATATCGGTGCGGAGCTTCTCCAGGTCAAGACCAACGGTACTGGCTACTTCCATCAGGACATCCTTGTCGCCAATGTTGACTCTATCCTCGTGACGGGCTCGAAGCAGCGCTATGTGGAATTTCTGGAAAGCCTCTTTGCCCTGTTTCTTCGCGGCCTCGCCGGCCCTGAGAGCCCATAGGCCCCGGAACTCATAATCGTCCGGTTGCTCCCAGACTTTCCAGCCAGGCTCTTCCTTGTTATTGATCTGTTCCAGGAGGAAACCTCGCCAGTTAATGTCCAGCGTCTCTCCGCCTTGTTCTTGTGCAGACTCCAGCCACACGGCTGCGTTATAGACGAAGGGTCAGGTGTAGTCGAAGAAAATGTCACACGATACCTTTTCCATAAATCCCCCTTTGCACTTTGGGCCATTGTAGTGAGGAACGACAACTGCGTCAAAGTCTCGTCCCTCGTCAGATACTCTATTTGATGCTGAAACTGGCTTTACGATTTGGCCGTCCGTCCCCCGTATAGCCCTTGCTAGTAGCATGGCTTTGTGCGAATATTGCTCAGGGGTACTGCAGGAGCGGTAAATGGACGTCGTTGAGACGCATGACCTGACAAAGATCTACGATACAAGGCAAATAGCCCTTAATAGTGTCACTCTCTCCATTCCTAGTGGCTGCATTTTCGGACTGATCGGCCCGAACGGCGCTGGCAAGAGCACGGCTCTCCGGCTGATTATGGGGCTTCAACGCCCGACTGCCGGCGTTATCAAAGTGTTTGGCGAGCCCATGACCCTTGCGACCGGCTATCTGCGTCGCAGGATAGGGTTCCTTTCCCAAGGAGGGAACTTCCCAACAGACATGACCCCCATCACCTATCTTGATCTGGTAGGTAAGCTCTTCGGCATCAGCTCCAGCATTCGCAAACCAAGACTTTCTGCACTGCTGCACGCGATGGATCTCCTACAGGCCTCGTCGCAGCGTATCGACCATCTTTCCAGCGGGCAACGAACACGGCTTGGCATTGCCGCAGCGCTGATGAACGATCCTGACATGCTGCTGTTGGACGAGCCTACCATCGGACTGGATCCGGAGGGACGGCATTACACCCTGGACCTCTTTGAGGAATTACGGAACAAGGGCAAGACGATCATCCTCTCTACCCACATCCTTCCAGACGCTGACCAGACTTGTGACTACGTGGGTATCTTGAATCATGGGAAGTTGGTGTTCACCGGCACCGTGAAAGAGATGAAGCAACTCAGCCTGGATAACACTGTGGACATGATGATTGAGGGAGAAGTGGAGCAGGCGCTCCAGACTATCAGTGTGGAAGTCCGCGGCATCAAGTTTGAACGGATGGGCGCTAATACCGTCCGAGTTGCCTTCGACCATGATGGGGAGTTCACGGCAGTACTGAGCCAGGTGCTGGACGCCTTTTCCCGACATGGAGTGATTCTAAAGAGCATCCAACCGGCAGGAAACCTGGAGGATGCTTTCCTAAAGACCCTGGCTGAAGACAGGCGTAGGGGTTTCGCCCGCGCCTTCGAAACTGAGGATGCCATAGATCAGGTATTGGACAAAACGACTCCAAGTGAGGATGAGCCCGATGCCGTTACATCTGATAAGGCGTCTACCGATGAGGTTGTCTAATGAACGCATTTCTCTCTCTGCTTGAATATGATCTGACTGTACTGGCGCGATCCTGGATCGTGCGATTCTGGTTCTTTTTGACCATCGTCGGCGGTGTTGCTGCCGTTATCGTCGCCAAGAACTACGAGGACACATCATCCTTTCTCCTCGGCTGGGCGTTGGTGATGTACATGGCCTTTGGAAGCTTGGTGGTGTTGGTTAACAGCGTCAGCGCGATATCGCTGGAATACCGCTTCCTTGGAGAGTCCATCATCAGTCGCGGGATTGCTCCGACACCCTATGTTCTGGCGAAGCTGGTTTCCCGCTCCTTTGGCACGATCTTCATGTTCCTGGTCATCGTGCTGCCCACTGCCTTCATCATGAAATCCATGGCCCTGAACAATGACATGACGGTGCAAGGCATCTGGGTAGGTTTGGCGTACTGGACGCTTATGCTCACCGTGCTGTCCTTTCTGGGAATCACCGTGAGCGTCCTGTTCACCAACACGTTATTGGGTCTGGTTGTGTTGGGCGTCTTTTGGTATATCGGTTTGGGACTGCTTGATGTGGCGTACGCCAACGGGTTCACGCCGGAAGGCGTTCTTGGAAACCTGCCGCTGGTGCTGCAAGGGAAGTCCTTGACCATTGAGATCACTACGTTGGTCATCCTTGGGATTGTTCCGTTGGTGATCCTTCCCTTCATTGCACTGAAGTCTCTGAACAGTCGAGACCTCTAGGCATCAGCGCCTAGCAGTTCAGGCCCCATGGGACTCGTATCTCCGATTGTTTTGTGGAATGGTCATGCTCTGCCCAAAAACTTCCCGCCTCCTTGGCGCATCAGATACAATAGAAGGGGAGAATTTCTACGCTTCTCCTACCCCAAGAGCCGGAGGTATGCACTATGGAAATCGTTGAGGTCATGGAATCCGGCGATTATGAGCAACTGGTTGTGGCCGTGGACAAGAACGCCGGACTCAAGGCGTTCATCGCAATCCATGACACCACGTTAGGCCCTGCGCTTGGCGGCACCCGCATATGGCCTCACCCCACAGAAGAAGCGGCACTCACTGATGTCCTGCGCCTTGCTCGAGCTATGACCTACAAGAACGCCGCTGCCGGGCTGAACCTAGGCGGCGGAAAGGCTCTCATCTGGGCTGACCCCCGCACGGACAAGCATGAAGGGATGATGCGTGCATTCGGTCAGTTCCTGGAAGGACTGGGTGGCAGGTACATTACCACAGAAGACGTTGGCTCAACCCCAGAGGACTTGGCGGCCATCAGTCAGGCGACTTCCCACGTGGTGGGGCTACCAAGAACCCTCGGCGGAAGCGGCGACCCCTCCAAGGCAACTGGCTTCGGCATCTACCGGGGCATGAAGGTAGCGGCGAAGCAGGCTTTGGGTACCGACTCGCTGAAGGACGTGTCCATCGCGATACAAGGGTTTGGGAAGGTGGCCGGGTATCTGGCTGACCACCTCCTCGTGGAGGGCGCTCGACTCACCGTGTGCGATATCAACCCCGACGCCATTGCGCGAGCGAAGGCTCTGGGAAGCACCATCCTCGAGGATCCCGATGCCATCTACGATGTTGACTGTGAAATCTTTGCACCCTGCGCCCTCGGCGGCTCCATCAACAGCAATACTATCGATAGGCTTCAGTGCAAGATGGTGGCGGGCTCGGCCAACAACCAGCTCCTGACGCCTGAGGACGGCGAAACGCTGTGGAAGAAGGGTGTGCTGTACGTCCCCGACTACGTCTTGAACGCGGGGGGTGTGATCAACCTATCGTACGAGATCGGTCGACCGTACCAGGAGGAGGAGGCGATGGAGCGTGTGGCGGGTATCGCCGATTCCGTGGAGAAGGTGATGAGTATATCTAAGGACGAGAATATCTCGACAGCTAAGGCTGCTGACTGGCTGGCGGAAATGCGCATCAAAAGCGTCAGGCGCGCCAAAGGCATCTACCTAGCTCCTTGACCCCTTTAGGATAATTTGCTAGCAGGCGTAGCTATGCCCCAAATTCACTGCTAACGACCTCTGGTGTTGAGTTGACTGTACTTCTTGTTTGGTAACCGCAGGCATACAGGTGCAGGACATTGTCCTGCCTAGCCGAAGCCCATGCGATGGATATCCTCATCGCCCCAACCAAGGTGGTGGGCAAGCTCGTGGACTACCGTTACCTGCACCTCATGCTCCAACTCGCGTTGTGTCGCGCAGACGGCCTCCAGAGGTCGCTGGAACAGCGTCACTTTGTCAGGGAGCACCATTGTGTAGTTCACCCGATCGCTGAGGGGTATGCCCTCGTAGAGGCCCAGCAGCACATAGCGGTCATCGCCCTCCGTGTAATCCAACTGGTCAGGAGACGGCCACTCCTGGGTCACCACTTCAACGTTATCCAGAGCGTCGTGAACCGCCTGGGGTAACCCTTCCAGTGCGTCTGCCACCAGTGCCATGAAGGCGTCGGGCAATAGTCCGTCCACAGCTATTCCGCTCCCACCCGCATCCGTATGTCTTTCACACGGTCAAGCTGGTCACGATCTGGGCCCTTCTTGTCGGTGCCCGGCACTTCCAGTAAGAACGGCACATCTCGGAATGCAGGGTGCGCCATGATGACCTCGAACCCTGCGACACCGATGTGCCCCTCGCCGATGTTCTCGTGCCTGTCGATGCCCGACCCGAACTCGACCATGGCGTCGTTGGCGTGGACTGCTGCCAGGTTCGAGAGTCCGATTTCCTTGTCGAACTCCTCCATCGCCCTGGCAAGCGTGTCTTTTTGGGAGACATCGTACCCGGCAGCGAAGGCGTGTTCCGTGTCCAGACAGACCTTCACCTGCGGGCTTGCCAGGCCTTTCATTACCCCGCCGATCTCAGCGAAACTGGCGCAGATGTGGTTGCCCATGCCCGCCGTGTTCTCAATGATGAGCTGCGTATCCGACGGCGATTGCTTGAGCACCTCCGCCAGGGCGTCTGTCGTCTGCTTAAGGATGGCGTCGTAGCCCGCGCCTTTGTGGCTGCCGCAATGGAAGATGACACCCTGCGCGCCTATCTGCGATGCACACCCCATGTAGTTGACCAGAGCTGCGATGGACTTCTCCACCAGCTCGGGGTTCGGGCTGCCGAAGTTCATCAGGTAGATACCGTGGAGGAACGCCGGGCCGATTCCCATCTCCTCACTCTTCTGCCTGAATGCGATGACCTGGTCTTCTGGCGGTGATTTGAAGGCCCAGCCCTGAGGCGGCGAGCAGAAAAGCTGCACCGTCTCCGCCCCTATCTCCGCGCCCCGGTCTATGGCGTTGCTCAGGCCGCCAGCCGATGAAACGTGTGCTCCTATTTTCATATGCCTACCCCAACCCAAGTTTGGTGACGATGTTCCATTCTTCGGACGAAACGGGCTGGACAGAGAGTCGGGCACCGCGCTGGCCTACCATCATCTTTTCAAGCCCTGGCAACACCTTTATTGCCTCTAGGGTGACAGGCTCCTTGAACTCCTGATCAGCCTTGATGTCCACCATGTACCAGCGAGGCTCATCAGGACTGCTCTTGGAATCGGGGTGTGCCGATTTCGGGTCCCATGCCGTGGAATCGGGATAACCGGAACGCACCACTATCGCCGTGCCCACCACCGCCATCGGCGCTGCGTTGCTGTGGTAGAACAGGATGCCATCGCCCTCCTTGATGTCGTCGCGCAGGAGGTTCCGGGCCTGGTAGTTGCGGACGCCGTCCCACTCGGCCACGCCGTCTTTCTGGAGGTCGGCGTAGGAGTATGCGTTAGGTTCTGATTTGAACAGCCAGTATTTGCGGTCTGCCATGTGTGTTGCTCCGATGTTGGTTTTATCACATGAATTCTCGGCCCATTGTAGCGCAATCTGTTCGACTGGCCCTCTATGGTGCTGACGGGCATAATACCAGCATGACATCCTCGAACCCGACGACCGTCTACGACCTTGGTTCTGTGGAATACCAGCACGCCTGGGACATCCAGCGAGACCTGGTGCAGCAGCGCATTGAGGGGTCGATCGACAACGTACTGTTGTTGCTTGAGCATCTCCACGTCTACACGCTGGGTCGACGTGGCTCGATGGACGATGTGCTCATGTCGGCGGAAGCTCTAGTGAAGGCAGGAGTTGCCGTCCATGAGGTGGATAGAGGCGGTGAGTTGACGTACCACGGCCCGGGACAGCTTGTGGGGTATCCGATTCTTGACCTGCGAGCGATCGGTGGCCCGGTGCGCTACGTCCGTGGCCTGGAAGCTGGGTTGATCGATGCTCTGTCCACCTTCGATATAACGGCACACACAGTCGAGAAACTGCCCGGCGTGTGGCTAGGCGAGGGCGATGACCAACGGAAGATCGCTGCCATAGGCGTTAGGGTCAGTCGTGGGGTCAGTAGCCATGGCTTCGCGTTGAACGTCAGTACAGACCTGTCGTACTTCCAGCACATTGTGGCGTGCGGCATGCGGGGGTTGAACGTGACCTCGATGGAGCGCGAGTTTGGCAGGGGGGTGGACAGCGGCGATGTAATGCGTGCTGTGGTGGACGCGTTGGAGCATCGCTTGGGGTTGGACGTGCGATGGGCAGGTGAAGCGGAAAGCCGAAGCCTTGTTAGCCCAGCAGAGGTGGTTTCAGAAGGTGGTTAGCCCTCTTCAAGGATGACCGAGCGAACGCCGGACAACAGATCCCGCCACTGCCGGATGTCCAACCGGATGGCCTCTGAGCGCCGCCACAGTTCGGGAGCCCACTCGTCCGCTTCATCCAACTTGGTCATCGCCTCTTCCAAAAGGTCTTCTGCGTTGGCTGCGATGCCGCGCCACCGTTCCATATCCTCTGAAGCGCCTTCGTTATCAAGGTCGTTCCACTCATCGATGATGATGTACAGCTCTGCTGCTGCTTTGTATTCACGTGACTGGGAGTCCATGGCCAGCACCGTGGATTTCGACTGTCGATGGCTGGTGTCAAAGGTGTTGTGGAGGCTTGAAGGCACCAGTTCAAGGAGCGACTCACTCCTAGTAGCTGCCACCTTAGCGTTGTCCTTGGCCAGATCGAAGGCAATGCTGGACTCATCGAAGAACGTTGCTGCCTCACCATAATTCGTGTTGGTTACAGCAAGAAGCCCCTCCTGAATCAGGAGCAGGGCGTCACCGTGGTTGGGGCCGAGTTCATCGTTGTAGAGTTCTTGCAGTTCTGACTGGATGGCGATGGCCATGTCCAGGTCGCCCTGCGCGTCTTGCAGAGTGGTTAGCTGCTCGCTTAAGTCGGCCTGTTCGCCTTGCGTTTGGGTCAACGTTGATTCCACGCTGGTTAGGCTGGCACGCGCTTCAAGGAGGTCTGCGCTTGCGCGAATAGAGGATGTGCGAGCGTCCTCGAGGAACGCTTGGGTGGACGCCAGTGTTGTCTCCAGGCCAACGCGGGAGGCTTTCTCGTCGTCGCGCTCCGCCACAAGGGCCGCAAGCTGAGTGTCGCGGTCAGAGAGTCGACCCTGCAGGCTGGTTAGCTCTTCCTGCTGTACTTCCGTTTTCGCTTCCAGCGACGAGACATCCGGCTGGTAGACGGCAAACCCCACAAGGTAGCCGCCAATGAACAGCACGATGGCTACTGTACTGATGGTCCCCCAGAGCCAGCCTGTTGACATGAACACCCTCCGCTGAAATCGGGCGTATTGTATCACTATCCATACCACGCCCTCCACAACCATTACGTTGTTATTTGGGCAACGGACGCATCTTCTGGCTTCGCGGACTTGGTTCGCCTTCGCGTACAATAGGGAAACTCAGCGTAGCACGAGGGTATATGGGAGCATTGTTGACGCTTGACCAGGTGAAGGTGCATTTTGCCGTGCGCAAGATGCTCTTCAGCACGCAGACCGTGCGCGCCGTCGACGGTGTCTCGCTGTCGTTGGATGCTGGCGAGACCCTCTCTGTAGTTGGGGAATCGGGTAGTGGCAAGACCACGTTAGGTAGGGCGTCACTGCGACTTGCTCCCATCACCGAGGGGCACTTGGCGTTCGATGGGCAGGACATCACCAGCGTTCGTGAAGGTAAGCTCAACTGGTTCCGCCGACGTGCTCAGGCCGTTTTCCAGGACCCATATTCCAGCATTGACCCGTTCATGAACATCCAGCAGATTCTTGAAGAACCACTGCAGATACACAACATCGGCGACCGAACAGACAGGGTGCATCAAGCCCTGGAGGACGTGCGACTCTCCCCCGCCGGCGAGATAGCCCTGAAGTACCCGCACATGCTCTCCGGCGGGCAGCGACAGCGCGTGGGCATCGCCCGGGCGTTAATCCTGCAGCCCGAGTACATCCTTGCGGACGAGCCCGTCTCCATGATCGACGCGTCCAGTCGCACGGAGATCCTCTACCTGATGCGTGACCTACAGGACCGCATGGGCATCGCGTTTCTCTACATCACCCATGATATAGCCACAGCACGGTACTTCTCAGACCGCATCGCCGTCATGTACCTGGGTCGCGTAGTGGAGCAGGGGATACCCGGCGAGGTGCTGGACGACCCGCTGCATCCGTACACCCAGGCGCTCATCGAAGCAGTACCGGAAGCTGACCCGACCAACCGACTTCGCGATAGGCCTGCCGTTCCTGGCGAGCCGCCAAGCCCGGCCAATTCCCCCGCTGGCTGCCACTTCCATCCACGTTGCCCGCAGTTCATGGCGGGCCAGTGCGATGTCGTCGACCCGATGTTGGTGGAGGTGCGGCCAGGTCGGTTCGTGGCATGCCACTTGTATGAAGCGACTAAAGACGCTGGGCCCGAAGGCTCGTATGTGGAGACTAAAGCCGAGAAGAGTGACGACGTTCAAACCTAGATATGCTGAGACTAAAGCCGAGAATATCACAGGAGAATACATGGACCTCTACACCCTGATTCGGGACATTCCTGACTTCCCCCAGAAGGGCATCGTCTACAAGGACATCACGCCATTGCTCAAGCACAGCGCCGGGTTCGCTGAGGCCGTGGCTGCTATGGCCGCGCCCTTCGCCAATGAACGTATCGATGCCGTGGTTGCTGTGGAGGCTCGTGGCTACATCCTTGGCGCGCCGCTGGCGCTGAAACTCAACGCCGGTTTCGTTCCTGTGCGGAAGCTGGGCAAGCTGCCCTTCGATACCCACAAGGTGGAGTACCTGCTGGAGTACGGCTTTGACACCATCGAGATTCACCAGGACGGGCTGGAAGCCGGGCATCGCGTCCTCATCGTCGACGACATCCTAGCCACCGGCGGCACCCTGGAGGCCACGGTCAAGCTGGTGCAGGGCACCGGCGCGGAGATTGCAGGCATGGCGCTGTTGGCGGAGATCGGTGGGCTGGGCGGTCGTGACAGGCTGAAGGGCCATCGACTGGAAATCGTACTCACTTTATAGGCAGGGTTTAACCCTGCACCTATATTCCTGCGGTTACCTAAGCTGAACGATTGAGTGCATATGTAATCGTGATTACCGCGTCGCATGGTGCGGAGACCGTAGCTCGGGCCATGAACCTCGGAGCATTTGATTACATCAAAAAGCTCTTCAAGATCAATAGAGTAATTCAGGCTGTAAAAGATGCCCGTGAACAGCGGTACACGGGCTTAATGACGAATGCTCAAGAGAATGGTTGTTGAGAGACAGTTTTAAACCAAGCTAGAGAGTTCAGCGCGAACTGACTTACTCGACATTAACCCGGTTAGATCGTCGGGCCAGTCGAGACTAACACGATTAGCCCGAAGGCAGCTATTACCCCCGTACTCAAATATTGTTTACGATTCTGGCGTCGATGACTAATTTCTCGATGCTGCTATTGGCGAAGTCTGATAATTCCGGTGTTGGGCAAAAACATGGACAAAAGTGTTAAATCCCGTGCTGCGTATCTGATTTTGTGAATCCCCGGTACACTAGGTTCTCACGCTTGACAGTCATCTACACGGCTCTACAATTGCGCAATAACAACTGGGAGACAACGCTTAGATATCGATCAATGCGAGGTCCCGCTGAGGTGCGGAAAACATGTGAGAGAAGGATGGGAGAAATGCATCGTGATAAAGCGTTAGTAGAAAACACTAGAGACTGGATTCAGGACAACGTCAGGTTTGCGGTGGACGGCGCTCCGCCTCCATGGAGGATAGACCTCATCGCAAATCCTCAATACGTTCCCGCCGCTGACGTCAATTTCATGCGGGAGGACGATTACATTATTGGCATCACCCACAGGGGTATGACCAAAGCATACCCCCTCTGGATCGTCGACTACTACCACACAATCCACGACACGATTGATGACGAACCATTCGTAGTATTCAGCTGAGAGCGCTGTCAGAACGGCGATGCCTGGATGGCATCGGTGCAGGGCAATCCTCTCTTCTTCCGCGGCGCGGGCATTCACAATTGCTCCTTAACGGTAGCGGATGCACAAACGCGGTCATCATGGCTTGTTGCTGAGGGGATAGCGGTCAACGGTCCCATGAAGGGCGAGATTTTGGAGCGAATTCCCACATACCACACAACCTATGGGGAATGGCTGACACTCCACCCGGACACACTGGTCATGAGCCAGCCAGAGGATCCCAACCACATCGACCAGCGGCATGGTCACGGCGACGAAGAATGGTACGGGCGTCCTGGCGTTAGTCCGGCGTTTGTTCGCACTTTAGGAGAAAACCCAGACACGCGACTCCCGGAAAACGCCATGGTCCTGTCGGCGACCCACGGCTCCACAACTCGCCTCTACCCCGTTGAAGAAATCAAAAATGAAGGCGGAGTAGTCCATGACGTACTCGACGGACAGCAAATCGTCGTTTGGTCGGGACCGGCTCCCACAAGTTTCTGGACCGCGGCGTACTACGCAACGCTGGACGGTCGAAACTTGACCTTTAAGCTCGCCGGAGATGCCTTCGTTGACGTTGAGACTGGCTCAACGTGGTCCGTCGAGGGTAAGGCTCTGACTGGGCCTTTGGCCGGCCAGCAGCTAGAGCATGTCAGTTACACTTTCCTAAGATTCCACGGATGGGCCTGGGGTCATAAGCAGAACGATATCTATCGCAGCACTGGCCAGAGGTCGGTTGATGAAGGCGGGTTCATAGAATTTGTAAACACCCTGAGAGCTAACAATTACGATGTCTCCGTTGATGCCGAGTTGTTAAGTCTAGAACTACCCAATGAAGCGTCCACCGGGCTCTTCCTCCACATCAACCAGGACCGCTTTAAGATTGTGGAGTTTTCCAGTAGATCCACCGCGGAAGATTATGCATTTGGTAAACCCCATTCGGTCCGGAGTGGGAGGGTGGTTCTCGAATCGACACCGGATGACCATTTACAGTTCCTTGACACCATCCACAGCCGACTGCTGTCGGACGACCGAATCCCCTGGTCCAACCTGATCGATACTAACGACTTTGTCGGTCGAACTTTTATACCGGTGTTCAACGCTGCCTTTCCGGAGGTGGGAAAGGATGGTTTGGGCCTAGTTGATCTCCTCAAAGGAATTGAGAAGCGTGGCTATGAGGTCGAGATTGGCGTTGACTATGTCATTGAAGGTATCCGCACTGGCCGCTGGATGGTGGAGACGCCGCGAAGCCATCTGCGTGTTGGTGGTTTGAATGCGATTTTTGCCAGCGTCAATGGAGACCCTTTCCTGGTCCATAAGTTCAAAGATGAGGATGCAGCACAAACCTATCTCGACAACGAGGAGAATCACGCATTTCACGTAGGACCGGTCGTGTTTCGAAGTGCTCCCAAAGATATGTACTACAACAAGGCCGGATTTGGTGAGAAGCCCCATGACCAAATTAGCTGGTCGAGCCTACTGACGGATGAGGACTTCATCACAGCGGTTGCCACTGTCCTCGGGATATAACTGCCGCCCTGTGCCATAAGGAATTGTAGCTACCTAATGGAAGGAGTGAGCCCATGACCAGTGAGCCGGTGCCGCAGACTAAAAAGTATGATGCCCCACCCCCTTTGACTATCGATCCAAACCATAAATATCTAGCGACATTCAAGACGGAAAAGGGTGACTTCGTCGTGGAACTCGCAGCCAAGGATGTGCCAACTATCGTCAATAACTTCGTATTCCTGGCACGTGACGGCTACTACGACAACACTACCTTCCACAAGGTAGCGCCAGGGTCATTCAGTCAGGGTGGAGACCCTCGGGGAGACGGCCGAGGTGACCCAGGATATAGATTCGCCGACGAGTTTAGCCCCAACGTCCGTCACGATGCGCCGGGCGTGATCACAATGGCCAACCGCGGCCCTAATTTCAACGGTAGCCAGTTCATCATTCAGCACGCGCCAACACCCCACCTTGATGATCGTAATTCGGCTTTTGGAAGGGTTGTTGAGGGTCTAGATGTAGTAATGAATCTCACGCCACGAGACCCGGACTGGGATTGGCCGCCACCGGAAGAGCCAGGCGACAAACTGTACACCATCGAGATCCAGGAATCGGGGTAAATGCTACCTCCTGGGACCAACTCAAAAGCTATGCATTCATTAGGAATAGCGCAGAGCGCCGCCTTAGGAGGGCGTCATGTGTGGCCGATTTACTGTAGCTGAACCGGATCCCAACGCCTTCTCGTTTCGCTTTGGCTTCTCCTACAGCGACTTCGAGAACTTCGACTGGAAGCCGAACTACAACGTTGCCCCTAGCCACAACATCCTGGTAGTGACAGAAGATGGGGAGCGCCATGCGGAGATGATGCGGTGGGGCCTGGTTCCCTTCTGGGCTAAGGACATCAAAGTCGGATTCAAGATGATCAACGCCCGGTCAGAGACCCTCCAGACCAGTGGCGCGTTCAAACACGCCTTGAAGCGTCAGCGCTGCCTCGTTGTGGCTGACAGCTTCTATGAGTGGAAGAAAGTCGATGGCACTAAAACGCCTATGCGCATCGGCTTGAAGGACTGGGAGTTGTTTTCATTCGCAGGATTGTGGGAGTCCTGGACGGACAAGGAATCAGGCACAGACCTCCACTCATGCACCATCATCACCTGCCCGGCCAACGAACTCGTCTCCCCTATCCACGACCGGATGCCGGTGATCCTGCCGAAAGAGGCCGAGGCTTCCTGGCTGGCCCCTACAGAGGACATGGAGTCACTGCAATCGCTGCTTGTGCCCTACAGCGTCGATGCGATGGCTACATATGGAGTCAGTAATCTGGTAAACAGCGTGAAGTACAACAGCGCGGAGCTCCTAGTAGCAGCCTAACCACCCTCTTGACAAACAGAACACACGTTCTGATATACTCCTCGTCCCTTCTTGTGGCAGGAGTCTTTATGCGCGTTGCCTGTGTCCTCATTCCGCACTACGCGGTACAGGTTGAAGTACGGCGTTCCCCTGACCTTCAGGGGAAGCCAGTGGTGCTTGTCCACTCAAAGGGCTCGAACCGGATCGTCTACGACGCATCCCCACGAGCGACCAGTGTTGTTGCGGGGGCGGCCCTCTCCACTGCGTTAGGCCATTGCAAGGAAGCTGTGCTCCTCGACGCTGATTTACCGCTCTACCAGAGCGCTTCCAATAAGCTCCTGGACGCCCTCGGCAACGTCAGCCCCATCATAGAAGACGGTGGCGACGGCCTCGCCTACGTGGATGTTCATGGCTTGCCCGAGATGTACGGCGGCGAAGCCCAGATGGTCACAGCGCTGCTCCAGGCGGTGCCCAGCGGCTTTGCCCCCCAGGTAGGCATTGGTGACGGCAAGTTCCCAGCCTACGTTGCCGCGACCCGAGCCCACTACCACGGAGCCGCCCAGACCCCGGAGGACGCTCGAACTTACCTTGCGGACGAGCCAGTAAACGTGCTCCCCGTGCCCTTCAAGACGGTCACACGACTCCGAAGTTTCGGACTCGACCGTTTGGATCAAATCGCTACCGTGGGCCTTGGCCCCATGCAGGCCCAGTTCGGTCGTGAAGGTCGTTTCATGTGGGAGTTGTCTGTTGGGGTAGACCAGAGACCGCTTGTCCCGCGTCGCAGCCAGGAGGCCGTAATGGAGTACCTGGAGTTCCCCTCGCCCTCCGCCACATTGCCATCGCTCTTGCTGGCAGTGGAGGTGCTGCTGGGGCGCATCTTCTCGCTAGCATATATGCGGGGCCGGTACGTGCGTTCGGTCACGTTGGAAGGGGACTGTGAGGAGTCCTCCTCGTGGCAGAGGTCCGTTTCGTTTCGCGAGGCCATCGGGTCGAAAGAACGCGTCTTTAAGGTGCTGGCAGGGGCGCTGGATTCCGTTGTCCTGCCGCATCCCCTAATCGGATTGAGGCTCACGGTGGGCGGAGTGACTGGAGAATCGGGCCAGCAGGGCAGCCTCTTTGAAGATGCCCGGCAGCGAGACCAACTCAAAGTAGCCATGGCGCAGATGGAGGAGCGGTTGGGCAAACGACCGCCTGTGTATGTAGTGAGGGAGGTGGAACCATGGTCGAGAATCCCAGAACGGAGACACGCGCTGATCCCCTTCGCCCCGTGAACCAACCAGTTCCCATCGAGATGGATGACGGGGGCGGCGACTCTCCGGTGCGACTGTGCGTCAAGGGGAAATGGCTAGTCGTCAGCGAGTGGCGAGACCGATGGCGCATCGACGATGAGTGGTGGCGTGGCGAGGAGATTAGCCGCATGTACTTCAAGGCGCTGCTGGAAGATGGTCGTGAGGTCACGGTCTTCCGTGACCTGGTAAAACGTGGATGGTATTTACAGACCTATGGCTAATTATCTAGAACTCCACTGCCACAGCAACTACTCCTTCCAGGAGGGGGCGTCTTCCATTGAGGAGCTGCTAGTCCGTGCCAAAGAGCTTGGATATCCAGCCCTGGCATTGACGGATCACGACAACCTCTGCGGGGCGATGGAGTTCGCGGGAGCTGCTCGCTCTCTGGACATCCAACCCATCATCGGCTGCGAGGTGACGCTTCAGGGCGGCTCCCACCTGACCTTGCTGGCAGCGACCCGTGATGGCTATGCCAACCTGTGTCGGCTGGTGACGGCCGCCTACGTCTTCGGCGAGCGCAAAGACCCGCAACTCGACCCTGCTCTGCTTGCCGACCACGCGGAAGGCCTGGTGCTACTCACAGGTTGCGCTGAAGGAGAAGTGCCATCTCTAGTGAGCCGAGGGCAGATGGTAGAAGCACGCAGGCGATTAGAGGAGTACCGGGAGTGGTTTGGCCCAGAGAACGTCTACCTGGAACTCCAGCAGAACCTCGTCCATGGCGATACGAGCCGGATCAAAGCGCTAGTCGGCCTGGGGGGAGAGCTAGGTCTGAGGACAGTCGCCACCAACAACGTCCACTACCACGTAAGAGAGCGGCATCGCCTTCAGGACTGCCTGGTCGCCATCAAACACAAGAAGAGCCTGGAGGAGACTCACCGGGAGCGACGACCCAACAGCGAGTTCTATTTGAAGTCGGCAGAGGAGATGGCGGACCTCTTCGCTGAGATTCCGGAGGCGATCGACAGCACTCTTCGCATCGCCGAGCAGTGTTCCTTCGACCTGTCCCGAGACCTTGGCTATAGCTTTCCTGACTACGCCGTCCCAGAGGGCCACTCTCAAGAGAGCTACCTGGAAGAGCTCTGCAATCAGGCTGCGATACGTCGCTACGGAGCAGTGACACCACAAGTCGCAGAGCGGCTGGCCCAGGAGTTTCGACTGATCAGGAAACACAACCTGGCCGGCTTCATGCTCCTGTACCACGAGGTCATTCAGTTGGGCCGTGAGGTGATGGTGGATCTGGGCCTTGTGGATAGAGAAGTGCCGATAGAAGAAGCGCCGCCTGGCAGAGGACGCGGTTCCAGCGTCTCCATGCTGGTGGGCTACCTCATTGGTCTGAGCCACATCGACCCGCTTCAGTATGGCCTCTCTTTGGAACGGTTCCTGCCGGAAGATTCGTTGGCGAAGGTGCCGGACATCGATCTGGACTTCCCTCGCAACATCCGGGAGGAGCTGATTCTACGCGTCCACAAGAAGTACGGGTGGGACAGGGCCGCGCTGACAGGGATGCTGGTCACCTACCAGAGCAAGGGAGCCATCCGAGACCTGGGCAAGGCGCTGGGCCTCCCACCGGATCAGATCGATAGATTCGCCAAGCGCGTGGAGACCCGCAGCGCCAGACGGCTACGCCACGAGATGGAAGACCTGCCGGAGCTTAAAGGGCTGGCGGATGCTCCCGGCTGGCGCGACTTGTTGGATTTGGCGTACGAGTTGGACGGGTTTCCTCGAGGTCTCGCACAACACCCGGGCGGCATGATCATCAGCTCCTCGCCCCTCATTGACATGGTGCCCGTTCAGCCCAGCGCCATGGAAGGTCGATACATCTGCCAGTGGGACAAGAACGCCGTAGAGGATGCGGGGTTTGTGAAGATAGACTTCCTTGCCCTTGGCGCGCTGTCTCAGATGCAGGATGCGACCAGGGAGATCGAGCAACGCACAGGGGAGCCGGTAGACCTGACCCGCATCGATTTCGAAGACCCAGAAGTCTACGCAATGCTCCACAGGGCTGACACCATCGGCATCTTCCAGGTGGAGTCGGCGGCACAGATCCAGACCATCCCGCGCATCAAGCCCCTGAACCTGACGGACATGGCTCGGGAAGTCGCAGCAGTGCGACCAGGGGTGGGTGCGAACGACGGCGTGCGTCACTACATCCGCCGACGTACCGGCGATGAGCCCGTTGCCTTCGACCACGACCTTGAGAAACGCGCATTGGAGAGGACGCTGGGGGTCATCCTGTTCCAGGATCAGGTGAACCAACTGGCCATCGATGTGGGGGGCCTCAGTCCCAGCGATGCTGACCTGCTTCGCCGTGCCTATGGTCGCCGCAATAACCAGGGTCTGCTTGACCACTACTGGGAGCTGTTCAGAGACGGTTCTGCGGCCAAGGGGGTGGACGAAGAGACAGCAGGGCGAATCTTCAGCAAGTTCAACGGCGGCTATATGTTTCCGGAGTCCCACGCCTTTGCCTTCGGTGTGACGGCTTATCAGATGTCGTGGCTGAAACGCTACTATCCTCTGGAGTTCTACCTTGGCCTCCTGAACCAACAGCCGATGGGCTTCTATTCGCCTGAGACGTTGAAAGAGGATGCGCGACGACACGGCATCACAGTCCTCAACCCTGACGTGAACCTGAGTCGGGACCTATGCACCATCGAAGACGACTCCATCCGGCTGGGGTTTGGGTATGTCCGGGACATAGGGCAGAACGCAGCCAAACGGATCGTTGTCGTACGCAAGCGCGGCGCTCCCTTCTCTGCCCTGGCAGACTTCATGGAGCGCACCGGGTTATTGCAGGGCGAGTTGGAGTCGCTGGCAGATGCCGGGGCTCTGGACACCTTCAATCCGGACCGCAGAACGACGAAGTGGGAGGTTGGCCTGCGCTACCATCCGGTCGATAAACAGATCGGACTTGGGTTAGCCGTCGATCAAGACACGACGCTGTTGCCAAAGCTCCATGCAGGTGAAGTCATGGAGGGAGAATACCGATCATTAGGCATGTATCCCAGTGGTCACGTCATGGCTCACCTGCGACCAGGGTTGCCCGGAGTGCTGACCAGTCAGGACCCGGGGGGTCTACAAGACGGCCAGAGAGTAACCGTAGCTGGTCTTGTGGTACGTCGGCAGAGGCCGTCAGGCAAGACGGTCTTCATCACGCTTGAAGACGAGTATGGGCACATACCATTGATGATCTGGGAGAGAGAGTATCAGCGACTTCGCCACCAACTCGCAAACCCTCTGTTGAAGGTACAGGGCACGGTATCACGCCAGGAAGGGACGCTGAACATCCTGATAACGCACGTTGATGTTCTTGGAGGGGCAAACACAGGTCTCAAAGCCAAGAATTGGGGTTAGAAGCATTAGACCATCAAAAGGGCTTCCAGAGAGTGTGTTGGCACTTAGCGCGTGAGCATGTTCCTCGACCACAGGGAGGCTCAGATGGAGGAAGAGTCCCCCCGGAGCCAGCAGCAGGCGATGTGGCCTTCTTCCACGGTGAAGGGAGGAGGGTCGTCTGTGAAGCAGATATCGGTTGCATAGGTGCACCGTGGGCTGAAGCGACACCCTGGGGGCGGCTCGACGAGGTCAGGTGGCGCACCGGGAATGAATTCGGGCTTCACCTCGGAATGGAGCTCGGGCATGCTCGCCAGGAGCTTCTCGGTGTAGGGGTGGGACGGCCGTAGTAGGATGCCCTCGATGTCGCCGAACTCGACGACGCGCCCGCCGTAGATCACCGCCACGTGGTCGCACACATCGCTGGCCAGGGCAATGTCGTGGGTGATGAAGATGAGGGACAGACCAAGCTCTCGCTTCAGCCGTTTGAGCAGGTTCATGATCTGGGCTTGCACCGACACATCGAGGGCCGAAGTAGGCTCGTCGAGGATGACCAGCTTGGGCTCCTGCACCAGGGCCATCGCAATGACTACGCGTTGCTTCATGCCGCCGCTGAGCTCATGGGGGTAGCGACCAAAGATCTCTTCCGTGAGGCCCACCAGTTCCAGCATCTCCCGCACTTTGGCGTAGGCCGCTGGTTTCTTGATGCCACCCTCTGCCAGTAAAGCCTCCGCTATCTGATGCCCCACGCGCATGACGGGGTTGAGGGAGTTCATGGCCCCCTGGAAGCCCATGGAGATGACGGTGCCGCGATACCTGCGCCTGAACTGCTCTTCCGGGAGGGACAGGACTTCATCGCCGTCTATGGTCATGCTGCCTTCTAACGGTTCCGCGTTGCGAGGGAGCAGACGCATGAGGGCGAGGGCGAGGCTGCTCTTGCCGCTGCCGGACTCTCCAACGAGCCCCAACGCTTGCCCGGCCTCCAGGGAGAACGTGGTGCCATCGACAGCCTTAACCAGGCCGCGATCCGTGCGGTATGCAAGCTTGAGGTCTGTCACTTCAAGGAAGGCCATTGTTCTGACACGATACCACACGAGGGCGTGCCCTCAACCCAGGTGACCTGACGGTGTTGGGGCACGGTAGCTGCGGGGGCGTGGTGACGCGAGGGCGTTGTGGCAGTGGGGTTAGAGGTCTTGAGTGAAAATCTGCCACATGGAACTATTGTTTGAGATACCACTGCAAAATGAGACCACAGGATACATGAACTCTTCAGTATTGGTGTATTTTTGCTGCGCGCTTTCACTAGGTGCCAATGGTTTCAACTCGTTAAGTTTTGCTTGGTACATTTGTAAGTCGCTAATAACTTTAGTCCGATCGCCTATCGGCGAATTGGTACGAGGTATCACCACATATCCTACAAGTTCATGCTTCTCTTGCAACGGAATTCGCTCATAGCGGGTAGCAAGCATTGCCCATTTGCATAGCCAGTCCTACGGAGTTCGTCGGCGTGGCCTTCATTATTAAACCGCGGAGTGTTGAAATAATCCTGTAATTCTCGATTACGCTCGATGATTGATGGGGCTAAAACGACTCCAAGCCAATCTTGGCTTTGCTCAAGTAAATATGCTGCGACAACCTCTCTGCCCGCCACCAAAACCCCACCATCACTATCAACGGACCTCTGGAAATTACCAAATGTAATACCACCTCTAATGGCAAGATCCTCGTTCATTAGAGAGTTATATTGAAAGGGAGATACAGTACTTACTAGACTTCTGAGATGGTCTAAATCATTTCCTTGGGTCGTGAGAATTATTGAATCTGAAGTAATTGCAAATTGAGGTGAAGGCGAATTGTCTTTAACGGCATCCTTTATGTTGCTTAAGAATCGCTCCAATTTCTCATCAAAGCCATCTCTTCCGACTCAATGGGAAAACCCCAATATGTCAAGAAATGCAATATATCCTTCCATCGGTACATTGTTCTAGATTTACTTAAAGAGGCGGGTCGGGGCGTGTGATACCATCCGCACCATGTCTGAGCAGCAAGAACCTGCTAATTTTGAGTCGCCGTCGCCTGAGCTACAGGGAGCACGTCGTGGCTGGCTGAACACCACCCTCTCGTCGCTGTCCATACCGCAATACCGGTTGTTCTGGATGTCCATGATCCTGTTGTTCGCCGGGGACGCGATGACGCAGGTGGCGCGGCCGTGGTTCGTGTACAGCGAAACGGGCTCACCGATACTGCTGGGGCTGACCATCTCCGCGACGATGCTGCCGCTGCTGGTGCTCTCGCCTGTTGCGGGCGCGCTGGCGGACAGGTTCCCCAAACAGCGCAACCTGCTGGTGTGCATTGGTAGTCAGGTGGTCATCAACTCAATCATCGCCGTGGACATCTGGGCAGGAACGGTAGTCTGGTGGCACGTGCTGGTGGCGGGGGTACCCCAGGGGGTGGTGATGTCCTTCATCACGCCTGCGCGCCGGGCGATCATCGCTGACCTGGTGGACCAGGGGCACATCCTTAACGCGGTATCGCTGAACACCGGCACCTTGAACCTGAGCCGGATGATTGCGCCGGCCATCGGTGGCTTCATCATCGCCTTGTTGGGCATCGGAGCGGGGTACGCGACCATCAGTGGTCTGTACGTGTTCGCGCTGCTGCTGATGCTTCGGGTGCCTTCCATCCGCCCGGAGGGGAGGGTGCTGGGGGAGAGTGTGGTACAGGCCATGGGACAGGGTTTCGTGTACGTGAAACGCACCCCGGTGGTGGCCAACCTGCTGTTCGTGGGGCTCATTGCCACGATATTCGGACAGCCGATCCAACAGCTCCTGCCGCTCTTCACCGAGGACGTGCTGGACGTGGGGCCGGAGGGCCTGGGCGTGCTATCGAGCCTCGTCGGACTTGGGGCGTTCACTGCAGCGATGACGTCGGCTAGCCTGGGTGACTTCCGGCACAAGGGTTGGCTGCTGTTGTTGTACACGGCGTTGATGGGTGCCGCCATCGTCCTCTTCTCCGTATCCAAGGTGTACGCGCTGTCGCTGATCCTGGGGATACCGTTGGGGTTCGGGAGCTCCGGGCGGCTATCGGTGAACCTGGCGGTGCTGCAGGCGTACTCCGCACCGGAGATGCGCGGACGGGTTATGGCGCTGTACAACAT
Source organism: uncultured Dehalococcoidia bacterium (assembly GCA_913049785.1). Lineage (GTDB taxonomy): Bacteria > Chloroflexota > Dehalococcoidia > Lucifugimonadales > UBA1127 > UBA1127. The sequence continues at coordinate 49,649 of CAJWXP010000003.1, read as the reverse complement.
GCAAGGTGGGCTGATGCCGGCGGTGATCCTGCCGGTGTCTGCGTTGGCGGGTACGGTGGGGGCCCCGGTCACCATGGCGTCGCTAGGTCTGGTGGTGCTGGTGTTCGGGCTTGCTAACATCGCGTTCAACCGGCAGCTGCGTAAGCTAGCTTAAAGTCTTGACCCGTGTTCCTGACAGTTAACCAAGGGATGTCACCTGCCTTGACGCACTGCCTACCCGGGCTGAAACTGTCGGCACGGTATCGACGTACCAGGGAGTGATGTGAGTACGCAGGGGGTGGAGCATGTCGAACCTGACCAGCATCAAGCGAGCCTCGGTCCTCTTCCCGATCTTCGTCATCATCGCGAGGTGGCTGCCGCATGCGGCAGCAGCGGCTCTGACGTGCCGGCTCAAAGCGCTGCGACATCGATTCCTGCAACAGTTGCGCCACCAACCGCGACGACACCCCCTCCAACCGTAAGGCCTACAGGCACGCTAGAGGTTCGCGTCACAGACCAACCAGCCGACGACCCCACGGAGATCGTGCTGACCATTGAGAATGTGGAGGTTCATCGCTCCGGCGGTGACGATGAGAGTGGCTGGCAGATGGTGGCTGAAGGGCCATTCGAGTTCGATCTGCTGAAGCTTGATGGCATCGAGGAGATACTCGGCCAGGCTGAGTTGGAAGTCGGGCGGTACCAGCAGATACGCCTTGATGTGGTAAAGGGTCGAGTCACCATCCTGAACGGCAACAGACCCATCGGCGTGCCCAGCGACAAGCTTCGCATCGTGGGCGGGTTTGAGGTGGTTGAGGAGGCCCGGTCATAAACTGGTATGGCATAATGGGTCGCTTGAACCATCGAACAAGGAGATTGCTGTGACGAATTTCAACGAGATGAATCAACCAGTCATTGAGGAGTTCCGGAGTAACGGTGGTAAAGCTGGAGGCCGGTTTGAAGGGAGACCATTGCTGCTGCTGACGACCACCGGCGCGAAGTCAGGCAAGCAACGGACGAACCCGCTGATGTACATGCAGGATGGTGATCGGTGTGTGGTGTTCGCGTCCAAGGGTGGCGGGCCAACCAACCCGGACTGGTATCACAACATCGTCGCGAACCCCACGGTGACGTTGGAAGTGGGCAGCGAGACGTTCCAGGCGCAGGCAACCATCGCCAGTGGCGCTGAGCGTGACGCGCTGTTCACTCGACAGGTAGCAGCCGAGCCGATCTTTGGCGAGTACGAGCAGAAGGCGCCGAGGCAGATCCCTGTAGTGGTGTTCACCAGGCAGGGCTAGCCCTGCACCCAAGTGTCGCTGCGGCGAGGGGACTAAAGACCGACCTGACGGTGGGGCTTGCCCTGGACCTACATGATCTGGCGGTTACCTAAGAGGGGCTTGTGATGGAGTTGAGGAAGTTCCATCCTTCGACACGCTCAGGATGAGCGGAACTTCTTCCGAATGGGGCTAGAGGGTGATGATAAGGCGTTGCCCCTTTTGCTACCCCACCCCTTCGGCTACGCTCAGGGCAGGCTCCGCCCTTCCCTGCGAGGGGAGGGGACATGGCGACCACAGGAGACGCGGTGTTAGGTCACGCTTCGTCGTCGGATTCATCTTCCGTCATGAAGAAGTTGAAGGTGCCGTCCTGGGCGGTGACATCCAGAGTCATATCGCCAAAATCGCGGTTCATCTCCGGGTCGACTAGCAGCACTGGCACCCCTTCCCACTTGTAGACCATGTCCATCATGTCCGGGAAGTCCAGTTCAAAGGCCAGGTCGTCCTCATCCCAAATCACCCGCATGACCTGATCCTCTGGATGCCCTTCGTCTACCCGTCCGTGGTGGAGGGCTGCCAAGGCTTCATTAGTTACTTTGAAGAGCATGTATTCAGTATATCCCAGGGCATTGCCCTGGACCCATACTCCTGGCGGACATTGAGGGCGAGGGTTGGTGTCCTGTAGAAGAGTGGGGGCATTTGAGTACGCCTCCCCCGACGGGGAAGGGGATTCATAAGTGTGTAGGCCGGAGCGTCAGACTCTTCGGTTGGCCTTCCCTTTGAGGGCTGCGCAGAATGGAAGTAGGAAACTGCTTACTTGATCCTTCGACAGGCTCAGGATGAGCGACAAGGAAAAATGCTGTGGGGCAAAGCACAAGGCAGGTAACCCCAGGTCATGTGGGTGCAGGGCAGAGAGGTAGATTCTTCGCTGTGCCCTTCGACAGGCTCAGGACGGACGACAACCATACCCCGATAACGCATCGTTAGGAACTGGGAGGTGTCCGTTTCAGAGATATCTAGTTCGGCGATTGAGTCGGAACCCAAATTATCGATGAGACCTCACTGAACTCCCTGCCAATCCGTGACCAAGAGTGGCCTGCGTCGTCACTTCGGTACAGGTAACCATACCGGCTTGCGGCGAAGACAACTTCAGGGTCCCATGCCTGGAGATTGACAACCCACATAGCGGAGTTGGGCTGGTCCGGTAGAGGTACACGCTCCCACGTCTTACCAGTGTCGTCTGATCGCATCACCGCTCCGTCACTGCCTGGGGTAGTGTCTCCAATCGTAACAAAGAGAGTTTTCCCATTCGCCGGTGAGGTACAGACCCCCCGAGAATACGTCCACGGAAAGTTCTCTCTGGCGCGCACCGACTCCCAACTTTCGCCTTCATCCTCGCTAAAATAAGCATCGTTGTTGACTATTGCGAAAACCCTCTTTGGGGGCCCTGATACCACGGAGACGTTATGGAAATCCATATTTGGGATGGACTCACCAACACGACTCCAAGAGTCTCCACCATCGGCGCTGTGACGGAGCCCATCTACCTCTATTCCGGCCCATATGCTCTTGGAATTATCCGGGTCTATGGCAATCCCGGTAATCCGGGGGACCCCAACCGCTGCGCACTCATCCGCCACGTCCATTGGCCGCTGACTCCAGGTCAGCCCGCCGTTGGTAGAACGGAATATCCTCGCTGGGGTCGGTGTTCCGGTCCCGGCAAAAATCACCTTGGGATTGTTTGGATCAATAGCAAGACTCCACACGCAAAATTCGTTCAGCGCAGAGTCAACCCGGCTCCAAGATGCACCAGAGTCAACGCTTTTGTAGAGACCCAGATCGGTGCCACAAAGTATTTCAAGCGCGTTTGTAGGATGTACAGCTAAAGTACGAACGATCGCATCGGAATGAAGTCCCTGCCCAACACTTATCCGGCTCCAAGTCTGGCCGCCATCTGTGCTCCGATGAACCCCTTGTCCAACCGAGCCGACCATCACCGTAACATTGTTGTTCATTGCTCCCCTCCTCCACCATGCGGCCATTGTAGACCCGCATGATGGCGTGTCAACGTGAGGGACAGTAGTCCAAAAAGACTGTTGCCCAGCGCTGGGGAGACCGCAGCGCAGGAGAGGCGAAGCTACAAAGGTTAGTTCTTGTTAGGTAATCGCAGGCATATTGGTGCAGGGCAGAGAGGGAGATTCTTCGCTTTGCCCTTCGACAGGCTCAGGACGGTGCTCAGAATGACATTGGGACCAATTCCCCCGCACTAAGCCCTCCCCCGCGAGGGAGTGGATTTCGCGAGGTTTGTGGGGCTGAATGTTAAACGTTGTTGGGTAACCGCAGGTCACGTGGGTGCAGGGTAAAACCCTGCCTAGCGCATGGTGCGGAGTCTGGGATTGAGGACAGGCTCGATCGCCAGGGCGATGAGCACGAAGGCCATTGCCGTCAGCACGATGAGCAGCCCCGGTGGCAGCACCCACCACCAATAGCCCACATAGACCGCTCCCGTACGGAAGCCCTGCTCCAATATCTGCCCCCACGTGGGGATGGACGGGTCACCCAGGCCCAGGAAGCTCAGACCAGCCTCCGCTAGGATGGCCGCCGGGGTGAAGAAGATCATCTGGGCAAAGACGAAGGGCGCGGTCTGCGGGAAGATGTGACGGATCATGATGCGCGTCTTGGATGCGCCAAGGGCCTGCGTCGCCTCGATAAGCTGGCCTGAACGAAGCTGGAGCACCATGCTGCGGATGAGGATAGTAAGGCCTGGCCAACTGAATGCGACAAGCACAAGGATAATAAGGAAGAGGTTTGACCCCAGGACAATGACCATGAAGATGAGGATGGGCAGCAAGGGTACGTTGGCCACCACGTCCGAGAGTCTTTGGATGGCGGTGTCCACCCAGCCGCCCATGTAGCCGCTGACGACGCCTAGCGATGTGCCGATTGTGGTAGTGAGGGTGGAAGCGAGTAGTCCGATAAACAACGCTACCGGGAACCCGAAGAGCAACCCCACGGCCAGGTCCCGACCCTGAGAGTCTGTGCCCATGCCGCCGAAGACATCGCCACCTACGACCGCCTTCACGCTCCCCAGGCTGTCTTCCGTGCTGGCGAAGGTGATATCCACCACGAACTCGTAGTCGCCACGCAGCGACTCAAAGGCCGCTTCATCGCCAGGGATCGGTACACCGAACGCCGCCTGGTCGCCAAGGCCACGGAGGTCACGCTCGTTGTAGTCCGTGCCGTACTGTTCGTTGTGAAAGTCGGCAAGCGCAGCACGCACCGTCTGGTCGGCGCTGAGCAACAGTCGAAAGGGTGTCTGCTCGTAGCGGATGATGGGTGCAGTCTCGCCGTCCCGGGCTCCCGACGGCACGTGTTGCAGCAGCTTCACCGTGGTGCCGTCTGGCCTCGCCAACGATAGCGTGATCAGCGGCGGTCTTCCCTGGAACTTCACATCGTTCATAGTGAAGGAGAGGAACGTGGGGAAGTCGTCGAAGTCGTGGGAGACGGGCATGAGGTAGGTCTCCGCTTTCACCCAACCCGCTGTGCGGACATCGTCCGGAGTGTCCGACTCCAGTACGCTGTGGGCCACGCGGTCAGTGCCCGGCAGCAGGTTCACCCACTTGGGCGGCACCGCCTTGGGGTTGTCGGCCCAGACCGTGGGATTGCTCCACTCTTTGGTGCCGAAGTCCAGTGGATAGGTAGCGAGAACCCAAATCGAGACGCCGACCAGGAAGGCCAGCAGCATGAGGCCCGCTTTGCCGATGTGGCTACTGACAATGACTTTCAGGGCATCGCTGAACTTGATGTTCATGCGGCGCTCTTAGCCGAGGGATGTGCCCTCGGTCTCCCTGCCAGAGGGCTCGACCCTCTGGACTCCCAGTATGAAGTGAATATTTTATTCATGCGTACCGTACACGCGGGTCGAGCAGGAGGTACAGGACTTCCAGCACGAACCTGGCCACTACGTACATCAGCGTGAAGATGAAGGTCAACGCAACGATGAGACCCTCGTCCGGGGTCCCGGCCACCGCCTCGAAGTAGAGTCGGCCCATGCCGTTCCAGTTGAACACGGTCTCCACCAGGATCGATCCGCTAAGGGAGCCCACGAGACTCAGGATGAGCCCGGTGACGATGGGTGGAGCGGCCACCCTCAGGATGTGTTGCCGCATGACCAGTCCCTCGCGAAGCCCCTTGGCCCTGGCGACCAGCACGTGATCCTCCTGAGCTACGTTCAGGGTCATGGTGCGCACGGAATACAGGTACGGGCCTACGCTCACCAAAACCAGCGTGATGATGGGGAGCAGAGCGTGTTTGAGCAGGTCAAAGAACCTTGAAAATCCCCCTTCGGGTGGGGGGGTGCTGTACATGCCACCGCTAGGCAGAATATTGAACGTGAAAGACAGGAGCAGTATGAGGAGGATGCCCGTCCACCATGCCGGCAGGGCGAAGGAGATCGCTGCGCCAAACGAGACCGTGCGATCGATCTTGCTGCCGACACGCGTGGCCATCTTCACGCCCACGGCCATGCCAATGACGGCTGTGATGATCAGGCTAGAGGTCAGCAGCAGAGCGGTGTTGGGGAGTCGCTCCAGCACGATGTCGGACACCTTGCGACTTCCCTCGGAGCTGCGGAGTGTACGTGCCTCACCAAGGTCGAGCGTGATGACGCGGAAGACGGTGTCCGGCATTCGTTGCCACCAGGCCCGGTCAAGTCCATAGAACTCAATCAGCTCAGCACGGCGGACTTCCAGAGCAGCTTCCAACGCATCGGGGTTACGACTCTGAGTAGCTTGAGAGGTGCGGAGGCCGCGTATCTCCTCGTTGATGACGGCAGTGAGGATGCGGTCAGAAAAGCCGGACGCGCCCAGGGTGACCACCAGCAGTACCAGCACCGTGAGCAGTACGCCCAGCAGCGTGGCAGCGCGGAGGCCGAGGGTGCGCACTAGGGCCAAGGTTACCTCTTTGTTGCGTTGAGTCTCCCTGAAAGGACGAACCGCCCGCCCCTAGTATATCGAAGGGGCAAGCGGCAGGGTGTCACATTTCACACTCAGTACGTGTCAGTAATCATGTTCTTGTCCACAATGGCGCCAAACGACTAACCGACCAATCGCCTTCGGAACATCAGCCCAAGCAGCGCGAGTCCAGCCAACGGGTATGCCAGTTCGATGTCGCTACCTCGACCACACCCGCCACCACTTTCCTCTTCATGCTGCGCAGCGGCTACAGTCGGTTCAGCCTGCGGAACCGCTGTCGACTCAGCTATCACCGCAACGGGGCCGTCTATCGTCGCTTCCAGGTCGATGCGACGCTGCGTCATGGTGGAAACGGCATCGCTGAACGCGCCAAGGAAGAGCTGGTACAACCCTGGTTGTAGAGCATCGCCCACGGTCTGGTCCAGATTGATCCTAAAGCCGCCAGAACTGCCGGGCTCGGCCAGTCCCTGCGCCAACACCTTGTTCTCCGCGGGGTCGTAGAGAGTGTACTGAAGCCCCAGTGAGCCGGGCCCTTCAAGTCGGATGGACAGCTCGTTCTCAGCGCCTATCTGCAACGGCTGCGAAGGCGTTTCTGCCAGCCGCACCAACTCGGCTTCGCCAAAGCTCCAATCGCCGGCGGAGAACGGGTAGTCGGGATGGCGGTTGGCGGTAAGCTCGGCGAACTGTGCCGGAGGGTCGTACCGCGTCAGCTTGAACGGTCCGTTGCTAATGACCATCAGGCCTGTTTCACTGAACCAGTGGATGACGGCCTGGTAACGTTCTCTTGCTTCGCTGAGGGTCGTCAACGACTCCCCATCAACCTCGAATACGTTTCCGGGAACGGTGTCGTTCTTCAGGAAGCCGAGCAGTGTCGTTCGCACCAGTCGTGAGTCGCGGTCCATCACCAGGCTGATCCACGGCACATCGAATCGACCGGCAGCGGTGTCGCTGTACGCCGCTCGGCGCTGCTCGAACACCAGGTCGTCCATAGCTGCCAAGATTTCCCACGGCATGGACACGCTGGTGGGGCTGGCGTACGAGGCGATGTAGTTCTCCTCGAAATGCCAGAAGTCCACGTAGACCTCAAGGCGGTTATCGTCCAGGATCCGGAAGCCCTTGAAGGTGTCCAGGAACGGACGGGCTGTCACGGCGAGGGCTCGTTCTACCAGGGACTTGTCCGTGTCATAGGCGATGTCGAAGCTCTGATAGATGGAGTAGATCACGTCCGCCATGGTGATGGGTATGCCGTGGTGCCACTCCGCTGAGAAGTATTTGGAGTAGTCAAAGGTCACTTTGCTGGTGGCCTGTGTTCCGCTGCTGATGGTCTTCCAGGTGTCCGTTTCCGGGTCCAGGACGAACGCATCGGAAGGCACAGACATCTTGTCCGTTGGCCCAGCGCTATTCACGTTGAATGTTGCGCGCATAGGCTCCGGCACGCCTGAGAACGGGTGGTTCCAAATCGGCGGATCGCTCAGGTTCTTCCAGATGTCATTGCTGTACACGTCTGTCATGCCGCCCACGGGGTTCCAGGTAGTGCGCTCAGTCCAGACCCAGAGGTTGCCTACTATCAACTCGTTTTTGCCGGGGATGGAGGCCTCCCGCAATGTCCAGGGCGATTTGGGGCCAGCTACCAGGTCCTGTGTGACACCGATAAGTTCACGGTCCGCGGCGAAGCTGTTCTCCACCGTAGCTACCCATAGACGTACGGAGTCCTCAAGGGCGATCTGAGTCGCTTGACGGTAGAGTTCGTTGCGCTCTTCCAAGTTGCGGAACTGGCCGGTGAATATGCGCTTGCCCACCTCATCGAGCTCATCGTTCTCGTACTGCCAGAAGCCAGTCTCGCGCCAACCGGGCATGTTGCCCGTCCACGGTGCAGCGAACTGGTTTATCGACGAGAAGTCATAGCGGTCAGGGGCTGATCGGCCCCAACCTTCTGTGTACAGGTGCCAGCCGAAGGTCTGAGGGTTGGACGAGTAGACAGTCAGGATGGCAGGGGCGAAGTTCTGGTACACCGGGTCTACCTGGAAGCCGGCCTCTCGGAGCTCTGCTCGAATGAGATCGCCGATCTCTCGCCGTTCGTCCTCGATGCGGACGATGAACTTCAGCCGGATGGAACGGTCATTGAAATTCCAGACGCCGTCCACCATCTCCGCGCCAGCACCTTCCATTGCGGTCTTGATGAGGCTGCGGGCAAAATCAGGGTCATATCGGATGTTGAGATCACGGATCAGATCGAACACCGTGAGCTGGTCGAAGTCCGAGGGGCTGACGTGGGTCACCATGGGGGTGGCCATGCCACGATATATCTCGCCTGCCACAAAATCTCGGTTGATGAGGAACTGCATGGCCCACCGGACGTCACGGATGGAAAAGGGGTTCAGCTGACCTTCCGGTGCGGGCGCCGGGTTCAAGATGATCGACAGCGTAGTGGCAGGAGCCTCGAATATCTGTAGGTCATCTGAGCCTCGTAGTTCCGTAGCTGCAGCGGTCTTCAGACCGAAGAGGTAGAGGTCCATGTTGCCCTGTGCCAGGTCCAACGGCGCACGGTCCACGTGGAACGCTTTGAACAGGACCTTGTCCACCGCCGGGCCTGTCTGGGACTGCTCCGGTTCCGCGGCAAGCGCCGATGTGACGCCTAGGGCCACGATCAGGATAAGGGCGATGCCCACAGCCAACCACGGTCTACTCCGACGAACCTGCATTAATGTCTCCCTGTGCTAATTCGCTTGTTTGGGAACTGAGATGCCCCCAAGTCCCTCGCCCTAACCCTCCCCCAAGTGGGGAGGGAGTCACTTATTGATTGCTTTAGACGCTTTCCCAACGTTCAGGCGACCTGGGCCTGGCGATGAAGTAGGTCAGACCCGCTACGACGACAGCCGTGCCTGCCACACCGACGATCAGGAGCCACCAGGGAACTTGAGTATTCTCAATGATGGGCGCTGGAATTTCGGGGATCTCCGGTTGAACGATCCCGGCCTTCAGGGCGTCTATCTGGGCCTGGAGCACATCGTTAAATTCACCGCTGATGCCATCGATACGAGACTCCAGGCTCTGAATCCGCTCCGCAAGCAACTCCTGGGTCTCCTGGACGTTATCGAAGCCGAACTCCATGAAGAACGACGACGTTGCCGCGTTCCCGGAATCGTCGAACACGTTTACGGCGTGAGCACCCTCGCCGGAGATAGGTATGAACACCTGGCTGGTGAACCGGCCAAGCTCATTGGTGCGCTCCGTGGCCACGGCAACACCGCTCACGCGGATGATGACGTTGATGTCCGGTTGGAAGTTGAATCCCTGCAGGGTCACCGGCTGACCACCAGGGCCTGCGGGCGGGCTCAGGAACACTTCAGGCGATTGGATGGGGGCGCGTCGCGTAAAGCCGATCTTCTGGTTGACCGGGCCGAACTCGCCCAGGCGTGTGTCTGCCCACGTGAGGTAGGTATCCTTGTCAGAAGCGGCGATTGAAAAGTAGTCACCAATGAACACGCCGCCGGGGAACCCCTTGTTGGCGTTGGAGTGGAAGTCTGAGACGCGAGTGTCACGGGTGTCTATATTCAGAGTCTCGTCCTTGAACCCCCAGGTGTCGCCCCCATCTTCAGACGTGGTGTAGTAGATCTGGTACCGCGTCTGCGCACGATCGTCACGGAAGTCGCCCCACATAACGTGCAGCGTGCCGTTAGGCGACGTGGCGATGCTCGGGAAGAACTGAAGGTGGTCCGTGTCATCGCCGTTCAGGGTGACCGGACGGTCCCACGTCTCGCCGCGGTCAGTAGACCGGACCAAGTAGATGTCACCATCGTCGGTGGGGTCGTCCGGGGGCTTGGCGGTGTACACAACATACACCTCGTCGTTCGGCCCTACGGCTATCTGCGGGAACGCTGAACCCCAGTACCGGAAGAAGCCGTTACGGGGCAGGAAGCCGGGTTCGTTGAACACCGAGGTGCGCACGGGTTCCCCGAAGGTCTCCCCACCGTCGTCTGAGCGTGCGATGTAGTTCTCCGCCAGCCCCTCCATCGAGTCGTCGTCGGTCGAGTCGAGCCAGGTCACGTAAACCGAGCCGTCCGATCCTACCGCTGGCTGGGAACCCTGCAGGACCCTCTGGGTGCCTATCGCGCCGCTAGGGGCGTCCTGTAGTTTTACGTCCTGCGTTTTAGCATCAAGCTCTTCCTCGGATGATCCGCCGCTGGCGAATATCCTTCGAACCACCGGGCCCACGGTTGTGGCATCGCTCCACGTCTGACCGCCGTCGGTAGAGCTAACGACTTTGATGGCCGTCTCAAGGACGGGGACTCCAAAGAACGGGAAGGTGCCGCCAAACGGGAAGATGATGGGGAACCGTGAGGTGAACTCCGTCATGGTGACGTAAATGGCGTCCACGTCTGGGTCATCCTGGCTTGGTCCTATGGCTAGCCACGGCTTGTCTAGGAAGCTGATGGCGATGTCACCTTCTAGACGCCCGTCGGAAGCTGGGGAGAGATTCTTGGATATACCGCTTCGGAAGGATGACACGGGCTCACCCCACGTTCGACCACCGTCCTCAGATTTGGAAATACCGATGCTGGAGACCACAGCCTGGTCTGCAGCCGGCCCGATGGTGAATTCTTCAATGCCGATGGAGATGAAGATGATGTACACGTTGCCATCACGGTCAAATGCCACCACGGCGTCTCCGCCGGAGCCGACGTCTTCAGACAGGTAGGACGGTCGGAACGGTCCTTCCCAGGTCACACCACCGTCGATAGAGACGTAGTTAGTGACGTTAGGGAAGTTGTAGTCGATCGATCCCATGACCAGATGGTCGGGGTCGTTGGGGTTCACTGCAATGCTGGGCTCTGTCTGCAGTGGCGCGCTGGAGAAGTCCCTCGGAATCAGGATATTGCGACTAAACGCCGGTGCGGGATCCCTGAAGGGGACAAGGCCAGCACCCTGGCTCACAGGTGCGCTGGGAGGCGTCATCGGAGCCATGAACACTTCAGGTAACGCTTCCCATGCCAAGCCTGGTGGAGGCACATTACCGCCTCTGGACTGGCTACTGATCCCCAGATTTGGTCGCGGATCGAATCCCCGCGCCATGAGGCCCACGGAACTTGAGAGCAGGTGGCTTATTGGCGTGAGGTACGTGAACGGAGCGGGGTTTGCGGCGCCCGCTACAGAACTGATGAACGGTGAAGCGAACTCAGGGATTTCTACGTTTGAGGGAGGCGCCTCTACAGTGACCGGGGCATCATGCCCGTCAGCCAGAACTGCGCCAGGGCCGCCGGTGAACAGCATCGTCACGGCCAAGAGGGCCAGGACTGCTGCGAAACTCCGATTCATACTCCGCTCCTCGTTACGGTCTGATAGCCAAGGTTGAGGGCTCTGTGTCCGATTAATTTTCAACCAGGTTGATTGCGCTGTCCATGCGGTTGATCATCACCAGGAATATATCGTTCTGGAGGTCTCCAGACACTGTGCCGAACTCCACAGCGCCGGAGTCGAAGAAGGCCAGCACGGAATCACAGGTGTCTGTGTAAGTCCCCTCAAGCCAATCGAAATAGGCGGGCAGGAGTCGAATGACCCTGTCTACTTTGGTGCCGAGGCCGGGGGCTGACTGAACGGCCTGGTCTTTGACCGACTTCCAGTACTTCACCGCTTCATCCAGGGTGTCCGGCATGCTCTTCCGCAGCTCTACCAGGAGAAGCCGGTCACTGTCCATCGGTTCGATGGTACTTTCAAAATCCGCGATGTGGCGTTGTAATGCGGCCATGATGGCAAGCTGGTCCTCTAACGAAGCGACCTGATCCTGGCTGGCGACGAGGTCGTCCGTAGCTGATGACTCCGCGAGTTCTGATGCGGTGACGGTGGACTGCTGCTGGGTGATCTTCTCTGTCAGGCCCCCACTGGTGGCCTTACCACGAGAGATCTCCTGTTTGTACCCGGCAATTTGGTTCAGCAGGTCATTGAATCGCGCGTCTTTCTCCGCAATGGATGCCTCCAGACGACTGATGCGCTCCACGTTAGTCTCTGTGCGAGAAGACGCCTCAGAGGCGGATGGCTGGAACAGGACATAACCAACGCCGATACCAATTCCCAGCATTATCATCAACGCTGAGCCGGCCATGGAAAGTAGACCTTTGGTTGATGCCCAATCGAACATGACTATCTCCTTGTTCAGGTGGTTCTCTCGTCAATACAACGAGAGGCCCTGAATTTCCCCTCGATGCTGTGCAACCGATCATTGTCTTGCGTGTGTTCCGGTGTCCTTAGGCCTCCGGCACAGCTTCCTCTTCCTCTGTGGATGCAGTGGAAAAGTATGCCTTGCTTCGGTAGAAAGAGTCCAACCCAAAGATGAGCATGGGGTTGGTGTCTTCAATCGCTATCTGCCAGGCGGTCCACCCGGTAATGGTTGAGCCGGGATAGAGCTGAGCTGTCAAAAAGGGCTCCGGCGGTGTCAGCCACCACGGTATGCCGTATGCGTGCCCTTGCGTTGAGAGCAGTCCGAAGTCGAGTTGATGGATCCAGTCCGTCTGACCTTCAGGGCCGCTGGAATAGTCCATGCGGACTTGGATCAAGAGGTACTCCGTGCCGGGCTGGGCGGGGGAATTGAACTGGTACGCCTCTTGGATCTGCTCCCATGCGGTCTCGCCACGGATCACCTGCAAAATAGTGATGTCATGGGCAATGGGGCTGCCGTCAAAGTATCGGCCAAGCACCCGTACGGGGTGGTTCACGGGAGCGGGGTTCCGATAGCTGTGACCGTATCCCGGCAGGCCGCTGAAAAGGTTGACCTCTCCGGTCTCCATGCGAAGGATGAGAGCCCTGGTATCGTCGTCCATCGCGATGGCCCACCCCAGGGTGACCAGTGCAGCCGTTGTGTTTGGTGAGCGACTCACGATGCCGATGACCAGGCCCTTTCCCGTGATGACGGGGCCGCCACTCTGCCCGGCGTAGAACGTGTTGTCCGTCTGGAGGTAGGCAAAGCCTTCAGTCTCGTGGGGCAAGAACTCCGAGACAGAACCGATAGTAGTCGTTGTTGCTTCATTGAAGGGTGTATAGCCCACGGCCATCACCCTGTCCCCGACTTCAACGTCTGCGATGTTACCAAGGGGTGCCGCACGAAGGTGTGACCCGCCGCTGATTCTCAAGATGGCCAGATCACGGACATCATCACGACCAAGGACGACGGCCTTCTCTTCAGTGCCGTCCTGGTGGATGACGGTCACGGTGGCCTCTGCCCCAACAACGTGGTTGGCGGTCAGGACATAACCAAGCTGGTCAATGATGACGCCGGAGCCCTGGCCTGCGCTGGTCAAAACCTGCACCACAGATTCATTCAACGCCTTCAGCACTTGAGGCAACGTTGGCGTGGGAATGGGCGTAGGCATCGGTGTTGCTGTTGAGACAGGGGTGGCAGTTGGCTGGGGAGTCGGGATAGCCGTTGGCGATGGTATGGGCGTTGCCGTAGGTGAGGGTGCTATCGTCGGTGGGGGCTGAACCGCTGTGGGTGATGGCTCAACAACCACTGGTTCTGCTGTTTCACTCCCGCAGGCGATTGCCGTCATAAGAAGTATTGCGATGGGCACTGCCAGGAATTTCCTCGCCATATCTTGTACTCCCTATGTCCTCACGCGCAGCGAGCGCTGCGCTGGTATGAGACGGAGCCAGTATATCAGAAAGGGTTTAATATGAACCGAAGTACATTGATGTGTATTCCGGGATAGCGATGCCAAGGCCGGGGAGTGGTTAACACATCGGTAACCCGCAGGGACATCCCTCCCGGATGTAGCTACGCAGGGGAATGGCTCTTGGATTCAGCCAGGCGATGGCCTGGACCTGTGTTCTCAAGCATGCGACGGATAGCAAAAGCCGGGAACTGGCTATTGAACGGGGTAATGCGCGGTCACAACGGTGTGCAGTCCACCTCGAGTGTTGTAGTCGAGCGTGAGGGTCATGCTGCGAGGACTGCACGCGGCTGCAAGGTCGTTCAAGATGCGGTTGGCGGCATGCTCCTGCACGATGCCCACGCTGCGATACGCTAGCAAGTAGTACTTGACCGATTTCAGCTCAAGGCAGACGTCGCCGGGGACGTAGGTGACCACCAGGGCCCCGAAGTCCGGCAGTCCCGTCCAAGGACAGACGGCGGTGAACTCGTCGGTGTCTATGGAGACTTCCGTGTCTGAGCCGGGATACTCGTACGGGAAGGTCAGCAAGGAATCGGACTGCACCACCGACTCGTCGTCGATGGGTCCGGACCACTCAAGGCTCTCGTACTGTTGCTTCATTCCTTCTGTCTTCTGCATGCTGACCTCCCACGTTTGCCTTCTTGTTGGCTGTATTGTACGGCCCGGCATCAACAGCGGCAACGACCTCGCTCTCGTTGACACAGCTAGGGCGCTTCCATAGAATCATTGCTATTCTGTTAAACCCCAACCCAATACGTGAGTGATGCCGATGGATGTTGTCCAAGCGCTGTATGAGCTCCAAGAGATGGAGGGCGACCTCCAGAAGAGCAAGGCCGACCTGGCTGAGGTCGTGTCACGCCTCGACCATAACGAGGGCGTCGCTCGGTCACGAGACCGCTCCACCAGGGTCAATCAAGCGTTCACCAAGCTTCAGCTTCAACAGAGCGAACTTGATGTGGACGTGCAGGAGACGACGGATCGATTGAAAGAGCTGGAGCAACAGCTGTACAGCGGCAATACGGCGGCGTCCAAAGACTTGCTTGCCCTCCAACATGAGATCAAGTTCACCAAGGAGAAGCAGTCCGGGCTTGAGGAGAAGCTGCTGGAGAAGATGGAGCGGGTGGAGGCCGGGCAGAAGGCTGTGGCCACCATCGATGCGGAGCTGGCTGCTGCTGAGTCTGCTTATGAGAACGAGATACCTACGCTCCAAGAGCAGCAACAGGAGTTAGAGCTGCACGCCAAGGACGTTGCCGCGGCGTACCAGACCGCTGAGACCGCAGTGGATGCCTCCGACCTCAAGACCTATCGGCTCCTGCAGAAGTCCAAGGGGATGGCTATCGCAAAGGTGGAGCGGGGCATGTGTAGTGGATGCACCATCGCGGTGCCATCGCACGAGCTTCAGAAGCTACGAACGACTACGACTCCGATGCGGTGCAGCAGTTGCGGTCGATTCCTCTTCTCACCAGTAGGGTAAGCAGGATCATGTCTCTTAATTGGGGGCACATCCCCCAAACCCCTTGCCAAAGGGACTAGCCCTCTGGACTCCCTAACACGAACCCAGCCCGTGACCGACGTTCAACCTCGTCTTCCCTTTGAGACACGCTCATGGGCTCAACCTGGGCTGTTATAATATGTGCGGGGCCGGTGGGCCGGGTGGTCGCTCTTCCCGACTTGTTCAGGAGGAGAGGAAAGTCCGAGCTCCAACCGGGCAGGGTGCTGGATAACATCCAGGCGGGGTGACCCGACGGATAGCGCCACAGAAACAAACCGCTTCGGATTGCCGGAGCAAGGGTGAAATCGGGAGGTAAGAGCTCCCGGCCGTTCGCAGCGATGCGACGGCGGGCAAGCCCCACCCGGAGCAAGGCCAAATAGGGGGACTATGGGTGCCCGACCCGTCCCCGGGTTGGCTGCACGAGGCTTTCAGCAATGGGAGTCCCAGAGGGATGGCCACCGCCTGTCCGCTCATTAGGATGAAGCCTTTCGGGGCGTAAACTGATGGCTGGCAGGTACAGAACTCGGCTTATAGGCCCACCGGCCCCTATCTTTTCTTTCAGTCCCTTCAGCGTCCACGTGGCATATCAAAAAGAATTAGGATCAACAAGTATGGCCATGAGAGAACAAAACACTAGAAATCTTAAGACCGAGAAGGATGGGATTGTTCTCTTGAGACGAAAACTGGAATCTTTTTTTGTTCCGACGAAGGAACAAAAAATCCAGTTATACAAAATCGCAGGCATCGATTTTAAACGATTCTTCAACGCTATCGATGGTGTGATAAGCAATAAGGAAAAGTTTGAAGACATCAAGACGACGAGTGACTTTAATTTTGTTGAGATCAAAACAACGAGATCTAAAACGGTCAAGAAACTGCCTTATGGAGTGTTCTTCGGGATCACAAAAAATGAAGAGGATTTATTCAAGTCCTTGGACAACTACCGTTTGTGCATTGTTCATGTAGACATGGATGACTATATATTGCTCGACTACAAACAATACACTTCGCTTATAGCTAGCAAGAGAACTCAGTACCAGGTGACATTTCACTCTTAGCAGGCGAAGGTTAACAGTTAATTGATTTTGGATACGACGTATTCCAACCTATTTTGTTTGAAATGAGCCTATGACCACTGACCTATCAGCCCGCGCTATCAAGAACGACCTCGGCACCGCCGTTATGGGCTGCCGTGTGCGGTCGTATGTCACGGTGTCCAGCACCATGGACGTCGCCAGGCGCATGGCGGAAGGGGGGTGCGCTAAAGGCACGCTGGTCGTCGCTGACACGCAGACGTTGGGGCGGGGTCGCTTCAACCGACCGTGGGCATCATCGCCGGGGACCAACCTCACCTTCTCCATCGTGTTACGACCATCGCCGGAACTGCTGCGAGACATGAACATGGCGGCCACCGTGGCCCTTGTGCGCTGCATACGCGACATGACAGGGCTTAAGCCGACCGTGAAGTGGCCCAACGATGTTCGCATCGACGGTAAGAAGGTGTGCGGGGTGTTGATCGAGGGCCACCTGGCCGCGAGGCCACAAAAAGGAACCAGTGATAGCAGCTATGTCATCATGGGTATGGGGCTGAACGTGAACTACGACCCCACACCTGTGCTTGACCCTCCTGCGGAAGCTACAAGCCTTGCCAGGTCGCTAGGGTACGAGGTGTCGCGACTGGACGTGTTGCGGGGCTTCCTGCGTACGTTCGATGCACTGTACAGAACGTTAGACGCCGGTGATTCGTTGTACCAAGAGTGGCGAAGCTGTCTGGACACCCTTGGCCAGCATGTTCGTGTGCGTCAGGGCGATCACATTGAAGAGGGCATGGCCTCGGACGTCGACCGCAACGGCGACCTGATTCTGCGTAAGTCGGACGGGTCAACCATCGCGCTCAATTCAGGTGAGGTCACCTCACAACTGTGATGACTCACTCGTCAGCTTGGGCTACACTAGATAGCACACTCGCTATCGCACCGTATATTCGTGTGCAAGGCGCATGGAGGACCAGTGGAATTACAGGGCACCCAACGTCTACCGGGCATGCGAGACCTCTTTGAAGAAGAGAATCGTCGCAGTCGCCGTGTGCGGGACGGACTTCAGTTCTTTCTAGCGCTGTACGGCTATCGCACGGTAGATACCCCTGTGGTTGAGCCAACGGACATCTTCCTGCGCAAGTCCGGCGGTGAGTTGGCCTCCCAGATGTACACCTTCGTTGAACCGGGCGGGCACCAGGTTAGCCTTCGCCCCGAGTTCACGTCCCAGGTCATTCGTCTCTTCTTGCAGGAAGAGCGGACTCAACCTACCCCTGTGCGATGGCAGTATGCAGGCCCGGTGTTCCGCTACAGCCCCGGCGAGACGCGCTACGGCAGACAGTTCACCCAGGTGGGCGCAGAGCTAATCGGCGCGGCAGGCGCATCGGCGGAGGCCGAAGTCATGGCGATGGCATGTGGCGCCTTAGCCTCGTTTGGCCTGGGGTCGCAACGCATGGTGCTTGGCGATGTGGGGGCAGTCTACGGCCTGCTCAAGCAGTTCAAGCTCTCGGAGCGGGCAACGTACTTCCTGTTGTACTCGATGGGCGAGCTTCGCGATGGTGAGGATGGCCTGGCATTGGTACGAGCGCGTGGCCAGGAGCTTGGCCTGTTCGATTCCGATGAGCGTAGAGGCAGCATGGAGGCCCTGGCCCAACACCTCGCAGCAACCGAGGCTAACGGAAACGGTGGAAGTGACGGCTCCATCGGGGTACGGACATCGCAGGAGGTCATGGAGCGACTTGAACGAAAGCTCCGGGCGGCTGACAGCCCAGAACAACTCGACAATGCGTTGGCGTTCGCCCAGGCATTGTCGGGGATGAAGGGCGCTCCCAAGGACACGCTGAAAGCAGCGCGATCACTGGCAGAGAGCCACAAACTCGATGCATCGCCCCTCTCGTCCCTTGAAGCGAGCATTGACGCCTTTGCCCTCCACGACATGAAATCGGTTGAGATATCGATTGATCTCTGCCTGGCCCGGGACATCGCCTACTACACAGGCCCGGTCTTTGAAGTCTGGGCAGGCTCAGGCAACGGCGTCCGACTGGCAGGCGGTGGTAGGTACGATGGTCTGGTGAAGGCGCTCGGTGGCAGCCAGGATGTTCCCGCTCTGGGCTTCGCCTGTACGCTGGAACTGGTCATGGACGCACTGGACGAAGATGCTGGCGATACTCGCCCGGCGAAACGGGTGCTCGTCGCCCCTCGGAACGATAACGCTGTGAAAGCGACCCTTCAGGCGGCTGCATCGCTGCGACTCGGTGGCGAAGTGGCTGCTGTGTCACTGGACGGCGCTGCGGATCAGGCTAGCGCAAAGGCTCAGGGATTTGAAGCGATAATAATGGTGGCCGATGATGGCACCAGTGAACGGATTTGGCTCTAACACCATGGAAACACGAAACGAACTTCGACTAGCGATACCCAGCGACGGCGCGCTCTACGAGCCGACGTCCGAGTTCCTGCGCGCAAGTGGTATGCCGAACAAGCGAATCTCTGTCCGTGGATACACCGGAAAGATCGCCGCGGTAGAGGGTGTGAGCACCCTGTTCCAGCGGGCTTCTGACATTCCAGGCAAGGTGGAGGACGGCACGGCAGACTGCGGCATTGTTGGCCTTGACCGGTTCCTGGAATACCACCAGGAGGGTGGAGACACTCTGGTGGTCATGGAAGACCTGCGATTCGGTGGATGCGAGCTTGCGCTAGCAGTGCCGGAGACGTGGCTTGATGTGACCACTACGGCCGATCTGGCGGACCTGGCGCTGGAGTTCAGGGGAAAGGGACGAGAGTTGCGGGTAGCTACCAAGTACCCTCGATTGACGCAGCGGTTCCTCTTCTCCAAAGGCATCAACTACCTGACGCTGATACCGTCCAGCGGCACGTTGGAGGTCGCACCTGCCATCGGGCAGGCAGACCTCATCGCTGACGTGACGGCAACTGGCACCACGCTGCGAGAGAACCGACTGAAGACGCTTATGGACGGCACCATCCTGACATCGCAGTCATGCCTCATCGTGAACCGCAAATCGTTGTCGGGTGCTGAGACCAAGATGAAACAGATCAAAGCGATACTGGAACGGGCAGAGGGTTATCTGCGCGCGCAGGACTACTGCTCCGTGGCCGCCAACGTGTTGGGCTCGTCGCAAGAAGCGGTGGCAACGCGCATCCTCGATCGTCGAGAGCTTTCCGGCGTTGAAGGTCCGACCATCGCCCCTGTGTATAGCGCTGAGGGCGGTGACTGGTATTCCGTCACAGTTCTGGTAGAGAAGACCCGGGTGCTGGACGCGGTGGAACACATGCGCCAGTTCGGCGGGAGCGGCATCACCGTCACCCAACCGTCGTATCTGTTCTTTGACCAGTGCCAGGCGTATCAGCGATTGACCGCAGCGGCCTCAGGGATTAACTAAACCACAGGAGTCAGGACGCATCATGCAGGTGATAAAAGGGTTTGCGGCGGGAAAGGAAGCCCTGGACAGGGGCTCTCTTCGCGTTTGGGACTCGGCATCGCCAGAGGTGCTTGACCGCATAGAGAAGCTCTTTAACGAACGGCTGACGCCAAGGGAAGTGGTGAGCCGCATTCTGGACTCCGTGCGATGGCGCGGCGACCCCGCGGTGCTCGGCTACACTGGTATGCTCGATGGCGTGGAGCTAGAGTCGCTGGAAGTGCCCAAGGCGGCGCTGAAGCAGGCCTACGACCACACCCCTGCCGACCTCCGTAAGGCGATGGAGACGGTGGAGGCCCGTGTTCGCTCATTCCACGAGGCATGCATGCCCAAGAGTTGGATTGACGATGCGACAGGGCTTGGCGAGCGTTTCACGCCCATGGCACGGGCTGGCGTCTACGCACCTGGAGGTCTTGCAGCCTACCCATCGACGGTCCTGATGACGGCAGTGCCTGCAAAAGTCGCGGGCGTTGGCGAGATTATCCTGGCGACACCTTCAGGTAAAGAGACCGGCCCCAACCAGACGGTGCTGGCAGCGGCTTACATCGCCGGTGTGGACAGGGTGTTCCAGATGGGCGGCGCTCAGGCCATCGCTGCCATGGCGTTCGGCACGGACACAATCCCGAAGGTGGACATCGTGTGCGGCCCGGGCAACATCTTCGTCACGCTGGCCAAGCAGATGGTCTACGGCGAAGTTGCGGTGGACGGCCTCTACGGCCCGACGGAAACCCTGGTAATCGCAGACGACTCTGCCGATCCCGAGCTATGTGCAGCTGACCTGCTGGCCCAGGCTGAGCACGATACGCTGGCGTCGCCG
Source organism: uncultured Dehalococcoidia bacterium (assembly GCA_913049785.1). Lineage (GTDB taxonomy): Bacteria > Chloroflexota > Dehalococcoidia > Lucifugimonadales > UBA1127 > UBA1127. The sequence continues at coordinate 28,988 of CAJWXP010000003.1, read as the reverse complement.
GTGTTCATCACCACCTCGGAAGATATGCTGTCGAGGGTCATTGAACAGATAACAAAGCAATTAGAAATGCTGCCCAAACGAGATATCGCGGCCGCCGCTCTTGAAGGCCAGGGCGCTTTCGTACTGGTGGACGACCTTGATGAGGCGATAGAGCTAGGAAACCTGTACAGCCCGGAGCACATGTGCTTACTGGTGAAGGAGCCACGGGAGTTGATGACCAAAGTACGGAACGCTGGTGGGGTGTTCCTGGGCGAATCGTCGCCGGAAGTCGCGGGTGACTACATTGCCGGCCCCAGCCACGTCATGCCCACGGGGGGAACGGCCCGGTTCAACAGCGCCCTAGGCGTGCACCAGTTCCTGAAAGTGACATCCATCATCGGGCTGGAAGCGGAGACTTTCCGAGCTCTTGGTCAGGACGCTGCACGGTTGGCTGAAGCCGAGGGTCTAGACGGCCACGTCAGGGCTGCACAGCTACGACTCGAACGAAACAACGGAGGCGCACGATGAGCGACAACGTCGACCGACTTGTGCGCCCCATGATCCTAGGGCTTGAGCCCTATGTGCCCATAGAGCCGCCGGAAGTGCTGGCCAAGCGGGAGGGCATAGCGCCCGAGGACGTCATCAAGATGGACGCCAACGAGAACCCTTATGGCCCCTCGACGAAGGTTGCCGAGGCGTTGGGTGCGTTCTCCGGCTACAACATCTACCCTGACCCGTTCCAGCGCGATGTCCGTGCTGCCCTGGCGGCCTACACCGGCGTGCCTGCCGAGTGCGTGATAGCGGGCGCCGGCGCCGACGAGCTCATCGAACTCATCGTGCGACTCACCATGGATCCGGGCGACCAGGCCCTCGATCTGACGCCCACCTTCGGGATGTATTCCGTGACCATGAAGATGGCAGGGGTGGAGGTCGTCGAGGTGCCTCGAAACGAGGAGTTCGGCGCTGATATCGAGGCGATCCGAGCGGCGGTCAACCCTCGCACGAAGCTGTTGTTCCTGTGCAACCCCAACAATCCTACGGGCACGCTGACGCCGGAATCCGACGTTCGCGAACTGCTAAAATTTGGGCCTGTGGTGGTTGTGGACGAGACATATCATGAGTTCTGCGGCTTCACGGTGGCGCACCTGGTGGACGAGTACGACAACTTGGTGGTGCTGCGGAGCCTGAGCAAGTGGGCGGGACTGGCGGGTGTGCGACTGGGCTACGGCATCATGACACCTAAGCTGGTGGACTACATCATGGGCATCAAGCAGCCGTACAATATCAGTGTGCCTGCACAGGTGGCGCTGTTTGCGACGTTGCAGGACACAGACCTGCTGCTTCAGCGAGTGAGGTCACTGGTGGAGGAGCGGGAGCGGATGCGGGGGATGCTTGAGGACTCGCTGGGTGTGACGTGCCTGCCTTCCAAAGGTAACTTCTTGTTGTGTAAGTTCCCGGACGGTCAGGCCCCGGGGCTTCAGGCGAAGCTGGCCAAGGAGGGCATCTTTGTGCGTAGGTTCAGCGATGACCGACTAGGCGATTACCTGCGCATAAGCTCAGGCAGGCCTGCTGAGACAGATGCACTCATCAACGCTTTGAAAGAACTTGTCACTAGCGCATGATGCGAGTAATTTTGACATATTAATACTGGCAAGTTCTCAGAAAGACGGTTGAGAGAAACAATATGGAAGAACGTAAGGCATCGATCCACAGGGAGACTCGGGAGACCAAGGTGGCCGTTGAACTGTGCCTTGATGGCACGGGACAGTATCAGGTGAACACCGGCAACGGCTTCTTCGATCACCTGCTGTCGCAACTCTCACGGCACTCGCTCATCGATCTTACCGTGCAGGCTGCGGGCGACGCGGACCAGACCGGGTGGCACCACACCGTCGAGGACGTTTCCATCGCCGTTGGCCAAGCCCTCCACGAGGCGTTGGGTGATGGCCGAGGTATCGTTCGCATGGGCCACGCGCTGGTCCCCTTCGACGAGACGCTTGCGCAGGTGGCAGTCGACCTGAGTGGTCGAGGCTACGCCTACGTGGACACGGCTATCACCAGCGATATGGTGGAGAGCATGCCCAGCGACCTTATCCGCCATTCCTTGGAGTCGATGGCGGTGGAGGGCAAGTTCAACCTGAACGCTCAGGTGCTGTCAGGGCAGAACAGCCACCACAAGGCTGAAGCGCTGTTCAAGGCGTTTGCCAGGGCGCTTAAGGACGCGGTGGCTATCGACCCGCGGCAGGGCGGTCAAGTGCCGAGCACCAAAGGGACAATCAGCTAACTAGAGCTAGAATAGGCTGATGTTAAAACTCACAGCCTGTAAAGGGGATAGACAGCCGGGTGGACAAGAGCGTCCTTTCAGATACCTCCCATGTACGCTCACGGTAAAGGATTTCGACGGGCAACGAACCTTCATCTTCGTTTATTTTGTTGAGCTTCTCCCCTTCTTCTTGGGTTAGGGCCGCAGATAACGTAAACCCGGAAATCAACCTTGTAGGATATGTCCCGGGTAGGGTGAATCTAACCTGCCATAGCCCATCACTTTCATAAGTGGCCACCCAAGAGTTATATGACTTCTTCCACCTTTTGGACGTCACCTTGGTCTCTCCTCCAGTCTCAAACTCGTAGCGAAACGAGGCTGGTTCTTCAATTACAGCCAAACACAGTTTTTTATGTCGATGACTTCGTATCCACCTAGATTGCCCTGGATTAACGCAATGCGTAGCATGTTGTTGAGTACAACTACTGTTCCATCGTTTAACGAAGAGAATTCGCTGATCACCAATCTTTCTCCTCGGTTGTCGTTAAATATGATGGATGGCTTTATTTGGGTTTGCTCGGATAATTTGTTTTTGACGATCGTGATCACTTCGTTTTCTGTAAGTTTATGTTGATTCTTAACATTGTTAATTAATAACGTCAGACTTACATGATGCTACGAAGGCGCTATTCGACAGTATGCTTTTACCTGGTGGTATGCTTTGGGGCGTTGATTCCCCATCCTAGCCTTTCCCCGACGAGGGAAGGGACAAATGCTAAACACGGAGGGCAGTATGCCACTCGACCCGCAGATAAAAGTCATCTTGGATCAGATAGATGCGTTGGGGTTGCCGCCCCACTATGAAGTGGGGGCTGTGCAGGCGAGGGCCAACGCGTCGTCGAGACCCCGTGCCCAGGGGCCTGACGTGACGTCGGTGGAGAACCAGAGCATACCCGGCCCGGACGGTCAGGTGCCCACACGTGTCTACAAGCCCGCTGGCCCAGGACCGTTCCCGGCTATCGTGTGGGCCCACGGCGGCGGCATGGTCATAGGTACTCTGGAGACCTGCGACTACATCTGTCGGCACCTTTGCGTGAACGTGGGATGTGTTGTGGTGTCGGTCGACTACCGTCTCGCCCCGGAGCACACCTTCCCCGCTGCGCCTGACGACTTCTATGCTGCAACCAAGTGGGTAGCCGACAACGCCGATGAGCTAAGCGTGGACGTGGGACGCATCTCCGTGGGCGGTGAGAGCGCCGGAGCAAACCTTGCTGCGGCGGTTACGCTGATGGCTCGTGAACGTGGTGGCCCTGCGTTGGTGCACCAGACCCTCATTAACCCCATGTTGGACACGGACTTCGATACGGCATCGTACCTGGAGAACGCCGAGGGCTATTTCCTGACGCGCAAGACCATGATGTGGTACTGGGAGCAGTATCTGGGCAGCGATGCCGGTACCAAGGACCCCTATGCGGCCCCTCTCCAGGCCACCGACGTGTCAGGCTTGCCGCCTGCGTTATTGATCGTCGGCGAGTTCGATCCGCTGCGTGACGAGACGGAGGCCTATGCTGCACGACTGCAAGCTGCAGGCGTCGCCACGACATGCACTCGATATGACGGCGGGGTGCACAACTTCTTCAACATGCCACCCACTGTGGACAAAGCGACCCAGGCTGTCGCCCAGATGTCTGACGCTCTCAAAGCTGCGTTCGCATCGGCAGGTGCGCGATGACCCAGGGCGGGCAGAAGATTGAAGACATCAAGCTGAAGGTGGAGCCTGGGCCTGACGGACATGACATTCTCGCCTTGGAGGAGAGCGGGCCCGTGGTGCTGGCCTCGGGGCTTTCGCGTGACTACGCTGAGCGTATCGTGGTGGCGTGGAACTTCTGCGAGGGGTTCGACACGGCGCCGCTGCGACAGGCCAACCTGGGTTCCATCATGTCAGCACTGGACTAACGTAAACAAGGAGCAGTTGATGAGTCGAGAGGTGTTCAAGCTGGCTGTTGAGTACTACCTGGACACAGTGGCTGCTATCAAACTCGATCAATTGGACCGGAACGCATTGGGTGTATGGAACCTACGAGACCTGTTAGGCCATACAGCAAGGGCGTTCACGAACGTCGAACGGTATGCGACTGTCGGGTTCACCGCCGGTCCTCCTGTGGGCAGCGACGACGACATTGCCGCGCGCGGCATAGAAGCTGGCCGGCAACTCGGTAATGAACCACTTGCCGCAGTCCGGGAGATTGCAAAACGCGTGGTTTCCTTCGTTGATGCGCTGCCGGACAACCATGTACTGGATACCTCTGCAGGGCAAATGTCCTTGATCGAGTTTTTGCCATCTCGGGTTCAGGAACTGACGACGCACTCCATTGACATCGCCAGAGCGATAGGACTTGATGCTGCGCCGCCCGAGGAGTATCTGCGGGTGATGCTGTACTGGCTGGCTGACCAGGCCATCGTCCGCAAGCAGTCGGTGGACATGGTGCTGGTGCTGACAGGGCGTGAAACGCTGCCGGATGGCTTCAACTTGGTGGCACCTCTGACTTAAATCAGCGGCGCAATCTCCTCAGCGATGATCTCCAGTTGCTCCATCTCGTCGAACACGGGGTTGAGCATCAGGTGCGTTGCACCGGATTCAACAAGCTCAATCAAATTCTCTGCGATGACTGCTGCGGTTCCCACGATGCACCATCGGTCCGCCAGGTCAGGGTTGCCGTAGTAGCTCCCCATCCATGTGCGTAGTCTGGCCATCGCACGCGCTTCGTCGCTGTCTATTGCGAAGTAGATGCGCTTGGAGACAGCAAAGGTCGTCGGGTCACGGCCCTCTTCTGCCAGCATAACCTGAAGCTCTGCGTGTTCTTTCAGGAAACCTTCGTTGGTATCGGAACCTGCTCCCATCCAACCATCGCCGTTCCTGATCGCGCGTCGCATCGCATCGGGAACCCTCGCGCCGAACCAAAGGGGTGGGTGTGGTCGCTGCACAGGCTTCGGCTCCATAGTGATGCCTTCAAGCTGCGCGAAGGTGCCATCGAAGTCCACGGACGACTGCGTCCACAGAGCTTTCATGATCTGGATGCCTTCCATGAACCGAGAGACGCGGTGCTCCGGATCCAGCCCAAATGCGGAATACGCCCTGGTGGTGGTGCCCAGCCCCAGGCCTACGGTGAGACGCCCTCCACTCAGGTGGTCCAGGCTGGAGAGGCTCTTGGCGAGCTGCACCGGTTGACGCAGGTTGCTCACGATGACCGAGGTGCCGATGCGTATCTTGCTTGTCAGGGCGGCTACATAGGCCAATTGGGTTGTCACCTCTAGAATAGGCAGCTTCCCGATGACCTGGTCTGACACCCAAAGGTCGCTGTATTCTAGGGCCTCGGCACGGGCCGCGAACCTTCGGATGAGGTCCATATCGATGTTGCCGTCTGGGAATCCTTGGGGTAGCGCAATACCGAGTTTGACTCCGCTTTTGGTGCGCATAGGCGCCTCCTTGTGGCCCCGCTGTGCGGGGCGCCCACTTGCTGACGGTTACCTAAAGGGCGGTACACCTTTGACTTCCTCTGAACGAGTGGGGTGATAAAGTTCGATTATTGTAGCATAGGCAGGGCTAGGCCCTGCACCCACAAGGTCGAGCAATAACCCTTCCTACTGGCGGCTACTGTGGACTATCCCTACGCGAAATAGAAGGGGGCTTTTTGGATGAATGGTGTAGATGGCAGCAGCAATCTCATGTTGACCGTATCAGGCCGCCAAGCTACGCTTTTGCCCATCAACTCGATTGACGGAGGGACTTGTGGCCATAGCTGACCAGGTACGTGTTGGAATATCGTTGCCTCAGGCGTTCCCCAAAGGCCCCGCAGAGCCGGATACGATAACTCGCTTCGCTCAGCGGGCCGAGGTGTTGGGCTACGACAGTCTCTGGGTGCAAGACAGGATGATGGGACACGCCACGTGGCTTGAGCCGCTGAACCTGCTGTCGTTCGTGGCGGCTGCGACTGCGACTATTCGACTTGGTGTTGCAACGCTGCCTGTGCCGTGGCACAACCCGGTTCGCCTCGCAAAAAGCCTGGTGACGCTCGACCAGCTTTCCGGCGGTAGGTTGACGGTGGGGCTCTCCCTCGGCGGCACATACCTGAACGAGACGGTGGTCGACGCTGTGCCTGAGCGACGGCTCCCAGCCTTCAACGAGGGGCTTCGGCTGATGCAGCGGTTGTGGACGGAGGAGGACTTCGATTTCGAGGGCGAGTTCTGGACACTCCGCAACGCCACGATGGACCCGAAGCCTGTGCAGAGTGCTGGCAGGGGCCACATGCCCATTATCCTTGGCGGCGGACATCGGGACGCCATACGTCGCTCTGTGCGGATCGCCGATGGTTGGATGGGTGGAGCATCTATGACTGTTGATGTGTTCAAAGGGCATGTTGCTGTGGTCAAGGAAGCCCTTGAAGAGTACGGTCGTGATCCCAGCACCTTCACGATCGCCAAGAAGCAGTTCCTGGCGTTGGACGACAGCGTCGAGCGTGCAACGCAGCGCATGCGTGACTGGGCTGGCCACCAGATAGGGGACGCGGACTTAGGTGAGCGGGGTAGCCTGCGAGGACCCAGCAGCCTCATCGCGGCAGGTCTGCAGGAGATCGTCGACGCCGGCGCGAGCCTCCTAGTGCTGAACCCGGTGGACGACCTGCTGGACCAGGTGGAGCACCTGGCACTTGTTATGGGAATGCGTCAGGAGTTCGAAATCTAACCAGGGTTTAACCCTGGACCTGTGTTCCTGCGGTTACCAAACCAGGGCAAGGCAGAGACTTAAGTCAAAATCCCTGACGGCTACCTACCTGTTTGTTTGACATAACCTAGTTGGTCCTTGGCAAATCTCGTAAAGCAAAAGGGCTTCGCCCTTCGTTGAGGTGCCAGGAGTTCAATCGAGCTGAGCCGTTGTCGGTGAGCATCACCACGTTGCCGTTGCCGGTTATCCCACCAGACTCGGAGCGGATGTCGAAACTCGGCACCACGACGCCACTCGTGGGCCATGAATAGCGAGAGCAATACTCCTCGTCTTCGCTGCCCTGCGTGAACACCCCTACAGACACCAACCTCTGCGGCGCACTGCAACCCGCACCCACGCCGGCGAAGATCTCATTGAAGTACGTGCCGGATCCGGTGAGGGTGACCTGTGCCTGGAAACGGATGACCAATGTATCACCTGACTGGCCGGCCGGGGCGATCGACCAGTTTGGAAACCCTCCGCCGTGGGGCTCAGTCCAGATGAGCTGCACCCTGCCGCTTCCCAGCGTGGACCATTGCAACTCAGTATCCGGAAGGACCGTGTGACCGGCAGTTGACGTGAAGTCGTCTACCAGCGGATCGAAGGGTGCGGCGGCTAAGAAGTAGGACGCGGAGTTGGCGAGATAGTCGAATCCACCCTGGGGCAGGATGTCTCGGATTGAGTCGAGATGAAGGGTACTGGTGTCAAAGTTCTCAATGTTCGCCACGTATGTGAGGGTAGTGAGTTGATTCCCAATGACCACCGGAGTGTCCACATACTTGGAGGTGAGCACGCCTCCACCCTGGCAGCCGTCCGTCTCTGAAGGATTGCCTACGTGGATGGCTGCGCCCTTACCAGTGTTCTCACGGTTGGGCTTCAGGTAGATCGCGTTACAGTAGCGGTTCTCGGTTTTGCTGATGTCCACATCGAAACTGAACTGCTTCACCTGCCCATGATTGAACGTGACCGGGCTGCCCAAACCTGTCTGGAAGTCCCACATCAGAATGGGGTGCTGCCCGTTGCCGACGTTGGAGGGTTCCACTGTAATCACGCTGCTATCGGCAGAGAACGTGCCGCCGGGGATGTAGGAAAACCTGGCAGGCAGTTCATCGTAGGCTATCGTCAAGCCCTGGGAGGTCTCTGGGCTGATCTGCTCCAGGAATATGGTGTAGCGTGCCACCATACCAATGAGGTTCTTGGGCAATGCTAGGCAGTCGTCGTCGAAGCCGTCATAGTCTTTGTCACACACAACCGTGCTGGACGGTCTGATCTTATCGTCCTCTGCAGCCGGAACCAAAAGGGACCCCTGCTCGGCGTGCCAAGCTAGGGTCACAGTGGCAGCCTCACCGTTCAAGGTGACGGTATACTCCACTTCCGGGTTCTGCTCATTCAGCGTAGTTGCTGCAGTCCCGTGGATGAGATTCCACACGGCGAACTCTGTCCCTGCGTCCCGGGCATACTGCTCAGAAAGCTGGCCTGACTGGATGCCTTTACTTGTGAGTGCAGTGTTGGCCATGCCGATGCTAGGTACCAGGAAGAACGTACCCATTGTCAGCAGCATAAGAATGAGCGGGGTAATCAACCCTTTTTCATTCTGACGGACATCCGTGATCTGCTGCTTCATCATCCTCAGCTACTTCCAGGGCAACTGTCATCCCCTGTGAGGGCGCGATTCCCTATGAATAGCGTATCCCCAAGCACCTAAATAACGCATTACGCATGGTTGATAGGCATGAATAACGCATTAACATTTGGAGTCACTATCAGTCAGAGATCCCGGCGTGGAGTCACCCAAAAGAGTGAAATGCTGATTTTCCAAGTGTGCGAGGTACCACCACGGGGAGAAATGTCGAGTGGGGTGGGAACGGTGGGTGAGGTGGGAACAGGGGGAATGGGCAATTCGTTCTTGTTACAGGGATGTCACATTCTGCGTGGTGGAACCACGTAGAATGCATGCCAGGAAAACAATGGAGGCGTTGTCACATGCCAGACCTAACCCCGTTAGCAGCATCGGTAGGAGCGCTGCTCAAAGAACGACAACAGAACATCGCGGTGGCCGACTCATCCGCAGGCGGACTCATATCGGCGTCGCTGCTATCAGTGCCAGGAGCATCGGCCTATTACGTTGGTGGGATCGTCTCCTACACAGGCGTATCACGAGGAACTCTGCTTGGCATCTCTGAAGAGGACATGGCGAAGATCGGCATGCGAGCCAGCACGGAGCCCTATGCGGCGTTGATCGCCAAGACTGTGCGAGAGAAGTTCGGCACAACGTGGGCGCTCAGTGAGACGGGTGCCAGCGGCCCTACAGGCAACCGCTACGGCGATGCTTCAGGCCATGCGTGCTTCGCCGTTTCCGGGCCGGTAGAGCGTACCATCACGCTGGAGACGCGTAGCGCCGACCGTGAGGCCAACATGTGGGCCTTCACCAAAGCGGCATTGGAACTGTTGGAGCAGTGTCTTAAAGGCTAAACAGCTTCTCGGAGGTGCCGCCGAGGATGGCTTCTACACTACTCGTCGACAGGAACCCTGAATCGCGGATCCATGCGGGCTGGTCCGGATGGCCCATATCGTACGGGTAGTCCGTTCCGACCATGATGTGGTCTTTGCCGAACACATCCACCACGTACTCCAGCGACTGTTTGGAGTGTACCAGGGCATCGGCGTAGAAGAGCTTGAGGTACTCGCTTGGTGCCTTGTCGATCTTCGGGCCTTTCAATCGATGCTCCCAGCCATGATCCCACCTACCGCGAATGAAGGGGCAGGTGCCGCCTCCATGCGCCAGGTATATCTTCAGGTTCGGGAACGCCTTCATAACGCCGCCGAAGATGAGGGAGCCTGCCGCCACAGCCGTGTCCGTCACGAACCCGATGAAGTTGTTGAGTTCGTTCTTGGCCAAGCGGTCGGCACCCAGTGCGTTCACCGGGTGGATGAAGATGGGTACTCCCAAAGCCTCCACCGTCTTGAAGAAGGGCCCAAACTCCGGCGCGTCCAGGTTCACGCCATCCACGTTGGAACCGATGGCCACTCCCCGATGACCCAACTCCTTCACGGCGCGTTCCATCTCTTTCGCTGCCGTTTCCGGCTCCGATAGTGGGGCCACGGCAAGCCCGGAGAACCTGTCGGGGTGCTTGGCGACGCCCGCTGCCACTACATCGTTGACCTTCTTGGCCAAGCCATTGCTCGAACGACAGTGGCCGACTACATCGAGCTATATGAGGCATCGCGACGTATAGCCAAAGCCCGATAGGTTGACAGCATTACGCCTCAGCCTACAATGACTCCACCAATACCAACGCCAAGGAGACATACTGTGCATATCCTGTTTGTGACCATCAAGATCAAGCCTGAACACCATGACCAGTACATCAAGGAACTGTTGCTGAACGCCAAGGGCGCAAACGAGGACGAGCCCGGCTGCCTGCGCTTTGACGTTGTGCAGGATGGACAGGACGCCAACACCATCCACCTCTATGAGGTCTACAAGGACGAGGCGGCGTTCAAGGACCACCAGGCATCGGCACATTTCAAGCATTTCGGCGAGGTCGCGGGCGAGTGGCGGGATGGCCCGTCCGTGCTCCACATCGGGCCGAACATCTACCCGTCGGATTCTGACTGGAAATAAGCGACCGGCACGTTACGAGTGCCGTTGCGAGGCCAGATCCGCTTTTTGCGGAAGGGTCGTGGCAATCTGAATGGGAGACTGATTCCGCCGGTAGATTGCTTCGTCGACGACCTCCTCCTCGCATTGACGACAGTTGGGGATAATGCGCATACGGGACACTAGCTCAAAACATAAGGGACAAAAACAAAAGGGAGGGAATCATGCCAAGGATCAAGTTGATTGCAGAAAAGAGTGATGTAGAGGCGGACCAGCATGGGGAGATAGATGCCATTGTGGAAACGTTGGGACGCGTTGCCGGACCTTTCGGGGTGCTGGCGTACAGCCCCGGGCTCGCCCAGAAGGTCATGGAGGCTGGCGCGCACGTCCGTTTGAAATCGTCCCTCACCATGGGAGAGCGGGAGATCACCATCCTGGCGGTGTCGCGAGAGAAGGATGCTCGATACGAGTGGGCCTCCCACGTGAACACAGCTCGCAACAACGATGTGCCAGAAGACGCCATTGAGGCCGTCCGTCACAGCGCAGACGTCAGCGGACTCTCCGAGGACTATCGCGACATCGTTACCTACGTCCGACAGCTCCTTCAGACCAACAAGGTCGACCAGGCGCTGTTCGATTCCATGATCAAGCGCAAGGGCATCCGTTGGGTGGTGGAGATCACGGCGACGGCCGGTCAGTACCAGTACATCTCAGCCATCAACAACGCCTTCGACCTGCAGCCTGCGGCGGACGCTGACCAACTCGAAGTGTCTTAGACACTTTTGTGGGCAAAACATGTTAGGCCTACTGGCGAATAAGAGGGCTCTGCCTGGATAGGCCCCATTGGGGCTTCTGCTGGCAACATAGGTTAGGTTAGCTAACGAAGAAGAGGGCTCTGCCTGTGTAGGTGGAGCCCTCTTCTTGTCTGGGCCCGGCCTGCGGGCCAGAGGGCCTCTAAGCCATTTCGCCGGGCCGGGTCAGAACGAAATCGAACTCACTGGTGTAATAGGGCAACGGCAGTGTGGCGTTGTGGTCTGCGTCATGGGTGTCAAGGCGGTTAAAGTCACGGATCAGTGACGACTTCACCGCGAACACTGCGTCAGACTCCAAGTACTCATCCTCGCTGTCGAATATATGCATGACCAGCTTGTTGAATCCCTCTGCAGAAGCTATGGAGTGCACGTGGGCGGGGCGGTAAGGGTGTCGCCCTGAGGCACGGAGCAGCTCGCCTGCAGGCCCGTCGGTTGGCACGGGGTAGCTCTTCGGTCGTGCGGTCCGGAATGCGTACCGACCCTCCGAGTCTGTCACGAACTTCCCACGCAGGTTGAACTCTGGTTGGCTGGAGTCCTGCACGTCGTAGAGCCCAAGCGACGACGCCTGCCACACGTCCAGCAGCGCGTTGGGCACCGGACTACCGGCAGTGTCCAGCACCCTACCGGAGAGCAGCAGCGGAGCGCCGTCCACCTCCCGGGCGATGTTGGCACCAGCGCCGAGCATTGGTGCGTTCTCAACATAGAAGGGGCCCATGACCGTGGACTCAGTAGCCCCCTGTGGCTCAACAAGAATGCCTTGGTGGCTTGAAGAAGTGGCTCCACATAGGAGCGGTGAGTTTGACACGATACGGGCCGTTTAACTACCCTTGGCAATAGATAAATAGGGAGTCGCAGATGCAACAGAGCCCCACAGGCCCGGAAGCCCAGGGAACAGAACCGCAGAGCACACTGTATCAACGCGTAGGCGGCATACCGTACTTCAAGGATCTGGTTGAACGGTTCTACCGGTTTGTGGAGGTGGATGCCACACTGCGCCCCATGTACCCAGAAGACCTGGATCCGGGCAAAGACAACCTGGCCATGTTTCTTGTACAACTTTGGGGTGGGCCGCCCTACTACTCGAGGGATAGAGGGCACCCGCGACTCAGAATGCGCCACATGCCATTCGCCATAGGACAGGCGGAGCGCGATGCGTGGTTCCAGCACATGCGTGAGGCGGTGTTGTCTACTGACGCGGCTGAGGATGATGTTGCTCTGCTACTCGATTACTTCGATAAAGCTGCTACTTTTATGATAAACCGGGAGTGATCGTTACTTTATGGCGATCATAAACATGCGCTTGAACGGCATGATCGTCTTACCGTCGGGCTGCTGCGGGTATGCCTTCCGGACGCGCTGCCGATAGTCCTCCACGAACGAGGCACCCTCCGCCTCGCTCAACTGGTCAAGCAACGGTCGGAGCATGGTGCTCATCGTCCATGTCACCACAGGGTCCTCGCCCTCAAGCTGCTGGTGGTAGATGGTCTCCCACATGTTCAGCGACGTGACGTGGGGCCGTAGTATCTGGTAGTACTCGCCCATCTCCTTGACCGGGTGCTCACGTTGGAAGGGCTTCAACCGCTCTTGCCAAGGCCCTTCTCGCACAACGCCAGCGATGGATGTGTGGCTTGGCGCTGAGAAGTTGTTGGGTATCTGGATGGCCAACACACCACCGGGTTTCACGGCATCCAGCAAGCTGGGAAACAACGTCTCATGGTCGTCGAGCCAGTGCAGGGTGGCGTTGGTGTACAACACGTCGGCAGGGGCATCGGCCCGCCAGGTGGTGAGGTCTGCCAGCTGCCACTCGATGTCGGTGCTGACGGCCTGCGCTTTCTCGATCATGTCCGCCGACGAATCGATGCCCACGATCCTGGCGTTGGGCCATCGCTGCTGCAAGAACACCGTGGCGTTCCCCGGCCCACACCCTAGGTCATAGATGAGCTTGGGGTCTTCTGTCGGGATCTGAGCCAGCAAGTCCAGAGCGGGTCGCAATCGCTCGTTGCCAAAGTTCAAATACAGCGTGGCATTCCAGTCGCTAGTGGTCATGTGCGTCTCGATTGACCAGGTTGGTGACGCATACTAAGCCAGGGGTCGAACGTAACGGTCACGATCATCCACGCCGCCCTCGACGATGCCGAAGTCGATCGTCCATTCTTCCTGTCTGTACTTGATGTAAGGGACATAGTGGTTCCCCACACTGTCCGTCCACACCGTCCCGGGGAAAATCACGCTGTATCGCCTGAACTCTTCCGGGATGACACTCTGATGGTCGATCAAGTACTCGGCGTGCCGCTGCCCCAGCTTCGATGGGATGGCCAGCACGTGCTCCACCATGTCCTCGCCGATGAGGTCGGGCTGACCTTCTTCGATAAAGATCACCATCTCGATGGAATCTGCAGAGATCTGCGAGGGCTCTGATTCGTCTACCAAAAGTTGCCAACCCTCAGTGGTCTTATCGTTGTGGAACGGCGCATTGGCATCGATAGACCCACCGGCCTCTACCCCGCCCAATAAGCCTCGCAACGCCTCTTCAAGGGCTTCCGGGGACTCGGTCAAAACTTTGGCAGTCGCTTCATCAATGTCGCGCGGGAGTCGGGCAACCACCGCTCCAACGAACGCTGCATACCACTCGGGAACCTCAGCCATGATCAATGCTCCTTAATACGGGATGCCGCCATTGTATGCCCGACGGTGGGGGTGTCAACGAAGTAGGGCGTTCCCCTACCTACATTCAGGGGTAGTCCGCTATCCGGCGAGAGGTGTTGCCAATGCCCTCGAAGAGAAGCCGCCTCACCAGCGCGTTGGGATTGCCTATGCCGAAAATCGTCACGGATCTTGATCGAAGTCGTGCCATTACTCCCGCGAGACCGTGGGTGTTACTTCTTGTTGCCATGTTCATGGTGGTGAGTGCTGCTTGCGGTGTGATCGGCTCTGATACTGCCGAGGCTGCTTTGGACGACGAGGCATCGCAACCGACCGTCGAACCCGTTCAGCTACCGGAGGCCTCGGTCACTCCTGATGTGGAACCGACTTCTACGGCGATACCAACGCCTAGCGCGGTTCCAACCACACTCGTGCCAAAGTCGACCCCAACAGCGGTGCCCGTTCCAGCAACATCGACTCCAACACCTACGCTGGCCCCGACTGTCGTACCCGTGCCTCTGCCTACGGTGACCCCCATCGCCACATCGACTGCTGTTGCTACGGCAACACCCACAGTCGCTCTTGCATTGACCCCTGCCCTGACGGCGCCGCCGCTACCTTCACCAACGCCCTTCGTCACCTTTACGCCAACACCGATGGCCTCTCCTATGCCCTCACCGACATCCACCCCTACGCCAAAGCTGGTACCGACCGTGTTACTTACAAACTTCCCCAAAGCATCAATTATGAGCTACACGCCCGCCAGTGCGACGACAGTATTAGTGGGGACCCAGGCAAGTTTGGGCGTTACGCTGAAGAACACCGGAACGATAGCGTGGCAGTACGTTGTGGAGGCCGTGGTTCTGGACGACCAAGGCATCGTGACCGGCCTGTTCAACACAGCGTTACCCACCGCGTTGGAACCGGACGCGCAGACCTCGGTGACCTGGAACGTGCAGGTCTTACAAGCTGGTGGCTACTGGGTGCAGTACAGCGTTTGGAAGGATAGTGGACAGAGCGAGGGGAACCTGTTGGCAGTTGCTCCATCGACATCGATTATCAGCTACACGCCGGCAAGCCTTGTAACCGTGACTGTAGGGTCGCAAACCAGCCTGAGTGTGACGCTGAAGAACACGGGGACGGTGGCGTGGCAGTACGTGGTGGAGGCCGAGGTGTCCAATACCCAAGGCATTGTCATTGGACAGCTCAATACAGCCCTGCCCACAGCTTTGCAACCGGACGCACAGACTACGGTGAGTTGGAGCGTTCAGGTATCGCAGGCAGGCGACTCTTGGGCCCAATACAGCGTGTGGAAGACCAGCGGAAGGCCTGAGACGGGCTTGATAGACGTGAAACCATTCCCCTCCGCGAATCTAATAGTTGGGCAGATACCGCCGCCGCCGACTGCGACGCCTATCCCTTCACCTACACCGTTTCCAACGTCGACACCACCTCCTACTGCTACACTCGCCCCGACAGCGACTCCGACTCCTACGCCCACCCCGCTTCTACCGCCATCGCCCATGGCGTCGATTGTGAGCTACACACCAGCCAGCTTGGTTACTGTGTTGTTGGGACAGCAAGCCAGCCTTAGCGTTACATTCACGAACTCTGGAGCAGTGGTCTGGCAGTTTGTGGCAGAAGCTACAGTGTGGAACGCTGAGGGGAGCGTGGTAGGCCTGTTCAATACCGCACTGGGCACAGCGCTACAGCCCACCAAGGAGACCACTGTGAGTTGGAGCGTGGGAGTCTTGCAGGCAGGCGACTACTGGGTGCAGTACAGCGTACGGAAGACCAGCGGCGCGGGCGAAACCAGCCTGTTGGATCAAGCTCCAGTACCGTCCGTGAAGCTCATCACCGGGGTTGCTCCCACTCCTACACCCACCCCTCCTGCAACGGCAACACCTACCATGACGCCGGTGCCCTAACGACAAAAGCAGCCCGGTTAAGGGCTGCTTTCATGTGACAAGCCTGGAGCGGGCGATGGGAATCGAACCCACGACCACCTGCTTGGAAGGCAGGCGCTCTACCGCTGAGCTACACCCGCGTATCGGTATGACCTAGAACCAGCACCAGAAGGCGCAGTCCCTAGTACTAGGATACCCTAGCCGCGGTATCCGCCGCCATCGCCACCGCTGCCGCGTTCCTCTCGGGGTCGGGCCTCGTTCACCGTCAGGGTGCGTCCACCCATTTCCTTGCCGTTCATGGCGTCAATAGCTGACTGGGCCTCGCCGTTCTCCGGCATCTCTACAAAACCGAAACCCTTTGATCGACCGGTGTCCCTGTCCCGGATGATGGTGACAGATTCCACCTGTCCATATTGTCGAAATGTCTCCTCAAGATCCTCTTCTGCTGACTCGTACGGGAGGTTCCCCAGATAGATCCTCAAACCAGTCTCCTTCTGCTGTGCTTCAGCAACATTCTGAGAGCAGCCATTTGCTAGGCGGCTATTCACGCAACGTAGTATATCCCTATCCCTGTGGGAGTCTAGGGGTGGTATTTACATAAGTGAAGGCCTTTGAGCGAGACTCGCCAAGTATTAGACGACGACAAGAGTGTGTCGTGAATGCGGGGGTTCCTAGTGCGCTATAATAGCAGTGTAATCGTAGCTAGAGGGACGTATGGATCTAGTTTTTGATCGGGGAGACCCAACGGCACCCAAGGGACACGCCCTCCTGTATTTCCGAGAGACGGGTGGCACCGGGAAACTGTTTGCCACATATGTGGTGGTGCTCCCCATCTCCATTGACCTGGTCAAGTACATGCCACCCTTCCTTGCCAACCAGGTGCCCCAGATGAATGCTCAGGAGCTATCGGCGTTCGCTTTTCCGCCGATGCCGGAAGAGGTTGGTGGTCAAAGCCACCTAGAGACTCTGGTCAATGCCCGCGGAGACGACATGCTCTACGGCGGCGAGGTTTCCACATCTCAGATCCAGGACATGCTGGTGCAAGTGAACGACCTGGTGCAGGAGTATGCGCAACGCTACCAGTCGTACATCCAGGGTGCGGTGCCCGCCGATATACCGCAGGAGCCGGAGTTCATTGGCGGCCCGGGTGTGAACGAAGTGCTGTTCGAGTTGATGGGAGAGCGAGACCGCCTAGCGGAGTTGGCGAAGCTCACGGGCCAGTTGAGGTTTGCGGTCGAGGGCAACGATACTCGAGGTATTCAAGAGGCTGAAGAGGAGATCGGGATACTAGCTCGGTATGTACCTGAAAACTATCAGCTGGATGCGTTGTTGAAGTCTGCCAAAGACCCATCACGGACCGGCGGCGACCTTGCTCAGCTCTACCTGGAGCGTTGCTACAAGCTGGCTGACGAGGACTACACAAGCCTTCAGGGCATCGAGGAACGCATCCGCACCATAGAGGCTGCACTGTAAAGGTGGGTTTTGGGGCCGTTGTGGTGGTGGGCCCGGATGGATTCGAACCATCAACCCAACGATTATGAGTCGTTTGCTCTGCCCTTGAGCTACGGGCCCTAAAAGGATGATAGCATAGGGCCAATCTGTTGGGGGCTGCTATCGTGTCATTCGGTGACCTTCTCTTTTTCCTTGGCCTCGGGCTGGTGGTCTTCGGGCTGGTCTGGCGATCGCGTCGCCGTCGCTCCCAAGAAGCGTTGAACCGGCCAAGGGAAGCCATCACTCGTCTCCAATTCTTCACCGGTCCCTTTGCTCCCATCTTCACTGGTATTGTCATAGCCATTTGGAGCCTGTACGAGACCGGCAATCTGTAGCGAGGAGCCATCATGTTCACTCGCATCATTGTCCCTTTGGACGGCACTCGCCAGAGCACCAAAGCCCTTGCACACGCTCGTAACATGGCGGCTACCCACGGATCTGAGCTGGTGCTCCTCCGGGTGATTGAAATGTCTACAGTTGCGACCATTCTTGGCTCTGCGACGATGGCCGAGATTCCGAGCGCCGCGGCTTCGAAGATGCTGGTGGAGAGCGCCAAAAACAGCGTGGCCGATAATCGACTGCGCGCGGGCAGGTACCTCAAACGGCACGAACGTGCGATTCAGGGACAGGGTATCCATGTATCTACGGAAGTGGCTGTCGGTGACCCTGCCAGGGTGATTCGCAACGTGGCTCAACAGCCCAATGCTGACCTGATAGCCATTGCCACGCGAGCCCGAGGGCGTATCCAACGAGCATTGCTTGGCAGCGTGGCCGACGAATTGATCAGGACCACTCGTGTACCAGTGCTGTTGATAAGGCCGTAACCATGCCATCACGCACACCACAGGCCATAGCTGAAGCGTACTTTGAAGCATGGCGCGACAAGGATTTCGTCGCTGCTCGAGAGTACCTCCATGATGACCTATCCTTCCAAGGGCCCTTCGACACCCTCAACAGCGCGGAAGACCTCATCGCTGCAATCACGCCCCTTGGCGCGTTGGTGAAGACCCTGGAGAAGCAGAACGTGCTGACGGGCGGCCAGGATGTATGCATCATCTACGACCTTGTCCCGGTCAAGGACGCCCCAAGCGTGGCGATGTCTGAGGTGTATACAGTCACGGGCGAGAAGATCACCGCCATCCGCGTCATCTTTGATACTGCTGCATTCACCGCGATTTTCTAGACCACTGCCTGGTACCTGCCATCGCCTGCCGCGACCTCGTGCCCCCTTCCCCACCACGTGGACAGCCGCTATTATGAGAACCCGTTAGCGAGAAATCGCATCTGAATCAATGGCGGTGAACATAACCTAATCCCTGTTGGCCTGGCCAACAACTACGTGTGAGGAGTGCATTTATGGCTGAAGAGTTTGATGTCATTGTGATCGGTGGCGGGGCCGCTGGGGAGAATCTGGCTGGCCGCGTACAGGATGGAGGACTGACCTCCGTTGTCATCGAGTCGGAGCTTGTTGGCGGTGAGTGCTCGTACTGGGCGTGCATGCCCAGCAAAGCGCTGCTGCGACCCGGCGAGGCTCTGGCAGTGGCCAGACGTGTCCCATCCATCCGCGATGCGGTAACGGGCGGCATCGATGTTGAAAAGGCACTGAGCGGTCGCAACGCCTTCGCCAGCAACTGGGACGATAGTGGCCAGGAACAGTGGCTGGCGTCTGTGAACGCCACGCTCATCCGAGGCGTCGGTAAGATCACCGGTGAGAAAGCTGTCACAGCCATCGAAAAGGACGGCACTGTGCGGGAGTTGGTCGCTCGGAAGGCTGTAGTGGTTGCTACAGGAAGCGCGTCGTTCATGCCACCCATAGACGGGCTGGCGGACGCCGCTGCGTGGGACTCTCGCAAAATCGTGACGTCTCCAACTGTGCCTGAACGCCTACTTATCCTTGGTGGAGGGGTCGTGGGCATAGAGATGGCCCAGGCGTGGAACTCCCTGGGTTCCGACGTCACGGTCATTGAGATGCAGGACGGGTTGCTGCCCCTGGAAGAGCCCGCAGCCGGCGAGTTTGTTGCCAAGGCCTTTGAGGAAAAAGGCATCAAGGTACTCACTGGCAAGCGCGTGACGGCAGCCAGTCGCAACGGCGCAGAAGTGACCGTATCGCTGGACGATGGAGGCTCAGTGACAGGCACGGAGCTTGTGGTCGCGGTTGGCCGCACGCCCAACACCAGCGAAGTTGGGATTGAATCCGTCGGCCTTGAAGCTGGCAAGTTCATTGACGTGAACGACCAATTAGTAGCTACCGGTGTCGCCGGTGGATGGCTCTACGCCATCGGTGATGTGAACCGTCGTAACCTAGTAACCCACATGGGCAAGTATCAGGCGCGTATCGCGGGGGATCACATCCTCGGCAAGGACGTGTCGGCTTGGGGCGATAACGTCGCTAGCCCTCGAGTGGTGTTCACAGATCCTCAGGTGGCATCGGTGGGCATGACGGAGAAGATTGCGCGAGAGAAGGGCATCAACGTGCGCGTAGTCACATGGCCTTACGGCGCCAGCGGCGGCGCTGCAACCATGGGCGAGGGCATTGACGGTACATGCATCTGGGTGGTCGATGAGGATAAGCGCGTATTGGTGGGTGCTACGTTCGTCGGGCCTGGGGCGGGTGAACTCCTCCACGCGGCAACGATAGCCATTGTGGGACAGGTGACGTTGGATACCCTATGGCACGCGGTGCCTGCCTTCCCAACCGTGAGTGAGTTCTGGCTACGGTTCCTGGAGAGCTACGGGCTCTAATACCGGAGCGCAAATAGCTGCCTCAGTCTATAGCGCGGATGGCCAACACCGTGGCGTCGTCCTGGGCCTCGCTAAGCAAGTCGTCGGCCACGTTCCAGAAGCCGGTCTGCCGAATGCGCGGCACAGTACGGCCAGCGATGGACTCCCGTTTGACCAACCAGTCTGGCTGTGGATAGCTCCCAACAACTGTGGTCGGTAATAGTTTCTTTGTCATCATCCTGGTGTACTCATGAACCAGTCTTGCAGCCTTCGTTCCCAGGGCTTATTCACCGTCGTCATTCAGGAGGGTGAGCCTGGGTACAGGGCTAGCCCTGCTAACTCCAGAGTTCCTTGGTGGCAAGCTGTGCGCCTTCTACCAGCGCCTTGGCCTTGGCCCAGGCAAGCTGCGTGTGCACACGACCGCCCAGGCCGCAGTCCGTGCCGGCGATCACGTTCTCACGTCCCACAAGGCCTGCGTACCGCACAATGCGGTCTGCTACCAGGCGTGGGTGCTCTACTACGTTAGTTGCGTGGCTGACCACGCCGGGGACAAGGACAGCGTTCTCTGGGAGCTTGGTTGTCTCCCACACGCGCCACTCGTGGTCGTGTCGAACGTTGCCTGCTTCAATAGAGAAAGCGTCCGCGTTGACCTTGAGCATGATGTCCACTATGTCTTCCAACGGGATGTCATAGGTGTGTGGCCCGTGCCAGCTACCCCAGCAGATGTGATACCGCACCTGGGACGATGGCACGTTGGCCAGCGCATGGTTCAGTGCCTCGATTCGAAGGTCAGCGTACTTGCGATACTCTGTGAGGCTGGGTCGAGATACCAGCATGTCCCAGGTATCGGGCAGGCCTGGGTCATCGATCTGAACGATAAAGCCTGCGTTAGCGATGGCTTCATATTCTTCCTTCATCACATCGGCAATAGCGTAAACGAATTCCTCTTCCGTCTTGTAGAAGTTGTTGTAGAGCCTGTGATCGACGGTGCCGGGCGCCAACGACGGGATGAAACCCTCTTCGTACGTGACGCCGGTCAAGGCTGCCTGGAAGTTGGCTACGTCTGTCTTCACCAACTCCTGACCAATGTAGGAGAGGGGGCCGGTGCAGACCAGGCGCTTTTGCACTCGGGGTGCTGTCCTATTGCCGTAATCAGCGAATGTCCTACCGCTGGTGTCCATTGCGGCGTAAAACTCCCTGAAGTCCGTGCGGTCGCGGCCGTCCTGGGCCATGGCCGGCACCTGGCCCGGCTCCAACTCTCTCAGCTCAAAACCAGCCATCCGCTCGTCAAGGTAATTTGCGAAACCGGGCTTAGATTCCTCGCCCTCGCCGATGACATCGATGCCGATCTCCACCTGCTTGTCGACGACTTCCTTGACGGCCATCGTGACTCGCTTGTCGAACTCCGCCTCGTTGTAAGCCTCTCCCTGTGCCCGTGCGTCGAGCAAGGTTCGAAGTTCCGGTGGTCGAGGAAGGCTTCCTGCGTGGGTGGTCAGTATCCGGTTTTCGCTACGTTTCATCGAGGAACTCCTCACATGCGTTGTGTTTAGGGGCCGTGTCTGGCCTAGCGGTAGATCTTGGCAGCCTGGGCGATGTCGTCGTCAGCCGTCTGTAGGTCTTCTGCAGTCATGGCGCCGCCGATCTCTACGGAGGCTTTGAACGCCTGGAACAGGGGTTCGGCAATAGAGGGGACTTTGCTGGCATCGTCAACGTCCACCACTATGAACCCGCCCCGTTGGCCGTCTATCGTAGTGAAGTAGGAAGCTTCAGGCCTGATAGCGGCCAAAATCCTCCCCATGGTGGGGCCGAAGGTACCCGCTTTCATCATGGAATTCCATGGCTCATTGGGAATAGCGATTTTCATCATCAAACGCAAGGGACTCCCCTTTACCTGTGAATGATAACGTACAAACGGAATAAGATGTGGGGGTTCCAAAATCCTATGTATTGGTGCTGTCTCTGTCAAGGGAGGCTAACGCCATACTTAGTATCCAGACTGGCTATGCAAGACATATGTGCTATCATAGGTAGGTAGGCTATGTGCTGGCCACTAGGGTCAGTATTTTTTTGGCTTTTGAGTATGGGAGACATGACAGAACAAAAGCGCCAAGACGTTCGTAACATTGCCATCATCGCCCACGTAGACCACGGCAAGACCACGCTGGTGGATGCACTTCTCAAGCAGAGCAAGGTTTTCCGTGATAACCAGGTTGTGGGGGAACTCATCATGGACTCCAACCCCCTAGAGCGAGAGCGCGGCATTACGATTTTGGCGAAGAACACTGCCATCACCTACAACGGCGTGAAGATTAACATCATCGATACGCCAGGCCACGCCGATTTCGGCGGTGAGGTTGAGCGTGCGTTGAACATGGCAGATGGATGCCTGCTTATCGTGGATGCGATTGACGGGCCCATGCCACAGACGCGATACGTACTGCACAAAGCCCTTCAGAACGGCCTGAAACCCGTTGTCGTCATCAACAAGATCGATAGACCCAACGCTCGCATCGCCGAGGTTGAGGTCATGGTCCAGGACCTGTTCCTAGAAGTGGTCACAGACGCTGACCAGCTGGATTACCCGGTGCTGTATGCCTCTGCGCGAGAGGGCTACGCTCGTCGCAACGTTGAGGACACGGACATGGACATGGTCCCTCTGTTTGACGCTATTCTCAGAGAAGTCCCTGCGCCGGGTGGCCACACGAGTGCGCCGGTTCAGATACAGGTAGCTGCGCTTGACTACGATAACCACCTTGGCCAGATCGCTCTGGGACGCATATTCCGAGGAAGCATTACCCAGGGCCAACAGGTGATCCGCATCGACCGTGAGGGCGAGATGGTCCAGTACGGGATTGAACGATTGTACGTGTACCAGGGGTTGGCGCGTGTAGAGGTCCAATCGGCAGATGCCGGTGACATCGTTGCCATGGCTGGCGTGACGGACGTGTCCATTGGTGACACGGTGGCAGACGTGAACGCACCGGATGCGCTGCCGTTCATCGTTGTCGACGAGCCTACGGTGACCATCACGGTAGGCGTTAACACCTCGCCCTTCGCAGGGAAAGACGGGAATGCCGTCACAGCCAGGCAGCTCCGGGACCGGTTGATGCGAGAGCTCAAGACCAACGTCAGCCTGCGGGTAGAGGCCACAGACCGGCCGAACGAGTTCCTGGTGGTAGGCCGCGGTGAACTGCACCTTGGCATCTTGCTGGAGACGATGAGACGTGAGGGCATCGAGATCGAGGCATCCCGCCCTCAAGCGATCACCAAGATCATCGATGGTAAGAAGCACGAGCCGTATGAGAAGCTCTATATCGATACCGATGATGAGTTCATCGGAGCACTGACAGAGAACCTTTCCAAGCGATTGGCCAAGATGGAAGACATGCGTTCAGACGGAGAGGGGCACGTCCGTATGGTGTTCAAGGTGCCTACCCGTGGCCTGATCGGTTTCCATAGCTTCTTCCTCCGCACAGTCCACGGTAACGGCGTTATGAGCGCGGAGTTCATTGACTATGAGCCCGTAGTAGGCAGCCTTCAATCGGTTCGCACCGGAGCGCTGGTTTCCTCTGAAGAGGGTGTGGCCATCACCTACGGGCTGAACAACGCCCAGGGCAGAGGCAGCACCTTTGTGGATGCTGGAACACCGGTGTATGAGGGGATGATCGTGGGCATCCACCCGCGAGACTCGGACATCATCGTCAACGTCTGCAAAGAGAAGAAGATGAGCAATGTCCGGTCGTCCACCTCTGACATTGCCGTTCGACTGACACCGCCCATCATAATGAGCCTGGAGGAGTCGTTGGACTTCGTGGGTACCGACGAGTTGGTTGAGATCACGCCCAAGAGCATCCGGACGCGCAAGAAGCTCCTTGGCGACAGCGAACGACGCAAGTTCGACCGAAGCCGGGCGAAGGCCGCGTCTGGTTACGTTAGGGCTTAGGGTACCGACGGCACGATTGTAATTGACATGAAGAACCCCGCTCCAATAGATGGAACGGGGTTCTTTTTTTGGTTACAGAGACTAAAGCCGTCCTTCACAGGCTCTTCGGCGTAAGCTGAAGAGCCTGAGTCCGATCTATCCTTTTGGGTCGGACAGGACGAACGGGAATACGTCAATTGAGTAACCGTCAGGGCATATGGGTGCAGGGCATTGCCCTCCCTAGTCCACGATGCGATGGAAAGCGTCACGAAGTCTGGGTCCTACCTGCGCCAACTCATCTATGGTTGCGAAGCTGAGTGCCATCCTGATGTGGGAGGTGTCTGACTCCTCCCGCTTGGCGAAGAAGTTCGATCCCGCTGCGAACGTTACCCCTTCAATAGCTGCCTCACGGGCTACATCCTGTGCGCTCGCACCTATGCACTCCGCCCAGATGAAGAAGCCGCCGTCCGGCACTTCAAATCGCAGATATGGTTCGCAGTACTCCTGAAGCGATGCGACCAGTGTCTCGCACTTCTGACGATAGAGGTCTCGCATCCCGTCCAGGTGGGTCTCAACTTCTCCTGATCCCACATACTTCGCAATTGCACGATGGAGCAGAGGGCTGCCGCCCATGTCGTACCGGACCCTTGCCACCGATTCGATGACCGGAATTTTGGCCTGAATCCAACCGACTCGCAGCCCCGTGGCGATGATCTTGCTGAAGGTGCCTATCTGGATGACGCCGTGACCGTCAGCAACGGCGTACAGCGATGGTGGTGGGGGCTCATCAAAGAAGATCTCCGTGTAGGCCATGTCCTCCATGATGAGGATGTGGTGCTTGGCACAGACCTCTATGAGGGCTTCACGGGTGGCCAGTGTCATGGTCGCGCCCGTGGGGTTGTGGTAGTCAGGGACAGTGTAGAGCAGCTTGACCCGCTTGCCAGACGCCTCGACCTTGTTGGCAGCGGCATCCACACGAGCGGCAAAATCCCCATCGTCACCCAGTTCCGCTTCGATGATCTCGCAGAGATGACCGCGGATGGTTCGTAGGGAACCGGCGAAGTTCGGCTGCTCTGCGATCACGATATCGTCCGGGTTCAGGAAGGTATCGCAGATGGTATCGATGCCTCCGGCGCTACCGTGGGTCAACAGGAAGTTGTCCATCTCCAGAGTTATACCCTGGATGCGCCCCTGGCGGTCTGCCAGGACCTTACGGAGGTCATCAAAGCCAAAGACACCTCCGTAACGGAGTGCCTCGGTAGGGTTTGTTGCCAACACGGAATCAAAAGCCGCTTGAAGGCCGGACACCGGGAGCGTGTCTGGGTCCGGGATTCCGCCGCCCAGGTTGATTGGCTTCTCATGCTCTGTGGTCATAAAGCTAATGGACCGGCCAGGCGTGCCCGCCTCTGTTGCGCTGATAGCTGGCATTACCGCGGCGGACTTGGAGAGGAGATCTGAAATATCATGCCCTTCCCAACTCTGAGCGGCTTCTGCGGCGCGGGTCCGTGTCTGTGCTTGTGCCATTGCTGATTCCCCCATAGGCGGTTTGTGTATCTGGCTAGTCTACAGACTACGTATAGTTCTGTCGATGACGCGCTTGCTAGCGCGCGCGTATGGGGGGATAATACCCCGCAATAATGTACGTGGCCCATAGGAGGATGTAATGTCTGATACCAAGTTAGATCAATACAAAAAGCAGATTTCCGATGCTGCCGAGAACCTGATGAGCTCCCGCATACTGGGTAACAGCTCCCATGGAAATATCAGTGCAAAGATACCTGGGACGGACACGTTCCTGTTGACGTCCGTGAGCAACTTGAAACAGATCACCATGGACAATATCGGGTTGTTTGACATGGACAACAACCTCCTGGACGGCTCCGTCATGCCGACCAGCGCGGAGATCATCCCCATGCATGGGATCGTGTATAAGACGCGCCCTGAAGCAGGAGGCGCTGTTCACACCCACGCACCTCGCGCTACCGCATTCGCCGTCGCTGGAATGCCTATCCCGGCCTCGTATGAACCGATGGTGCGCTTCGGGATGGGCAACGGCGTCCCCGTCACAGAATACGGCCCCAGAGGCTCGCAGGAGTCCGTTGACTTGATCGAGCATGCCATCGATGGCAAAGGGCAGATACGTGGCCTGCTGCTGGGCAACCACGGCCTGCTGACCTTCGGGGTAGACGTGCCTGACGCAGTGGATGCACATAAGATCATCGAAGAGTGTGCGGAGGTCATCCTGGCGACCTACACACTGGGTGGGCCGAAAGAGATCCCGGCGGCGCAGCGACTGGCAGCTCAGGCGATCCAGCAGACCTTCGCGGCTGTAGGCGAGCAAACCAGGACTTAGTCCTGGATCCGAGTTCCCTGACGGTACTCTGCGGTGTTTACCTATTCCAGATGAACAGGTTTAATTGGCTTAGCTCGTATGTTGGCAGGTTTGCCTCATTGGGGAACCTTTGATACACTCGGCGCGCCGAAACACGAAATATTGGCTATTTAACTTCAGGAGGCGACACATGATCTATGAAATGAGGCGATACGTCCTCCAACCCGGCAGAGTTGCCGAGTGGGAGAAGGCTTTTGGTGATGGTTATCAGACCAGAGCTAAGTACTCTCAGTTGGGCGGCCTCTGGCACACGGAGATTGGTCCTCTAAACGAGGTAATACACATCTGGCCGTATGAGAACCTGCAGCACCGAGCGGAGGTTCGTGCCGAGTCTGCCAAGGACCCCGCCGGCAATTGGCCACCCAGCGTCCCGGGCGCTATTGTCACCATGGAGACTGACATCCTTGACCCGGTGAAGGGCATGACGGACTGGAGCGGCCCACAACAGTGGGGGAACCTGTACGAAATGCGCCAGTACACCTATGCACCAGGCACTCTGGGCAAGGTTGCTCCCGCATTCGGCGAGGCCATTGCAGGACGAGCCGAAATCTATCCCGTTGCCGGCATCTTCACCAGCACCCTTGGCAACCTGAACCGCATGATCCAGTTGTTCCCGTTCAAGGATTGGGCTCACCGTGACGAGGTTCGGACAGAGTTCCGGAAGACCGGTGTCTGGCCGCCTCACACAGATGCCAGCCCGGTTGCTCAGCTTGTGCGGCACATGATTCCGGCAGACTGCTCCCCGCTGCACTAGACCACACATAGCGTTTGACGATTGGAAAGGGTGTGAGGCCTTGAGTCTCGCACCCTTTCTGTGTTTGTTGACCGGTGTGTCAGTTGCGTAGGCCTATCGCTATGGGTACCCTCTGGGCATGGACAAGAAGGTCTACCTCCTACGACGCCTGCTCCAGGGCCTCCTGACGTTGTTCCTGGTCTCCATTGTGATTTTCACAATACTACGTGTTGCGCCTGGAGACGTGGCGGACCTCATCATAAGTGGCGCCGACGGCTCAGGCATCGGCGCGACGGCACAGGAGAAAGAGGATCTGCGTGCGACTCTTGGGCTGGATAGGCCCCTGTACCAGCAGTACGGCGAGTGGGTCTGGGACATGGCATCGCTGCACTGGGGGGACTCGCTGTTCACGGGACGCAGCGTGTGGGACGACTTTCTTCGCAAGCTCCCCGTGACCCTGCAGCTCAGCTTCATGGGCCTATTCATCGCGATTGCGTTGGGCGTGCCCCTGGGCATTGTGGCTGCGCTGCGACAGGACACGTGGGTGGACTACGTGGCTCGCATCTTTGCCCTGGGTGGTGTCTCGTTGCCACACTTCTGGCTTGCGACGCTGCTGCTATTGGCCGGCGTTCGCTACTTCACCTGGAGCCCGCCCCTTGGGTACGAGTCTGTCATCGATGCGCCGTGGCGGAACTTCACCCAGTTCATCTGGCCTGCCCTGGTGCTTGGCTACTCCGGCGCTGGCCTGCTCAGTCGGATGACGCGGTCAGCCGTGCTGGAAGTGATGCGACAGGAGTACATCCGCACTGCGGTGGCCAAGGGGCTGCAACCGAGCGCTATAGTGCAACGCCACACCCTGCGAAACGCGCTACTGCCCGTCATCACCGTAGTGGGCATCGCCTTTGCGGCCCTGGTCAGCGGCTCCGTGGTGCTAGAGCAGGTGTTCGTGCTGCCCGGTGTGGGTCTGTTCCTGCTGGAAGCAGTGAAGTTCCGCGACTACACCGTTGTGCAGCCCATCATCGTCTTCTTTGCCGCGTGGGTGGTGCTGGTCAACCTTACGGTGGATGTGATCTACACGTGGCTCAACCCGCAGGTGCGCCATGGATAACGTCGTGGTGCGATGGATTGTCGATGCTTGGTGGAGGCTTGCCCGGACTGCAAGAGGCAAACCCCTTGGGGCTATTGGCGGAGGCATTGTTCTCACTTTGGTGGTGATTGCTCTGCTGGCTCCGGTGCTCGCTACCGCAGACCCGGTTGCCCAGGACGCCGATAGCATTCTCCTCTCGCCCGGGGCGGACCACTGGCTAGGAACCGACAACCTGGGACGCGACCTGTGGAGTCGCATCGCCCACGGCGCTCGCGTATCGTTGGGCGTCGGGTTCGTCTCCATCGCACTGGGGTCGGCGATAGGTGGCCTGGCGGGACTTGTCGGCGGCTACTACGGCAGGCTTGCCGATGCCGCGTTGCAGCAGGTGTCAGACGCGCTGATGGCGTTCCCGACGCTGGTGCTGGCCCTGGGCATCGTCGCGATACTTGGAGCTCACTGGCCCGCGCTGTGATGGTCTTTGTGCAGACCGATCGGTTTCGCCAGGATCTGCCCCAGTACGCTCAAAGTCACATCGTCGGACTCAATCGCCCGACGGACGATACCCGCGTGATTCTCCAAGCGGCAGCGACGGGGCTGAAATCTCTCTGGCGTGAGGGCTTCCGGATCAAGAAAGCTGGAGTGATGCTTTTGGACCTGAAAGACACCACTCGCTCGCAG
>CAJWXP010000002.1 GCA_913049785.1 uncultured Dehalococcoidia bacterium | reverse complement strand
CGCGAGATCAACACGCAGATGAAGGCCACCGGAGAGGTCATGGCCATCGATCGTTCCTTCGAGGCGGCGCTTCAGAAGGCAGTGCGCTCGCTCGAACAGGGGAGTCAATCGCTCCTCTGGGAGGCGAACGAGTGGCGTGACATCGCAGACTGGCGCGATCTCCCCCTGTTCCCGGCTACTGACCAACGCATTTGGGCGCTGATGGCCGCTCTCCGCAGAGGCGCAACGGCGGAAGAGCTTCTTGCTCACACGCACATAGACCAGTGGTTCCTGCGAGCCATGGAGCGCATCGTAGAGATGGAGCACGTGCTCCTGGAGACGGATCAGCCGACCTACAAGCTGCTGTGGGACGCCAAACGCCTGGGCTTCTCCGATGTCCAGATCGCCTCCTTCGGCATCGCTGAAGGGTTGCCGGAACGCGTCCGTGCACTGCGGCTCTCAATGGGCATCAAACCCGTCTACAAGATGGTGGACACCTGCGCCGCCGAGTTCGAGGCAGTGACGCCCTACTACTACAGCACCTACGAGCAGGAGAATGAAGCCCTACCGTTACCAGGACGCAAAGCGTTGGTCATAGGCAGCGGCCCCATCCGCATCGGTCAGGGCATCGAGTTCGATTACTGCTCCGTCCACGCCGCTTGGGCGCTCCAGGAGGACGGTCTCAAAAGTATCATGGTCAACTCCAACCCGGAAACCGTATCCACCGACTTCGATACCAGCGACCGTCTCTACTTCGAGCCCCTGGACGCTGAGAGTGTGCGCGATGTCATCGAGAACGAGGCTGGCGACGCCGACAACAGCGACGCGCTGGCTTCCGTGGTTCAGTTCGGCGGTCAGACAGCGATCAACCTGTCACAGTCGCTCGACCAGGTCGGCCTGCCCATCCTCGGTTCCAGCGCTCAGGCCATCGATACCGCTTCTGACCGTCGGAAGTTCGAGGCGTTCATGTCGAATATCGGTGTCCCGCAGCCGCCAGGCGCTGCAATCCTCACAGTTGAGGAAGCGCTACAGGTCGCGGACGCCGTCGGCTACCCTGTCCTCGTTAGGCCCAGCTACGTGTTAGGTGGTCGAGGGATGGAGATCGTGTACGGGCCGCAAGACCTTGGTCGATACATGCTGGCAGGCATTGAAGCTAGCCCGGACAGGCCCGTGCTTGTGGACAAGTACCTTGAAGGCAAAGAATGCGAAGTGGACGCTGTCTGCGATGGCGAGACGGTGGTCATCCCCGGCGTCATGGAGCACGTGGAACGCGCGGGTGTCCACAGCGGCGATTCCATGGCCATCTACCCCTCGGTCACGCTGACTTCTGAAGAGGTTGACCTGATAACCGACTACACGGTGACTATCGCCAGAAACCTGGGCGTGAAGGGCCTCATGAACATCCAGTTCGTGGTGATGGGCGGCGGCCACTATCGGAGCCCTGCCAGCCCCGGCGAGGAGCACCCTGCCGATGTATACGTGCTGGAGGTCAACCCCCGTGCCAGTCGGACCATACCCTTCATCAGCAAGGTCACCGGCGTACCCATGGTCCGGTTGGCCACCAAGGTGATGTTGGGCCACACGTTGAAGGAGCTTGGCTACGAGACCGGACTATGGCCTCGTCAGAAGTTGGTAGCAGTGAAAGCTCCCGTCTTCTCCATGTCCAAGCTGGCTGGCGTCGACACCCACCTCGGGCCAGAAATGAAATCGACGGGCGAGGTCATGGGTGTGGACTACGAGTACTCTGCCGCCATGGTCAAGGCGCTCATCGCGTCAAACATGCTGCTTAAACCAGATGGCGCAGTGCTCGTCAGCATCGCCGATAAGGACAAGGACGACGCGGTGACGCTTATCAAAGCCCTGGCGGAAACAGGCCACAAGCTCTACGCCACGGAAGGGACCACGCGGTTTATCAGGAGCCTTGGAGTGACGGATGTGACTCAAGTCTCCAAGCTGCTGGAGGGAAGCCCTAACGTGGTGGATATTGTGCAGCAAGGCCTGGTGGATGCCGTGATCAACACCCTATCCGGTGACCAGGAGCAACCGATGCGTGACGGTTTCTACATCCGGAGGGCGGCGGT
Source organism: uncultured Dehalococcoidia bacterium (assembly GCA_913049785.1). Lineage (GTDB taxonomy): Bacteria > Chloroflexota > Dehalococcoidia > Lucifugimonadales > UBA1127 > UBA1127. The sequence continues at coordinate 101,313 of CAJWXP010000002.1, read as the reverse complement.
GGAGCGTCGTATCCCCTGCTTCACCTCGCTGGATACGGCCCGCACTGCCCTGGAAGCGCTAAGCGATGGCGGCGCGCAGTACACCATCCAACCTCTTCAGGACTATCTGCAGAAGTCAGCGGGTTAGGGCCAGGCTCCAACCGTGGAGCGATCCCCAAGCAAAGAAAAAACCCGCCCAGAGTCTGAGCGGGTTCCTTATTAACCGTCAGGAATAATAGGTGCAGGATGAATCCTGCTAGTCTCTGGTGGCAACCACCGACAGCCAGTTGCGGGGGACGTCCTTTAACTTCAACTCCTCGAACGCCAGACGCGCGCCATTCTGCAGCGATTCTGAGCCAAGCTCCAGCGGTACCCCAGGCATGGCACCTTCAATGAAGGCCTCATACTGACTGATTGCCAGGAATCCCTCAAGGTCCATTGGTGCCGGACACAGATCCTTCCGTTTGATGGTGAAGCCGCTTTGCGCCAGGAGTTCTTCATACTCCTCAACGCTGAGCTGCACCCGAGCTGCTACCTTCTCAACATCACGTGAAGGCAGCATGTCATGGTTCTTTTTGAGCGACCGGATGGACTTGGACATCCACCGGCGGTAGAACTGTTCCGATTCCTCCGGAACAGCGCCATTGAAGAATGTGGTGTTGAAAGCAAAAGTACCGCCAGGTCGAAGGGTGATGGCAACCTCGCTCATCAGCTCCGTCTTGTCCGGAACCATGTGGATGCCGTTGCAGAACACAACACCGTCCACATGTTCTTTCACAATCTCGGAAAGCTGTTCCGCGCGACTGTGGATAAGCTCCAGCGCCACATCTTTTACATTACTAAGTTGGGCCATCGCTTCGCGTATGGCTGTAGCGGACATATCGATTCCGATGACCAAGCTATCTCGAGCGCCCTTCAGCTTTTCGAGGATCAGCCTCGTCACAGCGCCGGTTCCACAGGCGAGGTCGACCACGCGTTGACCAGGGTGGAAATCCACCATCTCAACCAACTGTTTGTTGACTACCTGGTAGAATCCCTGAGACGCAAAGGGCTTATATGAGAATTCTTGTTCAGTCATTCACTCACCTCAAGCTTTCAAGCTTCTTGGGTGTGTCTCCACTACCATGAATATGTAGACGCGGGTGAGTATATCAATCAACTTCTCAACGCGTCCATATCATTGTAATCGTATTTCAATAGAAACGATAGGAGCCTTTGAGGACATTGGAGCTTGCGTTGACAGCCTGAGAGCCCACTTCGTACACTTGAGTTTCAGGCGAGTCATCAGGTAGCTCTTTCTCTGTGCGGCAACGCAGTCATCGATTGATTGAATGGAGCAGCTTTGACGTTCGAGAACAACCCTAAAAGAGCACGGCTCTACATCACAACAGGAAGCTCAATCATCGTTGGGCTTGTGATCTTTCTGTTCGGGATCTTCATGAACACCCCTGTTGCCTCCTGGCTGCTGAACGCCTTTGGGTGGGTATCCATGATAATCGGCGCCGTCATCTTTTCCGCAGGGTTATGGGGCGCGATACGGAGCAGGGTATGACTTCTCCCTCACCCAAGCCACGGGCCGGAACACAACGCCCGTCTTTACTGGCGCAGATCAAAGTGCAGATTGGAGCACCGCCAGAATATCGTGGCACAGAGATCATAGGAGACTTGCGGGGCATTGCTGAGACGCTGTTCTATCCATTCAAGTTCGTGGGGTTCTGGGACGGCCAGACCGGCAACCACCTCTGCCCAATGAAGGAAGCTGGGAAGGACTGCCCCCACGGCACAGACATAGGAGTCAAAAGCTCCTATGCAACCACAATAGAAGATGAAATGGCGGGAGAGTTAGCTGTGGAGTTTCCCCATGCTGACCTCACCATCTATCTAGGGTAGCGAGAATCGCACTGAGCTCTGCCGGATAGCGGTAAAAGACAAGCTCAACTTAGCTCTGCGAAGTCTAAATGCCCTATGCTATAATTTAAGCTAACCCACAAGTGAGGAAACCTTGAAAGTTACACGAGAAGACGAGGCGCAGCGCCAGACTGTGCTAAACATCGAACTGGAAGAACCTGATCTGGAGAGCTATCTGCAACGGGCCTATCAGCGGGTATCGCAGAAGGTCAAAGTTCCAGGGTTCCGCCCTGGTAAAGCACCGCGAGCGGTAGTGGAGCGCGTCGTTGGACGTGAATCGCTTCTGCAAGAGGCGCTGGAATTCATGATCCCTGAGGTCACGGCCAAGGCCATCGAACAAGAAGAAATCGAAGCCGGGGCCCAGCCTGACGTGGAGTTGATAGAGACAGAGCCCGTCACCATCAAGGCAATCGTGCCACTGCCCCCTCTGGTGGAGACCGGCGACTACAACTCCCTGCGAGTGCCGTGGGTAACGCCAACGGTCACCGATGAGCAGATCAACGAATCCCTGGAGGAGACCCAGAAGCAGTCTGCACTTTGGGAACCGGTGGAACACCCCGCGAAGATGGGCGATCAGGTCATCATGGACCTCAAAGGCGTCATAGACGGTGAGACGCTGCTGGACCAGGAGGACGGCCCGTTCATCTTGAGCGATGAGCCCATGCCTATCCCTGGCTTCGGTGAGCAACTGGTCGGCATCGGCGCCGGAGACACCCGCGAGTTCGATCTCACGTTCCCGGAGGACTACCTCAGCGAGGCGATGGCAGGCAAAGAGTGCCACTTCACCGTGACTGCCAAGGAAACCAAGGAGCAGAAGCTCCCTGACCTCGACGACGAGTTCGCCAAAGGCGTGGGTGAGGGTTTTGACAGCCTGGATGCATTGAAAGACAACATACGGCAGCAGCTACAGGAAGAGTTGGAGCACCAGGACCTACACCAGTATGAAGACCTTGTGATGGATGAACTGGCGGTCATCGGCTCCGTGGAGCTTCCCAGCATCATCATCGAGCGTGCCATTGACCACCACCTTGAAGAGATTCAGGAGACCATTGGCCGCAGACTCGGTCGCGCCATTAGTCTGGAAGAGTACATCGATGTCACCAAGAAGTCCGAAGAAGAGCTTCGAGAAGAGACCCGTGAGACCGTAGAGCAGCAGCTTCGGCGGTCCTATCTCATCACAGAAGTCGCCAAGATCGAGGATATCGAGGCTTCAGACGAGGACATCGAAGCAGAGATCGAGACCATGGTGGAGACCTCAGGTGAGCAGGGTGATCAGGTCCGTCAAATGTTCATGAACCAGGAGAACAGGGAGTCGGTCGCACGCTCTATCAGGTCTCGCCACACCGTGGAGCACCTCATCGCCATCGCAAAGAAAGAGGCACCGACTGCAGCAAAGCCCAAGGCCGCTGCAAAATCCAGAGCCTCAAAAGAACCCGATGAATCCACTGAAGAAAAGACCGAGGAACCAAGCGCTTCGTAAGCGCCGGAACCATCAAGAGACTAAGAAGCAGGAGGGTAGAAACATGGCACACAGCAGCCTAGAGTTGGTCCAAGCAGCAGGTCAGATCATGGGGCCGCCTCCCCAGAACATCATTCCAATGGTGATTGAGAGTGGTGCCAGAGGTGAGCGCTCATTTGATATCTATTCCCTCCTCCTGAGAGAACGGATCATCTTCCTTGGAACTCCCGTTGGTGACCAGATGGCCAACCTGATCATTGCCCAGCTGTTGTACCTGGAGCGTGAAGATCCTGACAAGGACATCAGCCTGTACATCAACTCCCCAGGTGGCGTCATCACTTCCGGCATGGCCATCCTTGACACCATGAACCTCATTGCCCCAGATGTCTCAACCATCTGTGTGGGCCTCGCCGCCAGCATGGGCACCGTGCTCCTCTGCGCCGGCGCCAAGGGCAAGCGCTACACCCTGGCGAACTCCACCATCCACATGCACCAGCCCCTTGGCGGAGCGCAGGGCCAGGCAACAGACATCGAGATCGCTGCCCGCGAGATTTTGCGAGCCCAGGACAGGATCCGCCAGATCATTTCTGAGCAGTCTGGCCAGTCCTATGAGCAGGTTGCCAAGGACACAGACCGCGACTTCTACCTCACTGCAGAGCAGGCGGTAGAGTACGGCCTGGTTGATGAGATCCTGACCAGAGAACAGGTCAAGGCAGAAGCCAAATAGCACTTGTAAGGGCAACGGTGGTCGGAGGAGAGACACGACATGGCGTCCAAGGGTAGCGGTAAATCTGATTATCAGTGTTCTTTCTGCGCCAAGCCCCAAGGCGAAGTCAAGCGCCTCGTCGCGGGCCCTGAAAAGGTATTCATCTGCGACGAATGTGTGATCCTCTGCCAGCAGATCATGGGTGAGGACGGGGGAGCAGCCCCTGAGATAGAGGAAGCCGCAATTGAGCTAAGCACGCAATTCCTCCCGCCCAAGACCATTTACGACAAGCTGAATGAGTACGTCATTGGACAGGATCAGGCCAAGAAGGTCCTCAGCGTTGCCGTATATAACCACTACAAGCGTATCTGGGCTTCCTCAAAGGCTCAGACCGATGTGGAACTCCAGAAGAGCAACATCCTCCTCATAGGCCCTACAGGCAGCGGCAAGACCCTCCTGGCACAGACCCTGGCCCGGATTTTGGACGTCCCATCAGCCATCGCGGACGCAACGTCGTTGACTGAAGCTGGTTACGTCGGCGAGGACGTCGAGCACATCCTTCTTCGACTCATCCAGGCTGCCGAGTGGGACATCGGCAAGGCCGAACACGGCATCCTCTACATCGACGAGATCGACAAGATCGCTAAGAAGGGGCCGAACCCTTCCATCACTCGCGATGTATCAGGCGAAGGCGTTCAGCAGGGTCTCCTCAAAATCATTGAGGGCACCACTGCTGCCATCCCACCCGCCGGAGGCCGCAAGCACCCGCACCAGGAGTTCATCCAGTTCAAAACGGACAACATCCTCTTCGTGTGTGGTGGCGCGTTCGATGGGCTGGAGCAGGTGGTGGAGAAGCGAGTCCTCAAGGACAAGCGGTTCATCGGGTTGCACAGAAACGACAGGTCCAACGGAAACGAGATCGACGAGGCGAACATCCTGCAGCATGTGAACAGTGAGGACCTTCTTGAGTTCGGCTTCATTCCTGAGCTGGTAGGCCGGTTCCCCGTCATCGTGGCGCTGAACGCCCTTACCAAGCCGGACCTCATCCGTGTGCTGACAGACCCCAAGAACGCGGTCATTAAGCAGTTCCAGCACCTGTTCACTTTGGACAACGTTGAACTCACGTTCCAGGACGATGCACTTGAAGCCGCTGCGGAAGAGGCCATGGCTCACAAGACAGGCGCCCGTGGCCTCCGCACCATCATTGAGCGCTCCTTGCTGGATGTGATGTACGAGATGCCATCGCTCTCAGATGTGAGTCGATGCATCGTGGACGCCGATGTGGTGAACGGCCACAAACGACCCGTGCTGCTCACAGCGTCCGGCGCTACGGTAGACCTCCCAGACGCCGCCTAGGCAGGGCGCAGCTCTGCACCCACTTGCGGTTACCGCACTATCTCTCGGTATTCATGGAATTCGCTGTGGTAACCGTCAGGAGCCAGGGTCAAGGCTCAGCCTTGGCACCACTTCTTTGGCAATCCGCTCGATGTGGTCGATGTCCAGCGCCGGCACGCCCAGCATGAACGTATTCACGCCTGCATCCACAAAGTCCCTCAGTTGCGCTGCAACCTCGTCCGGCGGCCCGTACACACCATGCTCGGCGATATCTATCCTAGGGCCATAGTAGTCGGCGATGAACGGCTTCAGCGTCGCCAGAGCACGTTCCTTGTCGTCATCTACGCTCACGTAGATCAGCTTTCCGGCTTCCATGTTAGCGGGGTCACGACCGAACCCCTTCGCATATTCATGAACCGTCGCCAGGGATGTCCGGTAGTCCTCAGCAGGACTGAAGGGGCCGCCTATCCAACCATCGGTCAACTCCGCCGCTCGACGCAACGCAGCATCCACGCGACCTCCCATGTACATCGGCACACCTCCGGGTCGATTCACGGCAGGTCTGACAATGGCTTCATCAAGCTGGTAGAATCGACCCTCGTACGCCACAGACTCCCCGGTCAGCAGCTGCTTAAGGACAGCGATGTTCTCACGCAAGCGCGCCACGCGGCTCGACTCCCGCATACCAAGCCCTGGGTATTCATTGGGTCGACCGCCTATGGAGATGCCCAGGTTCAGACGTCCGCCGGACAAGTGATCCATGGTGGAGACCTGTCTGGCCAGCGCAGGGGCGTTCCGCAAAGTCAGGAGCAACACCGCGGTGCCAAGCTGGATACGCTCAGTGCTCGCTGCGGCCCACGATAGCAGTGTTAGGGACTCCAGGAAGTTTGCATCGTGGAAGACCCGATCCTCCGTCCACAGCGAGTCGTAGCCAAGCGCTTCCGCCTGCTTGAAGAACTCGATGTACTGGGCACCCGAAGGTAGCTGGCCTGTGGACGCTGCAGGGACGTGGAGGCCGACTTTGACCGGTGAAGAAGCCATCAAACACCTCGTTGAATATTCAAACAGCTAGCCCCCTGCACGCGCCTTTGCCGCACGCAGCGCCTCGGTCAGCATCGGTACGACTTCAGCGCAATCGCCGACGATGCCGTAATCGACCGACCGGAATACGAAGGCCTTCGCTCTGGTGTTGACCGCGACGACTATGCCAGCCCGGAGGATTCCGACCATATGGTTCAGGTTGCCGCTGATTCCCAGGGCGATGTACAGCTTTGGAGAGATTGCCTTGCCGGTAATCCCCACCTGTTGCTGCTTGGGGAGCCAGCCGCGGTCCGTGACCTCTCGCGTGGCAGCCACTGCTGCGCCCAGCGTCTCGGCAAGCTCGTATACGATAGGATAGCTATCCGGCTCACCGACGCCCATCCCTATACCCACCACTACATCCGCCTCGTACAGCCGAGCCCCTTCGCCAGAGCCCTCCTGCACCGAGGAGATTATGGTGATCGGGTTCTGCGATGCATCGTCAGACACGGTCATTTGCTCCACCACCGCCGTATGCGAATCGTCTCGCACCGCTCGAGCGAGCATGCCGGGTCGCACCGTAGCCATCTGCGGTGTCGTCTTGGAAATGATGGGCGAAACGATGTTGCCGCCAAAGGCTGGCTTGTACTGCACAAGCTGGCCCAGGTCATTGATGGCCAGGTCTATGCAATCGCCCGTGAGGCCCAGACTCAGTCGTGCCGCCACTCGCGCTGCCAGGTCTCGCCCATTGACCGTTGCCGGGAGCAACACGGCGAAGGGTTTTCGAGCTTGAATTGCATCGGCTAGCACCTGGGTGTAGGGAGCTGTCGAGTAGCTCGCAAGATCAGGATGGTCGGCAATGAACACCATGTCTGCACCGTGTTCAGCCAACTCAGTTGTATGTACCTCCACGCCCTGACCGATGATGACCGCTGCCACCGCCCTGCCGGAAGTGTTCGCCAGCTTTTCTGCGGCTCCCAGCAGTTCTAAGGTCACAGGTCGGAGTGCGCCAGTGGGGTCGGTCTCAGCCACCACCCAGATGGCTCCATGCGGGTCTCGTGGCGAGTGGGTTTTGGTGTCAGCGCCCGCCGAAGCGTCCTCACCCCATCCGGTGAACAGACCTCGCTCCTCAAGCGCCTCCACAACCTTGTTCACAGCCACTCGCACGTCCTCTTCCTCAAAGACCTGCGGTACACGTTTGCTCTCAAAGGCCTCCACTTCCTCCACCCACGTTGGCGAGCCGGCCGCACCGAAGGCGTTCGGATCAGACGATAGGTCGGCAGCCGTCACCTCTTCGATAGTCATGTTCCCCGCCGCTTCTACGGCTTCGGGCGAAGGTGAGTCCTCTTCGGCGACGCCATCTCCGCATGCCACCAGGAGCGGCAATGGAGCTTCTACCGTCTCCAGGCCCTCCTCTGTCTCACGCTGAGCCACCAACACGTTCCTATCAGCATCGAGTTGCAGACCTCGCACGCTGGTCACCTGCGGAATGCCGAGGAATTCTGCTATCTCAGGGCCTACCTGCCCCGTCTCAGCATCAAGGCTGTGCTTGCCGCACATGATCAGGTCGTACGGTTCGCGAGCCAGAGCCAACGATAACGCGCGGGCCGTTGCCAGAGTGTCTGCTCCTGCAAAGGCTCTGTCCGTCAGGAGGACAGCATGGTCGGCCCCCATCGCCAGACACCGCACCAGAGCATCCTTGGCTTGGGGCGGGCCCATGGTCAGCACGGTCACATCGCCGCCTTGCTCAACTACCAGCTTTACCGCCGCCGACACCGCCAGCAGGTCATAGGAGTTCACCTCCAGAGGCACGCCCTCGCGCACGATGGTCCGCGTTTCGTGGTCGAATTTCACGCGGGCGATGATGGGTATCTGTTTGATGCAGACGGCGATTTTCATAGGTATCCCCTGGTGTTGGATTTAGTATCCGCATTCTAACCCAGACTGAGGCTTGATGTTCAACATGTTCCACCGGTAAGCGTCAGGGAGTTTGAGTCCAGGGCAATGCCCTGGTAGTATCCAGGCATGACATCTGCCATCTCGTTCACGGTGCACCACACCTCCGGCCAGGCACGCGCTGCAACTCTCACCACGACCCACGGCGATGTGCCCACGCCTGCCTTCATGCCCATAGCAACTCAAGGATCTGTGAAGGGTGTCACTCCCGATGAGGTGCGAGCACTTGGCAGCCACATCATCCTGGCAAACGCCTACCACCTCTACCTGCGACCCGGCGCCGACACTATCGAGCGATTGGGCGGTCTGCATACGTTCATGGGGTGGGACGGCCCTATCCTGACCGACTCGGGTGGCTTCCAGGTCTTCTCCCTCGGCGGACTGCGACGTGTCACCGATGTGGGCGTGGAGTTCACATCGCACATAGACGGCTCTCGACACGTGGTCTCACCCGAGGATGCCATGCGCTACCAGGAGGCTCTGGGCGTAGACGTTGCGATGGCCCTCGACCAGTGCCCGTCCTATGGCGATAACGATGAGAACGTGCGTCTGGCCATGGAGCGCACCCACCGATGGGCTGAGCGGTGTCGAGCGGCGCACACCAGGCCTGACCAGGCGCTCTTCGGCATTGTGCAGGGTGGCCATGATCTGGAGCAACGCGCGGCCTCAGCAGCGACCCTGACCGACATCGATTTCGATGGCTATGCCGTAGGTGGGCTATCGGTAGGCGAGCCACGGGACACGATGCACCGTATCGGAGCGTTCACAGCTCCCCTGCTGCCCAAGGACAAGCTACGCTACCTGATGGGTGTCGGCTCGCCGCTGGACTTGGTGGAAGCGGTTGGATGGGGAATCGATATGTTCGATTGCGCTTTGCCGACTCGTGTTGCGCGACACGGCGGTATCTATCGCGCTGAGGGTCGTATCGCCATCACGTCAGCCAAGTACCGCGAGGACACAGGCCCGTTGGAGGACGGCTGCGATTGCTATGCCTGCACCCACTTCTCGGCGGCCTACGTCCACCATCTGTTCCACGCCAAGGAGTTGCTGGCCGGCCGACTGGCCACGCTCCACAACCTGCGTTTCTACCAGCGGCTCATGTCGCAACTCCGTGAGGCGATTACAGCGGACACACTGGCCGCGTTCCAAGAAGACTTCCGGGCTCGCTACACGCCTTCTGACGACGCAGCTCGACTCGCCCAGCTTGGCAAGTGGTCGGCAAGCCGGAGTGGCAGCTAGGCGATACAGACGCAAAACAACCGCCCACCCGTCTTCACAGGTAAGCGGCTATTTGTTATTTCAGAATTAACTATGTGAGCCCGGGTGCAGGGCCTAGCTCTGACCTCCAGCGACTGCCGGGACGATGCTGATCTCGTCTGAGGCGCCGATGGCAGTCTCAAGGCCATCGAGGAACTGCACATCCTCACCGTTCACGTAGATGTTCACGAAGTGGCGGAGTTCACCGGACTCGTCCAGTAAGCGCTCCTTAATGCCAGGGAACTGCTCTTCCATGGCATCCACCATGTCAGCCAGGTTCTCCGCTTCCACCTCTACGCGGTCCTTATCGTTGGTCACCTTCCGAAGAGGTGCCGGAATCCTCACTGTGATGGCCATGTGTTGTCCTCCTGTTGTTCGAGCGTGTGGAGGGTGTTCCCCCACAAATGTTACTCGTATGAACGACCTATTCGATCACGTCGCCGGTGACCAGTTCCACCTCGGTGCCAGTGGATCGTACCCACTCTATGCCCTGCTGCAGGACTATCTCTTCGCCTTCCAGCTCCAGCGTGACCCAACCCAAACCGTCCTTAACGTCCGCTCGACGGATGTTCGTCTTCACCGCGAACTTCTGGCTGAGTCGCCAGATGACCGGTTCCTGTACGAGGACTCCGACGAAGGTAAACGTGACTCTGAGCTTTGACATGGCGCTACACTCTCACAATCAACGATTTACGGGTTGGGGATCTGCTCATGGAACGCTGCCATGGTGGGGCTAATGTGTATGGGGTTAACCAGCTCTTCCACAGCCTCAATCGTCTTCAGGCCATTGCCCGTGATGTAGGCCACAGTGACCTCGTCCCGCTTGATGGCACCACGCTCCACCAGTCGCTTCAAACCAGAGATGACTACACCGCCGGCGGTCTCCGTGAAAATACCCTCGTTCTCCGCCAGTAGTTGGATACCTTCCACGACTTCTTCCTCAGGGACGATAGTGGCGTCGCCGTGTGAATCTTCGATGACTTTGAGCGAGTAGTAACCGTCGGCGGGATTGCCGATCGCCAGCGACTTCGCAATCGTGTTCGGCTTCACTGGACGTACGCGAGTGGTGCCAGCCTCGTATGCCGCCGCGATGGGCGAGCACCCTTCGGCCTGCGTCATGTGCATGTGTGTGTTCACTTTGGGGATTAGGCCCAGATCCTCGAACTCGTTCAAGCCCTTAAAAATTTTGGTGAACATAGACCCTGATGCTGAAGGCACTACACAGTGAGCAGGAGCCTGCCAGCCAAGCTGTTCAGCAACCTCATAGCCCAGCGTCTTGCTGCCCTCGGCATAGTAGGGGCGCATGTTGATGTTCACAAATGCCCAGGGGTACGTGTCAGCCAGCTCACTGCACAGGCGGTTCACATCGTCGTAGCTGCCATCGATCGCCACAACCGTTGGCCCGTAAATGGCCGCACCCACAACCTTACCTCGCTCCAGGTCTGACGGTATGAAGATGTAGGAACTCATGCCCGCTTTGGCTGCATGGGCCGCGACGCTCCCTGCCAGGTTGCCGGTAGACGCGCACGCCAGGGTCTTGAACTCGTATTCCACTGCCTTGGTGGCCGCCACGGAAACCACACGGTCCTTAAAGGAGTTGGTGGGGTTTACTGCATCGTTCTTGATGTACAGGTGATCCAGGCCCAGGATGCGACCCAGATTGGTAGCCTTGATAAGGGGGGTGAAGCCTGTCTGTAGGTCGACTGCGTTAGCAGCGTCTACAGGAAGCAGGTCTTCATAACGCCACATGGTAATCGGTCCGTTCTGGATGCTGTCACGACTGATCGATCGACCGATGGCCTCGTAGTCGTACTTTACTTCCAGCGGGCCGAAGCAAAACTCACAAACGTTGAGCGGGTCCGTGGGGTACTCTCGCCCACACTCCCTACATTTCAGTGCTGTTGCATATGCCAAAGCGTAGCTCCCTTGCCGTTGGCTAGCGGCTTTCGTATCAACCCCAAAACATAGGCGAAACAGATAGCCGCCAAATAGGTCGTAACAATCATGGTAGCAGTGGCGACTAGGAGCGTCAAACTGAGCGCCTTACACGCATTTGCTATTGGGAAGGCCTCAATAACGAGCTGCAATCATCATACGGCATAGGTACACGTTGAAGCCCAGGTTGTAAGCTCTACTCGCGTAGTTGACGTGCAATGGCACCCTTGCTACGATTCCCCAACACTGCAGACAAGGGGCAGATCATATGACGCGGCCACGGGGTGTTCTGGGTGTACTCTTCATTGTCATCGGCCTGGCGATCCTCTTCGTGGCACCCGTTTGGGGTCAGCAGGACGACAGACAGGTCTACGTAGCCACGGTCACCGGCACCATTGACCTGGGCATGACGCCCTACATAAAACGCGCCCTTCGCGAGGCGACCAAAGCTGACGCTGAAGCCGTGATCCTGGACATCAACACCCCTGGCGGTCGACTTGATGCAGCCCTTGAGATCAAGGACGCGGTTCTGAATGCTGATGTCCCCGTTATCGCCTACGTCAACCGAGAAGCGTTCTCCGCCGGAGCCCTCATCGCCATTGCAGCCAATACGATCTACATCGCTCCCGGTGGCGTCATCGGCGCAGCTACCCCTGTGGACGGACTTGGAACGAAGGCGAGCGAGAAGGTGGTCTCCGCCGTCCGTACCGACTTCAAGTCCGTTGCCGAGTTTCGTGGTCGAGACGCCAGCATCGCCGAGGCAATGGTGGATGAAGAAGTTGCCATTGAAGGCCTGGTGGAGGAGGGCAAACTGCTGACCCTCACCGCAACGGAAGCCCTGAAGTGGGGGTACTCCGAAGGTGAAGCCGCGAACCTGGACGCCATTCTGGAAGCAGAAGGCCTTACTGGGGCCACATTGGTGCATATCGATATCAGCTTCTCGGAGCGCCTCGTGCGCTTCATCACCAACCCGGCTGTAGCAGGGATACTGATCTCCCTGGGTTTTCTGGGGCTCCTTGCAGAGCTCACAAGCCCAGGGTTTGGGGTGCCTGGCATCGCGGGGTTGTTGCTTCTGGCCCTTTTCTTCTGGGGTCACATGCTGGCGGAGCTTACCGGATGGGAAGGCGTCGCACTGGTCGTCATCGGCTTGGGCCTCATCGCAATAGAGTTGCTAGTCGTTCCTGGATTCGGCTTGGTAGGCATCCTAGGGCTAGCTGTGTTCTTCGCAGGGTTGTTCATGGCCATGATCGGTCAGGGCGCAGTCGTCAGGGATTTCCTACGAGTGGCGCTGGTGCTGGTTGGCTCCACCACGCTGATGATCATCGGCGCATATCTGATTTTGAAGCTGCTACCCCGGAGGCGCGTATTCAGGGGCCTGGCGCTCCAGACCTCCCTGACACCGGGCTCAGGGTTGGAAGATTCAGCCTCGGACGAACCACAAAATGAATCCACGAGGCGCTCAGATGCGTCCACCTCATTGGTTGGATTGCGCGGGATCGCCATCACGGACCTGCGCCCTGCAGGGGTCGCACGGATTGACAACCGCCGCGTGGACGTAGTTACTGAAGGGGACTTCATTGAGGAAGGCCGAAGTATCGAGGTCATCGCGGATGAAGAATACCGCAGAGTGGTCAAACTGATCGAAGACCCGGAACCTGACCAGACCGAGGAGAACGCTCCTCAATCCTAGTTTGAAATATGGGGGGATGAGCTATGCAGTGGGTTGGACGAATCCTGGTAATCCTTATGGTGTTGCTCCTTGCGATACCTACCCTGGGTATCATTCTGATATTCGTTCCCGTGGGCCTTTGGATCAGCGCGATCTTTGCCGGTGTTCCCGTGAGTCTCCAAAGCCTTGTGGGCATGAAGCTCAGGAAAGTGAATCCCCACAATATTGTTGAGCCCCTTATCTCCGCCACTAAGGCGGGCCTTGATTTGAACATCGATGAGATGGAGGCCCACTACCTGGCTGGCGGCAACGTTGGGCGGGTGATCTCCGCCATGATCTCAGCGGACAAGGCGGCCATAGACTTGAACTGGAAACGAGCCACGGCCATAGACCTGGCGGGCCGCGATGTACTCCAGGCCGTGCAGACTAGCGTCAACCCCAGGGTCATCAACACCCCCAGGGTCTCGGCAGTGGCCAAGGACGGCATTCAGCTCATCGCCGTAGCAAGGGTCACCATCCGGGCCAACCTGGACCGACTCGTCGGCGGCGCTGGCGAAGAGACTATCCTGGCTCGGGTGGGCGAAGGCACCGTCTCTGCCATCGGCTCCGCAGATGCCCACAAGTCTGTGCTGGAGAACCCGGATCAGATATCCAAGAGGGTGCTCAGCGCCGGATTGGACGCTGGAACGGCCTTTGAGATCCTGTCCATCGACATCGCGGATGTGGACGTTGGCAGGAACATCGGCGCACAGCTCCAGATCGACCAGGCAGAAGCCGATAAGCAGATCGCCCAGGCTCGTGCCGAGCAGCGACGTGCAATGGCCGTGGCCCAGGAGCAGGAGATGGTCGCCCGTACACAGGAGATGCGAGCCCGCGTTGTGGAAGCTGAGGCGGAAGTGCCCCGCGCCATGGCTGAGGCGTTCCGCGCCGGGAACATGGGCATCATGGACTACTACCGCATGCGCAACGTCCAGGCGGACACCTCCATGCGAGAGAGTCTGGGCAACGAGCCTGAATCGGGCACAACACCCACCACATAAAGCGTCCTATAGGGAGAACGTGGGAAGATGACCAGCGAAAACCGCGAGAGCAGGTTTGAAGAGCTACGTCGTAAGGCGCGAGAGCGCCTCGATCAAGTGCGGGAGAACATAGAGCGTGAGATGGGCGGCTCCGCTCCAAAACGGGAGACGCCCGCGCCTGATCGCTTAGACGATATCTACCCTCCCGAAGAGCCTGCGCGCCCTCCGGAAGTAGCGCCGGAACCTGCTCCCGCTCTCCCAATAAATGACCGTAGTGTGGACGCCTGGGAGCAGCGGGTTGTCGTTCCATCGCACACGGAAGAGGAGCCTGCCCCGGCGTTCGAGGCTCCTCGCATAGGCCCCACGGTCACGAGTGCACCTACGGCTACTAGCGCCGCTAGGCCGATTACCAGACCCCAAAGCACGGGGAGGACGCATACAAGCCCGGCAGCACTGCTGCTCAAAAAGGGCAACCTCCGGCAGGCCATCATCGCCAAGGAAGTCCTGGGTAAACCGCTGTCCATGAGGCCACCCGAGGACGACGAGTAACACTCTGGACAATTACTCAGCCAAAGTGCAAATTCCGTGCTTACTTTCATCGTTGATGGGCGCGGATTTTTGCAATGACCGGTGAATCGAACTGACAAATTCGGCATTTGTGTCATCGGGAGGGGTCGTTGAAGATCGTTAGCTTCAAAACAAAAGCAGTCAAAGTCCCGCGCGCTGCCGGCCCGCTGTCCGGTGGAGCGGACTCAGCCCCGTTTGTGGCGTTGACCATCAAGACGGACGAGGGCATTGAGGGCATCGGCTACGCGGGGTTCATCAGCGATGTCATGCTGAAGGCGCTGAACGACTCCGTGTATGCGCTGACGGAGCAGGCCATCGGCAGCGACCCCATGGATGTTGAGGCCATAGGGAAGAGGCTCATGACCCTTGGCGGTACAGGCGCACCGTCCGGCCTGGTCACTCGCACGGTAGCTGCAATCGACGTAGCGCTATGGGACATCAAAGGCAAAGCGCTGGGGCAGCCCGTCCACAAGCTGCTGGGCGGCTATCGCGACCGGATGCCCACATACGCCAGCGGCTTCCTATGGCGCAACTTTGACCTGGAGGTTCTCGGCACAACGGCCCGTAAGCTCGTCGACGAGGGATATCGCTCCATGAAGTTCCGTCTTGGTGGTGAGGACTCGCCCGCCAAAGAGATCGCACGGATGCGAGTCATGCGAGACGCAGTGGGCCCGGACGTGGACTTGATGATCGATATCAACCAGGGTTGGGACGTGAACCAATCCATCATGATCGGAAGGGAGCTTGAGAAGTACAACCTCTACTGGCTTGAGGATCCCACCAACCACCAGGACTACGCAGGCCTTGCTCGCATAGCCGATGCACTGGACACGCCCATCGCCGCCGGTGAGTACCACTACGGCATCGCACCATTCCGGACCATGTTGGAGAGCCGCTCCATCGACATCGTGATGATCGATCTGCTGCGCGTTGGAGGACTCACCCAGTGGATGAAGGTCGCCCACATGGCGGAGGCCTTCAACCTGCCAGTGGTGAGCCACCTTGCGCCGGAGATCATGGCCCACGCCATGTGCGCGATCCCCAACGGTCTGACGGTAGAGTACATGCCCTGGAGTCTACCCCTGTTCAGGGACACCCCCAAGGTGGAGAACGGGCAGATCATCCTCACACAACGGCCAGGGCTAGGCCTGGAGTTCGACGAAGCTGCGTTGGAAGCCTACTCCGTCGAATAACCAGTGCGAGGCCCTGCATATATCGCTGAGGCGAGGGGACTAAAGACCCTACATCCGGGGGGCATGGTTCATCCTGAGCCCGTCTGACCCGTCGGTTACCCAAGGAAGAAGTCACTATTCTCATGGAGAGGCTCTATGACTACGTCTTCAACAAAGCCCAAAGGAGTCCACCTGGTAGGAAGCATTCCACTCAAGGATTCAGCCGAGGTATTTCAGGCGCTCAGTTCATCCCTTGGCACCAGGTTACGCCGCATGCCGGACGGAGAGACCGGTGAACGAAGTGGTTGGATACGTTGGCAGCTCCAGGTATTTTTGAACCATCCGATGTTTGACCTGGCCCCTGCAGATCCGGACTCGTACACAGCACAGCAGCAGTATCGTCTTCGGCCTGAAACCGCTTCAGACCCATTGACGTTCGGCCAACTAGGCTACTCGGCCGCTGCAAAATCATCCTACGCAGAGTTCTCACGCCTGAAGCAGGAGGACCGGATACCAGAGGGCTGTCGCTTTCAGGTCAGCCTTCCCACACCCTTGGCACCCATCGCAGGTTATGTGGTGGCTGCAGACCGGGCGGTGGTCGGGCAGGCGTATGAGCGTCGAATGCTGGAAGAGCTTGGGGAGATCATGTTATTCGTCCCCGCCCATGAACTGGCAATCCAGTGGGACGTGGCCGTCGAGTTCAGGATTTGGGAGAGTGTGTCGCCGGACACGGCTAAGAGCGTCAAGAAGGGCCTTATCGAAGGTCTCGTACGACTCGGTAATGCGATCCCTGCCGAGGTTGAGCTGGGATACCACCTCTGCTACGGCGATTCCGGTCACAAGCACTTCATGGAGCCCGTAAATACGGCAAACATGGTAGAGGTTGCAAACAGCCTCTCGTCAGGCATCGGGCGGGCCATCAACTGGATTCACATGCCGATTCCTCACGACCGAAGCGATGATGCCTACTTCGCGCCGCTCAACGGCCTCAACCTTGGCTCAGAAACCGAGTTGTATCTTGGGCTGGTGCACTTCACCGATGGAGTCGCCGGGACACAACAGAGAATCGAAGCTGCACAGCGCGTCGTCACAGCGTTCGGCGTCGCTACGGAATGCGGGTTCGGCAGGCGTTCACCTGAAACAATCGCCAGCCTGCTACAAATTCACACAGACGTTTCAGACCCCATAACGTAACTCTGGCACGATCATCGAAACATCACACACTGAAGGAGCACCATGTACGGGTTTGAAGGCAAAGTAGCGCTGGTCACCGGGGCAGGCGGAGAGAACGGCATCGGCAGAGGCATTGCGACTCGGCTAGCGTTGGAAGGCGCTGACGTGGTGGTCAACGACCTGACGATAAACCCTTATGATGATCGCCCAGGAACATGGGGCGGCGTGACCCAGGTGGTGGAGGAGATCAAGGCGCTAGGCCGGAAGTCCACGGCCATCACCGCTGATGTGAGCAACGCGGCGCAAGTGCAGGCGATGGTGGACCAGGTCATCGCAGAGTTCGGCCACATAGACATCCTGGTCAACAATGCAGGGTCGCGACCTGGCGGGGATAGGAAGCTGGTGGTCGATGTGCTGGAAGAGGACTTCGATCTGGTGATACGCGTCAACTTGAAAGGCACGTTCCTGGTCTCGCAAGCTGTAGCGCGACACATGATCAAGCGAGGCGGCGGTGGCAAGATTATCAACATGTCATCAAGGGCAGGTAAAACGGGCACGGCGATGTATGCAGCCTACTGCGCATCCAAGTTCGGCGTGATCGGCTTCACGCAGTCGCTGGCGCTGGAACTGGCGCAGCACAACATCATGGTGAACGCCATCTGCCCCGGCTTGGTGGACACGGAACGCGTGGACTACATCGCAGCAGCAACCGCGCCGGAAGGCCAGTCGGCAATCGAGTATCGGGCTGACATGGTGCGGGACCGCGCAGCAACCGTGCCGTTGGGGCGATTGGCGGTTGCGGCAGACATCGCAAAGACAGCGGCGTTCTTGGCTTCATCGGAGTCGGACTACCTGACCGGGCAGTCCATCAACGTGGCTGGCGGCTACGAGATGCACTAGGGAAGCTTGAGGAGCTAAGCCATATCGAGTCGAAGTCGGAAGAGGCCGATATGGGTAGGGTTATCCCTGCTTATTGGAGAAAACTCTTTGGCCACAGCCCGCACCAATGGGTGGTTGGCCACCATGCGAGCCAGAGAGACTGGCTCTTCAAACGACACTGAAAGAAGGGTGTCCCCAACCAAAGAGGGGACGACTTCGTCTACCTTTCCCTCAAGCTCGTGTGTCAACCAATCATGAAGGTTCAGCACCGCTGTGGGCTCAACTGGCGGGGTGATGATGAGTTCGGCCTCCCCTACCAACATATCCATTTCCAGTTCAGACAGCCTGAAGGTATCTGAATCTTCGTCGGCCAGAGCATCATCTTCCAATTCAGGCATCGCGGTCTCTGTGGGAGTCGACTGTGATCGTTCGACGTAAAGCTTCTCTGCCATAGATGGCAATACCAAGATACCCCCCGGGTGGACGTACCGAATAGCTTCGACAACCAACTCCTGGGCATCTTCCTTTAATAGGTATCCCCGTGCGCCGCTCTTAAGAGCCGTCTCCAGGTCAGACTCATTCTCTGAAATGGTGTTGATGATGACTTTGATTCCGGGGGCCTTCTCTCTTAGGTGCCGTGTCACCTCATGTCCGTCCATGATGGGCATATGGAGGTCAGACACCAGAACGTCCGATTGCAATGCAAGGGCTTTCCGAACCGCTTCCTCGCCGTCGGAAGCTTCTTCTATCACGGCTATCGAAGGGTCGTCTGCCAGGACAGCCATAAGCGCCCATCGATAGGGAATGTAATCATCCGCTAAGATTACCCGGATTCGGTCAGCTATTACCCCTCAACTAGATAATACGTCGAATATTTCTGAATTTTTGTTAATCTTTGCTCGACCTTGATACCTAGTCAGTTTCGTATCTTACTCTGATTTCACACTTTTATCATATTTGTGGTGGAGATCATGTGTAGGGCTCATTGCATGTGTCATCCCTCTTGGCGCCAGTGGTTGACTTGCCATCAAAGGAGCCACCATTGAGAATATCCCTGCAAGTTTTGTGCACCCTACGGAAGCAACGGCCATCTTATAAGCGAAGCAATGGAGCGAACATGAAGAACGGGACACTCAGGGTAGACGGTGGAGTGGTCATTGGCTGGAACGGCGAGGGGCATGAACTCATACCCGGCGGCTCCGTACTGATTGAAGGGGACAAGGTCACGTATGTGGGCTATGAGAAAAGGCCCGCAGACCACGTGATAGATGCTTCAGATAAGTTGGTGAGTCCCGGCTTCATCAACCTTCACGTCCACACGCAGTTGAACGTGGGAGACTACCTGGTGACGGACGTAACCAAGCGAGACTATCTGGGCGCAAACTACTTCGTCTACGGTGCTCCACCAAAGGATCGTAGGCCCGGTCAGACACCGGAGGGCGTCAAGGTGGGTAGGGAGTTCTCCATGCTCTCTGCACTGCGCAACGGCTCAACCACCATCCTTGACCCCGGCGGCGGTGCTGGCGATTACGACGACTACGTGGCCCTTGTCGATAAGATCGGGCTGCGATCGTTCTTCTCGCCACGATACCGGAGCCACGACACCTACACGGACGCCGATGGCGGCCACTACTACGAAGAGCGACCAGACAAGGGGCGACAGAGTTTCGATGAAGCCATGGCGTTCATCGAAAAGCATGACGGCGCCTGTGACGGTCGGCTTCAAGCCATCCTGAGCCCCAACCAGGCTGAGACGTGCGATGCCGCAATGTTGCAGGAGACCGCCGCCGTGGCGAAGAAGCTGAACCTTGGCATCCACACCCACGTGGGTGGCAACGCCCGTGAGTTCATTGAGATCGTGTATCGTGCAAAGAAATCGCCCATGGAGTACCTCTATGAGAACGGCGTCCTGGGGGAGAAGACCATAGTCGGTCACGCTGTATTCGTCTCCGGCCACTCCGGCATGATGTACCCCGTTGGCGACGAGGTTGAAATCCTCGCCGAGACGGGAACGACCGTCGGCCACTGCCCTCACAAATACGCCAAGATGGGCTTTGCCTTGGAGTCTTTCGATAGGTATCTGCAGCAGGGCGTGAACGTGGGTATTGGCACAGACACCTACCCTTTGGACATCATTGCGGAGATGCGCTACGCGTCACGCATTGCCAGGGTAGTTGACGGCACGCACATGGCTGGCAGGCCAGCAGACCTGTTCAATGCTGCCACAGTGTGGGGAGCAGACGCGCTGGGTAGGCCAGACCTGGGTCGACTCGCTGAGGGTTCGGCAGCAGACCTGCTGGTCATTAACCTCAAGGACATCAGCTACGGCCCTATGCGAGACCCCGTGACCGCACTGGTAGACTTCGGGACCGGCAAGGACGTGGAAACGGTGATCGTTGCGGGCGAAGTGGTCATCGACAACGGCACATCCACTCGAGTCGACGAGGCCGACATCTACGCCAGAGCACAGGCAGCGGCCACAGTAGGATGGGACGGCTGGGCCGCACGGGATTGGGCCAACCGAGATGTGGAAACCATCACGCCACCCGCATTCCCGACACGAAACGCTGGAAAGTAATCGAGCCAATCGAGTATCTTAAAACGAACCGATGTTGCGCCTGACAACGTAGTTAGACCTGATAGGAATAAGGGAGACAGACATGGCCCGACTCGCGATATCTGCGGACTCGCACATCCTGGAAGCGCGCGACGTTTTCCTGGGGCTGGCAGAGAAGTTCGGCGACCGGGCTCCCCGTGTGGTGCATGAAGAGGGTAAGGGCGATTACATCGATATCCCTGCATCAGGCACACGACTCAACGCGACCATCGGTGGGGTGGGCAGGCTGGGCATCGCTGGAATGAGCCTGGACGACCCTGAGACCCATCGCCTCGTCGCCCTGGGCTATGACGGTCTGAAACCCGCGCTGGTAGACCCGGTGGAACGCACGAAAGCTATGGACATCGATGGCGTATGGAGCGAGGTCATCTACCCCAGTGTCTTCATGCGACTGTTCGGCATTCCGGACGCTGAAGTACTGGGAGCAGCATTCCGCAACTACAACGATTGGCTCTGGGACTTCTGCGCTGCCGTACCTGGTCGCCTGACAGGGTTAGCGTTGTTGGTCATGCAGGATCCGGTTGTCGCGCATCAGGAGTTAAAGAGGGTGATAGCCAAAGGCTATACAGGTGCGTGCATCCCGTGTGCGGCTCCCGATGGCACACGATACTCAGACCCTGTCTATGACCCGGTGTGGGCTACGGCAGAGGAGGCAGGTATCTCCATTAGCATGCACATATTCACCCAGCCCAACGGCGGGGTCACCGGTCTTGAACAAGCCGATGTCATCACCGCCTACTCTAGCGCTCCCACGTTGATCCAGTACACTCTTGCTGACTTGATTGCCGGAGGGGTGGCCCATCATTTCCCTAAGCTCAAATTCGTAGCAGCAGAGTTCAACACCGGTTGGGTAGCCAACTGGCTTGAACGCATGGATCACTCGGTCTATCGCAGCAGAAAATCCGTACCGGAGTACCTGGATATGAAACCAAGCGAATACTGGCGAAGGCAGTTCTACGCCACCTTTGAGGACGATAGACCCGGCATGCTGACCAGGGATTCCATTGGCGTCGAGACGATGATGTGGGGCAACGACTTCCCTCACCACGATTCCGTCTGGCCCCACTCTCAGGAAGTCCTGGAGATGGTCTTTGAAGGAATGCCTGATGATGTGAGACGGACCACCACGGTGGACAATGTGTCCAAGCTCTACGACCTATCTGTGCCGGAGTAAATTCAATGCCAAACGAAAAACCCAAAAGCCAAGGTACAAAGATCACCATCGCATTTATTTTCGTCATCGTCCCTGCGCTGGTGCTCGCATGGGCGTATTTGGCACAGCGATGACGTTCAGCATCAACATCCAAACCATCGCAACCGTTCGACAAGTAGTGCAGTAGACCGTCATGGAGTGCATTCTGGCTTTGATGGCATGGAGTCTGGCCGTTGGGGGGCTCCGCTGGATACTCACTCTGAGAAACCCCTTGTTGCCGGGTGAGATAGCATGGGCCCCGCTCCATAGGGATCACCTGAGAAACTTGCTGGTAGCCGTAATAGGGTTCGGCGTCTTCCCCATCATTGCAGGTTGTCTATGGGAGGATGGGTTCATCAAATGGTTCCTCCTCAGCGCTCCGATCTTCCTCTACAGCATCAGTCTACTGACGGTGAACGTGGTTGGATTACTTCGTGATATCCAAGGCAAGAGACAAGAATCGCTGGTAGCAAGAGAGCGCGACGAGCAGACGCAACTCCGGCTGATGCTGACCATGTTTGGTCTGCTGGTATTGTTCAGTGGCCTCGGCATCATCTGGGTCTCCACCCTATGATTTTGCAGTTTTCCAAAAGCGGCATTAATGAGTCGCGTAGATAGCAGTTAGGGAGGCTGAAGATGGAATGGCTCATCACCCTGGGGGTTCTAGTGGGAATCGCCGCCTTGTTCGGCGTGGTGGTCTGGTGGATGAAGGGCGATTGAAGTACGTGAATACGGCATAAACAAAGCATAAACACCCACATTTCCTCTCCATGCCTACAGAATACGTTATGTGTAGAACAGTATTCCTTCCCTTTATTGAACTCTCATGCTAGTTTCACCCAAACGATTTTCTTGGGGCATAGTTTCAGTCCGTCTTTCGAGTTTGAAACGACGCAGATGGAACGACTCTGGACAATCACCAAATACTTCTGATCGGGTACACGTAAGTGATTGACATGTGCTCGACAGCACCAGGGGAGGGTACTGTGGATTCAATACAGACGGACAACATTTCGGTGGCTCAGATAATGGCGGTAGCCCAACTCACAGAGTTGTGGATGGATGGCCTGGAGCCAGTAGCACGCCAATCATGACGATATCTGAGGTCGGGAAGGCCTACAAGATTGCATTCGATGCTGTGGTGTCTTAGCCGAAGCCATCCATCCTTTGCCGCGATGAAAGCCTTATGTTAACCTCCGCTTAACGGAACGTGGTGGAGGGGTGGCATGCGATTAGTGTTGATAGCGCTTTCCTCGTGGACGATCGTGGTGGTGGGTCTAGTGATAGCGGAGGCATTCCTTTCCGTTGCCAACGAAGAGAATTATCTCTCCATGCCAATAACCTACAGCGAGGCAATCATTGCCACCCTTCTCACCATACCCACGTTGATCCTGGGAATCCTGGTGATGGTAGGCCTGCGTCCGGTAAATGAGGATTAGCGCGACCTGAAACTTGCCCTCAATCGTAGCTGTGCATATAATATCGCTACGAAATCGACGATAGTCCTCAGGAGGAGCAAGTCATGGCACCAACACCTTTAGCCTATTTCGGCGGCGAGTTCATTCCCGCGTCAGAGGCGAAGGTAGGTGTCATGACCCACGCCCTGCACTACGGCACCGCAGTCTTTGAGGGCATCCGCTGCAACTGGAACGCTGAAGAAGAAAAGCTCTTCATATTCAGGCCACTGGAACACTTCAAGCGCTTGGCAGAGGGCGCTTCGATACTGCGCATGGTGCTCCCCTTCACCGCTGAAGAGTTGGTCAACATCACCATCGACCTTGTGAAACGTACCGGCTATCGCGAGGACATGTACATCCGTCCCCTGGCATACAAGAGCGCCGAGCGGGTGGCCAACCTCAAACTCCATGAGTTGGAGGACGGCCTGACGATCATCGCGGTGCCCTTTGGCGAGTATATAGAAGTGCCCATAGTCCGATGCATGACCGCAAGCTGGCGGCGCATCGACGAGACGATGATGCCGCCCCGCGTGAAGCTCAGCGCGGGCTATGTAAACAGCATCCTGGCCAAGACGGACGCTGTGCTGGCAGGCTTTGACGAGGCCATTTTCCTGAACAACGACGGCCACGTGGCCGAGGGCAGCGGTGAGAACTTGTTCGTGGTCAAGAACGGCGCACTGGTGACCCCGCCGCTAACGGCAAACATCCTGCCCGGCATAACGCGCAGTTGCATCATGCAGATGGCCAAGGACGAGTTGGGCATTGAAACGGTGGAACGACCCATCGGCAGGGCTGAACTGTACCTGGCCGACGAGGTGTTCCTCACCGGCACAGCGGCCCACGTGACACCTATGGGTGAACTGGATCATCGCACCATCGGGAACGGCGCGGCAGGGACCATCACAAAGTCATTGCAGGACCTCTACTTCAAGGCCATTCGCGGTGGGCTTCCCAAGTACCGCGATTGGTGTGTAGAGGTAGTACCCGCTCCGCTGGCAAAGGTGTAGCCCCAATCCTCTGAACAGGCGATCACTATGGAAGACCTGGGCCGTGACTACGTCATTCTTGTTTTCTTGTCTTCTATCGGCGTCATCCAGATAGCGGTCGCCCACGCGGGTCTCACAAAGCTCCTCTTCTTAAAACGTCCGCCGTACGCCTATGCCCTTGGCCTAACGCTGGTGATTGCAGGCTTTGTTTGGTTCTTCTGGGGCGGGCCACGCCACGTTCCGGACACGGCCGGTGGGCTGGACGGCAATGATCAGGGTGCCCGGTTCGCCCTGAGCGCCCTGGCCTCGGTGTTCTTCACTGTGCTAGCAACATCGGCGCTGAACCGACGTGCCAGGAGCCACCAAACGCCGACGCTGGACGGGCTGGAGGCATTGCGAGACCACACGTATCTGGAGGCGTTGCCCACGGGCCTGCGTTCACTGTGGAAGGAGCGACCACCGTGGATGCAGCGATAGTCCGATGGCTGAACAGCGGGGTGGACACACTGCCGTGGCTGGACGATGTGATCAAAATCGTCGTGAACGACTACTTTACCCCGGTGGCGATGTCGCTCCTTCTGCTTGGCGTCTGGTTCGGGGCGAAGACGGCAGCATCGCGTGAGCTTCACCAACGGGCGGTGCTGACGGCCATGCTGGGTGTGGCCTTTGGTAACCTGGCAGTCCAGATCATCGGGGCCTTCACGTTCCGGGGCAGGCCCTACCTCAATGAGCCGCTGGAACTCCTCTTCTACCAACCCACAGACTCATCCTTCCCTGCCAACCCGGCTGTAGTGGGCGCGGCCATCGCTGCGGGGTTGTGGGGAGTTAACCGTCGACTAGGCAGCATCGCCTTCGGGGTGGCAGCACTGTGGGGGCTCTCACGTGTGTACGCAGGCGTCTCTTACCCAACTGACGTCCTGGCAGGGGCGGCCATCGGGGTAGGAGTCGTCATGGCGGTAACGTGGGTCCTCCGTCGAATCGAACCTCTGCCGACCATGGTCATTCAACTTGCTCAGCGGTTCTACCTCGCCTAACGAGCCAGGGCAAGCCCTGGACCCATATGCTTGAGACTTTCGTCGCGCCAACATGACCCTTTTGAGCCTTCACTACCTCCTGAAATGCCTCTACCATCCCTGCATATCGTGAGTGGGGTCCACCTCTTTGTATCGTCAAACCCCCACCGGAGATGGGAGGTCAATATGGCAGGACAGATCAGCGCTCAACACAGACCCATGCCTCGCGACTATTCTCGGCTGGGCGTCGTCGGCATCGCTTCCGGCGCACTCATCGCAGCATTTATCGCCGCGATTCTCTGGGGACAGGTCGCACTATGGGTTGACTCTCAACTGGCGTGGTTGGCTATTGGGGTAGGCGTTATAACCGGACTGGCAGCGCGATTCTTAGCCAGCAGCCAGCAAAGCCTCTCCGTCCAGATGATCGTAGCAAGCGCTGCATTCATTGGGGTAGTGGTAGGCAAATATTATATCTTTGCTCTTCTATTGAAGGCCGCTGTCACCGATGCTTTGGGCGCTCAAGCTGCCTCAGCATTCACCCTGTTTTCTTCAGCGACTTATGACTTCCTCAAGGAAGATACAGGAGCCGTTGTTGGTGCGCTTGATGCAGTTTGGCTGGGAGTTGCTTGTTATACGGAAGTAGCCTCCAACGGTGGAACATCGACCTCATACATGCTCTTAAGGACTCTCAAGAACGCTAGCACCGCAGGGCTGTAGATGCGCGCACGGCGCACCATGACCGATGTTGGGAGGGTGACCTGGTGGCCTTCGGTGATACGGATGAGGGCCAGTGTTCCTGACTCGACTTCACGAGTGATACCGTGCACAGGCAAGAACGAGATGCCAAAGCCTCGCTCTATCATCCGTTTTGTCGCCTCGATGCTGTCCAGCACCATGCCCACGTTAGGGATGACGCCCGCCTCGCGGCACACGCGGTCAATGAGCTGAAAGTAGGAAGAGTCGCGGTCGTATAGGATCAGTGGCTCTTTTGCGATGTCATAGATACTGGCCTCTCCCTTGAGGGCAAAAGGGTGTTCCGGGTGGCTCACCAGAGATATCTCCTCGTCGTAGAGCCATGTAGAAAGAACGTCCGGGTGCTTCAGCGAGCGCGCTAGGCCCACCTGGACCTCCTCGTCCATCACCATCTGCAGCACCTCTGTGGAGCGCCCTGTGCGGATGTTGACGTCAATCCCCGGGTGCTGTTCCCTGAACCGCGCCAGGATATCCGGCAGGACATATGCGCCGATGGCTCTGGCTGACCCTACCTGCAGGGTGCCGCTGGAAACCTTCTCCAGGGCATTCAATGTGTCACGACCTTGCTCCAGGGTCTCCAATGCGCGTTGGGCGTAGGGGAGAAATGCTTTGCCGGCCTCTGTAAGGCGAACCCCTCTGCCAAGGCGATGGAAGAGCATGGTGTTCAACTCTGTCTCAAGGGCGTGGATGCGGGCACTCAGCGAGGGTTGGGTGATGATGAGAGCCTGGGCGGCTCGCACGAAACTGCCACGTTGAGCAGCGGCGATGAACGCCTGTATCTGTGCTAGCTCCATGAGGCTCACCTCCTTAGCTGTCCGTAATGAATCCCCTATGGAGGTATTGTAACGCTCTATGGAATCCATAGGTACTGTCTATAGATGAGTGAAGCTAATCGATGTAGCTCACGCCGTCCAGGGAGCAGTACGGATCGAAGGCGCAGCGGTGAAGCAGCACGTGCAGGACCGGGTTCTCACGTCGCACAGCACGGTGAGCGTTGGCAGTAGTAGCAGTCCAACCGACCGCGTTGCAGACGCCTATCCACGTCGACGTATCGGCAGGCTTCAGACCCCAGTCGGCGAGGCGACGGACGAAAGAACGGGTCTCCG
Organism: uncultured Dehalococcoidia bacterium; assembly: GCA_913049785.1. GTDB lineage: Bacteria > Chloroflexota > Dehalococcoidia > Lucifugimonadales > UBA1127 > UBA1127. The sequence goes on along the minus strand of CAJWXP010000002.1, from coordinate 74,155 downwards.
CCAGCTCATGGGACGTGTCCGAGTATTCGGCCTGGACCTCGACCAGCTTGGCTTCAAGCTCAACGAGCCGACGCTCCAGAGCCGCAATCCGACCCGCCAGGCCTTTCGTATTAGTTGCCTCAGCCATATCCTTCGCCTTTGTTTTCTACACCCAGAACCGTAGCACATCTATGACGAGGTCGCCTTTTGATGCCTCGATGTTTCGCCACCATCGGCATCTGGTATCATGTCGGTGCTTTGGACTACTATCGCAAAAATTCTGTGCCCTGAGGAGGGGATATGACCCAGCAAGCACTGCTTAGCCCAGAGGCGGTCATTCAAGAGTTCAAGAACAACGGCATCACCCACATCGTCTATCTGCCGGACAGCGAGACCAACTGGATGTACCAGCTTATGGAAGCTGAGCCGGATATGGATCTGATTCCAGTGACCCGTGAGGGAGAGAGCATCGCTGTAGCGGCCGGCGTCATTGCCGGTGGCAAGAAACCGGTGGTGCTTATCCAGAACACCGGGTTGTTTGAGTCAGGCGACTCTATTCGAGGCATCGCGATTGACTGCGCACTCCCAATAGTCATGCTCATCGGTTATAGAGGGTGGACGCGTCACGGAGCCACTCCGGACTCGGCGGCCCGATTCACAGAGCCGATCCTGCGGGCGTGGGGGATCACCTACTACCTGGTGGAGCACGACGGTGATGCTGATCGCATCTCACTGGCCTTCCAAGAGGCGGAACGGACCAACATGCCAGTGGTTGTGCTTGTAGGCGACGAGTACCACGGATTCAACCGATAACCAGTACGTGTAGCAGGAGTGAATGAATGATCAACCAGATAGAGCTCATGGAAGTTGTGGAAAAGTACCGCGATAACGGAATTGTGGTCCCAACCATGACCGGCAGTCGCGGCTGGGATAAAGTCAGCAGCAACAAGAACAGGGACATACCCCTGGGCGGCGCGATGGGCAAAGCGTCATCGTTCGCACTGGGAGTCGCGCTGGCTCAGCCGGACAAACGGGTCATCATCTTCGATGGCGACGGCAGCCTGCTGATGAATCTGGGCACGCTTGTCACCATCGCAGAAAAGGCTCCAAAGAACCTCTACCACTTTGTGCTGGAGAACGGGGTATACGCCGTCACCGGTGGCCAGCCCATTCCGGGAAACAACAGGATCTCCTTTGCCGGCATGGCGAAAGAGGCGGGTTACGCCAACGCCTTCGAGTTTGACGACCTTGAGGATTTCGCCTCTCGTGCCGCCGAAGTGATGGGAGCAGAGGGCCCTGTGTTCATCTGCGTGAAGACCACGCCTGAGATCCAGAACGAGCCCATGGGTCTGCGAGCGCCCTCCGGCGTGAAGCCCACAAAAGCAGCGATCCAGGATTTGAAGAAGGACCTTGGCGTCTAGGGATACGCTCTGCGCCCTCCAGACCTGACGATGCTGTGGTAGAGATAGCAGACAACGGCGTCGGTTTTGACTCCTTTGCAAAGCGCAAACAGGCCAAGACCAGTGCAACAGGGTTCGGGCTGGGGGTCATGCACGAGCGTGCAGACGTGGCCGGTGGAGAACTCACCGTCATCAGTGCACGAGGCGCAGGGAAAAGGTCATAGGACGCATCCCATACACTATCCCCGAGGCAGCCATCATCGAGCCGCCAGAACCCATTGAGCTCGCTACCGATACTCTTGCGGTTGAGCGGCCAGCCCGTGTTCTCTTGGTCGACGACCATGAACTGGTACGCCGTGGCACCAGGGCTCTGGTAGAAATGGCTGACGACATGATCGTGGTTGGAGAGGCGGCCACAGGAGATGGTGCTCTAGCCATCGCACAGGAGCTTGAGCCAGACATCATTCTGATGGACATCCACATGCCTAATAAGAGCGGCATTGAAGTCACAAAAGAATTAACGGTCTTGATGCCCCAGTGCAAAGTGATCCTGCTGACAGTCTATGACGACGATCATCATGTTCGAGAGGGAATCAGGGCCGGGGCTAAGGGCTATCTCATTAAATGCGCAACCAAGGAAGAGATCATCAATAGTATCCGCACAGTCAACGCGGGTGGTTCTCTGGTGCCAGCATCGTTGGTAGGGAAACTGGCTGAGCCCCAACGGTCTTATCTGCCAGACTTGAGTGGTGGAGAACGAGAGGTGCTGCGCCTTCTGGCGGACGGGTCATCAACCAAGGAGATCGGCGAATATTTGGTGCTGAGCCTCAATACGGTGAACTTCCACCTGCGTAACCTCTACCAGAAGCTAGAGGTACGAAGCCGGACTCAGGCGATCAAGGTAGGACAGCAAGCAGGTCTACTGAACGTGGCGAAGCATCCGGTCGGCATGGGATAAAGAATCAAAGAAAAGGGATGGGGGGCCAGAACATCTGGCCCCCCATCTTTTGATGTTACTTCTGGCCGTAGCTAACGGCATGGACCGGGGTCACATCGAACGAGCTAACGTTCTTGAAGCTGTGTCGGTTAAACAGGTCAACAAACGCTTGAGTAGGCATGAGCTGATCGCCGATCAGAGCCTCAAAGAACTGAATGCCGCACAACACCCGCGCCGGGACGGTTCGGCACTCTGCCGTCGTTGCCGGGAACGGGAAATCTGAGATGACGAAGTAACCCCCGGGCTTCAATGCCCGATGCACCCTCTCTGCAACCTGCTCGATGTCTCGGCACTCGTGCATGGAGATGTTAATGAGGATCGCATCGTATTCTTCAACGGCACTGATGTCCTCCAAGGTGCTTTCGACCAGTTCAACCTTGTCCTGGATCCCTAGCTCCGTCATACGCTCCTTCACCTTGCCCAGAGAGTAAGCGTCGCCGTCCAACCCCACCAGGGACGCGGTTGGGTAGGTCTCTGCAAGGCGCTCGAGCCCATAGCCCGAGCCACACGCCAGGTCTAGGACTTTGGCGTTGCCCGCAAGTACCTCGGGAAGCCCCGCTATTTGAGAAAGGCCGTTGGGGACGAGTCGGTTGTAGAACGGTCGCCCGGTCTCGCTCACCATGCTGATGAACGTAGGGCTGCAATCATTCCACCAGATGTTCTTGCCCGTTGGAAGGTTCTCTTTGAACACATCGAAGAATTCCGGCTGAACGACGACCTGTGGCATTCCGCCGATATAGCCGGGAAAATCCCGATCCAACAACAGCTTGTCTACGAAGGGCGCCAGGGTGAAGGTGACGCCATCAGCGCTCTCCAACAACTCTGACGCGTACGCCGCGCGGCACCAAACCGCAACATACATGGCGTCAAGCTTGAGAGTTTTGGCCAGGTCAGTGGCCGTGACACCTTTCTCGTTAGCGCCGATCTCCGCCAACAGGCCCTGGGAAATACCGATCTCCATGGTCCGTACGCCTACGTAACCAGCAACCTGGGACAGGAACTTACCTGCCTGCTGTTGCATGGCCTCCTGTGGATTCTGAGTCGCTTGTGTCATTGTTCAACTCCTTTTTCCCGATCAAATTTCCTGGTCCACTCACTGGACTTCACCATCACAATAGCAGCATGCAAACAAAAGAATAGTCCAATAATCAGACTATTTATCTCGTCTACAGATGATACCCTTTCCCCATGAAGACGTATGGAGATTTCTGTCCGATATCCAAAGCAGCCGAAATTTTTTACCCAGCGATGGACACCGCTGATCCTGCGAGAGTTGGGCGCGGGGAGCCACCGGTTCAGCGAGTTGCAGCAGGGTGTGCCCCGTATCCCACGCTCTCTGCTCTCGCAACGGTTGAACGAACTGGAAGACGCAGGCGACGTCGACCGTAGGATGGACGCCGAGGGGAAGCGCCCGGAATATCACCTGACCACTTCAGGCCAGGAATTCTTCGGCATTGTCATGGCGCTGGGTGAGTGGGGGCAACGCTGGGCCAACCAGGACATCGACCCAGAGGATGTAGACCCGGACCTCCTGATGTGGGACATGCGACGTCGAATCAACCTGGACAAGCTGCCTGAGCAGCGAGTGACCGTGCAGTTCGATTTCCAGGGCGTGAGGCAGCAGAGTTTCTGGCTTATGTTGGAACGAAGCGAGCTTTCCGTCTGCATGTTCGACCCGGGGTTTGAGATCGACATGATCGTCACAGCGGATACGTTGACGCTACACAAGGTGTGGATGGGCCGCACGCCGCTGCAAGAAGCTCTAAGGGACGAACTCATCACCCCGGAGGGGCCACGGGCGCTCACGAAGGCGTTCCCTAGCTGGTTTGCGCTGAACGTCTTCGCCCCAATACCCTCGGCTGTAAGTCAGGTTTCAACAAACTAAACACATTATTTGAAGCGCCTACCCCCGTTATATGGGTGCAGGGCACGCCCTGCCTAGTCTTGGTCGAGTTCAAAGGCTTTATGGAGAGCGCGCACTGCATCGGCGCACTGGCTCTCAGACACAATGCAGGTGATGCGTATCTCTGAGGTCGAGATCATCTCGATGTTCACGCCGGCATCGGCAAGGGACCTGAACATCGTCGAGGCATATCCAGGAGAGTTCTGCATCCCCGTACCAACAACGCTCACCTTGGCCAACGCAGCATCGTGAGTCACGCTGCCTGCCCCGACCTTCGCCGCGATGGGCTCGACCACTGCCAGGGCCTTCGCTATCTCCGTGCGATCCACGGTGAATGAGAGGTCTGAAAGCTTCTCCACGCTGGTGTTCTGGACGATGGTGTCCACACTGACAGCCGCATCGGTGAGTTGCTCAAAGAATGTGGCAGCGATGCCAGGTTTGTCAGGCACGGCCAACACGGTCACCTTGGCCACGTTGGTATCGCTGGCGACGCCTCGGACTCGATTTCTGACCTCCATGGCCACCTCCCGATGAATAAGGGTGCCCGGGGCATCACTGAACGTGGACGCCACCAGGATTGGTATGTCATACAACTCGCCAAGCTCTATGGATCGCGGCTGCATCTTTGCGCCACTTGACGCCAGTTCAAGCATCTCTTCATAACCGATCTCTGACAGCTTGCGAGCCTCAGGCACGATACGCGGGTCAGCAGTGTAAATGCCCTCTACGTCCGTGTATATCTCGCACCGCTCAGCCTTAAGGGCAGCCGCCAAGGCTACAGCCGTGGTATCGGAGCCGCCACGACCCAGGGTAGTGACCTCCTGCGCCTTTGTGACGCCCTGAAAACCACAGACCACAGCAACCTTCCCCGCTTCAAGCTCTGCCTCAATACGTTCCGGTGCCACGTCCGCTATGCGAGCCTTGCCGTGCAACGATTCCGTCTGAATACCGGCTTGGAGTCCAGTGAGGCTGACGGCCGTGCAGTCCATATCGTTGAGGGCCATGGCTAGAAGCGCACAGGAGACCATCTCGCCGGTGGAGAGGAGCAGGTCGACCTCACGTTCAACAGGCGTCGTTGCCACCTGACGAGAGAGCGCCAGGAGGTCGTCCGTAGAGTCTCCCATGGCTGAGCAAACGACCACGATGTCATCGCCCTTCGCCTTTGCAGCGATGATGCGGCGAGCTACACCGCGCACCTTCTCGGCGTCGGCAAGGGAGCTGCCTCCGTATTTCTGAACGATTATGGGCATTGTTCCTCATATTTCTGTTGAATCATGCTCTTGAGACCAAGTACGGCGTGTCATTCTGAGGAGGCCTTCAAAGAAGGAGGATAGAAGAATCTCAGCTCCTGTTGATAAACGAGATTTCGGATTCTTCGCGTCGCTCAGAATGACACCGTTGGCCCACGCTCCCAAACGAACATCCTGCTAACTCTTTTGGGTTGGCGGCTCAACCACCGCGACACCTATCATGGAGTCCCTGTTTACCAGGGGTATGAGCTCTTCCTCGGTCATTCCATCGGTGCCCGCAGGCCTTTGTGGCAGCACCATGTACCGAATTTCAGAGTTGCTGTCCCAGACCCGCACGTTGATCGCCGGGTCAAGCTCAAGCCCAAAATCCTGAAGCACGGCGCGCGGTTCGACAACGGCTCTAGAACGATAGGCCTCTGACTTGTACCAGCTGGGGGGAAGGCCCAGTACCGGCCACGGGTAGCAGGAACACAGCGTGCAGACGACCATGTTGTGGATGTCATCCGTGTTCTCCAGCACCACGATCTGAGCCCCTTGAGCGCCTGTGAACCCCACCTCGGCGATGGCGCTGGTTCCCTCTTCAAGCAGCCGCTTCTTGTACTCCTGGTCCGTCCAGGCCTTGGCAACGACCTTTGCGCCGTTCATCGGCCCGATGTCCTGCTCATACGTCCTCACCACATCGTCTATGGCGTTGGTGGCGATTAGCCCCTTTTCAACAAGCAACGATTCCAGGGCTTTGGTGCGTAGCTCCGCGTAGGACTCGTCGTGGTGGTGATGCTCTTCAGTGCTCATGTCCATCCTCCCTGTGCTTGGCGCCGCCTATGCCGGTTCTATGTACCCTTCCCACATATCGATGAAGAGGAGTTGGTTCTCCTCCGCAGAGGTACCCCAGAGTTCCGCTGCGTCAAACTGTACGCTGTAGATGGGCTGCGGTGGGCTCGTCTTCCCATCCATGTCTATATCTGGGAAATCATGGTTGCCGTAGTACTTGACCACCGTGCCTGTCTTTCCTCTGATGTAGCGAGGCAACCTGGTGTGTCCTAGCGGGTTGATGTTCCTGGCACGGACCATATCGCCGAAATGAAAGGCGGGATTTCCGCCGGTGTCGCGATTAAGTGGCTGCAACATGAACGTGATCTGCTGGATCTGCTCTGATTCCTTCGGGTCTTCTCGACGGGCTGGAAGGGCATCCGGGTTTCGGCGGAAGTACTCCATCCTCTCGTCCATCTCTTCTCTGGTGATGAGCCCCTTGGTTATCGCAGCGTTCTCTGTCGCCTTTAAGTGGCGTTCATAATAGCTTGCACTCAAGTACTCCGGCGGGCTCAGGCTCTCCACGGAGAAGCGGAAATTATACGGTTTATAAATATCGTGTTTTACCAACGAGCGCCGGATGCCCATGACCCTACCTTCCCACGTCTCATGGAACACAGGCTCATCATCCTCATGATGCACCTTGCCGAACCCGTGCATGCCGCCCATGTCATGGATACCGTTCATGATGCACCTTCCTCGTTGAACTACCCCAGAGTGACATGCTACCCCACACTCACGACATGAGCACCCTGCTGACTGACCTTGGTGATCTTCACATCGCCGGGGACGCCAGCCTTGTCTGCCATGTCGGCCATCTCGTAGCCAACGGTCATCTCGCGGTCGGGGGTCAACGCCAGAATGGTGGAGCCTGCACCGGAGAGGAACGCCCCGGACGCACCAGCTTCGAGCGCCGCTCGGATGATGAGGCGCATCGCCGGGAACAGCACACCCCGCGCTGGCTGATGGAGTCGATCCTGGGTTGCGGTCTTCAGCAGTGCTAGATCGCCCGATGTCAGGGCGTTCACCAACAAGGCAGTCCGGCCCATGTTGAACACGGCATCGGCGCGACTGACCTGCGGTCCAAGCAACCCTCTGGCCTGGTGGGTGGGCATCTGCTGTGATGGGATGTACAGGATGGCCCACAGCTCCTTCGCCAGGGGAATGGTCGAAGTGATCAGCTTCGATTCGTCCTGTACCACGATTTGGCAACCTCCGAGAAGCGCTGGTGTGACGTTGTCGGGGTGGCCTTCAATGCGTACAGCAAGGGTCAGAAGTTCGTCCTGGCTAAGCGGTTCGCCGCGTAGAGCATTAGCAGCCACCAAGCCTCCCACAACGGCGGTGGAGCTGCTACCCAGGCCTCGCCCTAGAGGCACTGCATTGTCGCAGGTGAACACCAGGGGCGGCATAGCTTCGCCGATCTCCTGGAATAGAGCAGCGGCGGATGTATACACCAGGTTGTCGTCGCCGCGACTCAGCAGGTTCGCGCCCTCGCCGGTGATATTGATGCCGGTACCGCCTGTCTCCAGACGCACAGTGTTCCAGATGTCCAGGGCCATGCCGAGGCAATCGAAGCCAGGCCCCAGATTCGCCGTAGTGGCGGGGACTCTTATCTCTACATAGGACTTCATGGTTAGAGGTGTCATTTGTCCTTCGGAATTAGCATTTTGCTTAGATTTTGTGTAGCTCACCCATCGAGAGCTCAGGAGGGTAGACCATCCGGAAACAAAAGAACCTAAGGGTCACCGCCAGGTCATATGGGACCAGGGCTTCGCCCTGGTCAGTGGAGGCCGATACCCTGCCGACGCTTGGCCAGAACTTCCCAGACCTCTTTCGGCGATGTGTTTGTCGCAGCCAGAAGGGTAAGGGTGTGATACAGGAGGTCAGCAACCTCACCGGGAAGTTCATCCGTCTTACCCTGAGCGGCGGCGATAGCAACCTCGCCCGCCTCCTCTACCACCTTCTGCGCCACCTTGCCCACGCCCGACGCCAACAGCTTTGCCGTGTAGCTCTCATCCGTGGGGTTCGTCTGTCGGTCTTTGATGACAGCGAACAACTCTTCCAGCACACCCACTCCGGGATCTGCATCGGCATAGGTCTGCGACCCTTCAAGCTCCGTGAAGAAGCACGACATCTCGCCCGTGTGGCAAGCGGGGCCTACGGGATCAACTTTAAACAGCAGCGTGTCGCCATCACAGTCCACCCATGCTGACTTCACGTGAAGGTAGTTGCCGGACTCTTCGCCCTTGTGCCACAGCGCCTGCCGACTCCGACTGTAGAACCAGACGTCGTTGCTCTCAATAGTGTGCCGCAAGGAGTCTGGAGAGACATAGGCCATCATCAACACCTGGCCCGTCTCATGGTGCTGCGCTATGGCCGGTATCAGTCCGTTTTCGTTGAGCTTCAGCTCTTGAGTCATGACTCCCTCACTTTCCCTGGGAAGCGCCGTTCGCCTCATTGAGAACCGTAACAAGGTCTTTCAAGCTATGCAATTCGTAGGTAGGCGCCACGCGACCGTTCATGGGCACATCGTGACGGTTGATCCATGCCGATGGCATTCCTGACAGATGACTACCCCATACATCTTCATGCAACGTGTCACCCACCATAAGAGTTTCACCGGGCGTCAGGTCCAACCGCTTGAACAGCACATCGAAGATCGACGAGTGTGGCTTGTAGCCCCCCGCCGCTTCCGACGACACGATGGCCTCGAAAGCGTCCGAAATGCCGTGCTTTTCCAGCAGTGGGTACAGGAACGAATCGTCGGCGTTCGAGAGAATGGCCATGCGCCACTGCCCCTTAAGTTGAGCGATGACCTCCAGCGTCTCCGGGAACGGCGGTCTGTCGGCGAAGTCGGCGAGGCATAGCTCCGTGGCAGCGTCAGCATCGCCCTGGAGCCCCAACTCGTCGAAGGCGCGTCGGAAGCAGTCCGTCCACACATCGGTGTAGCTCTCAAAAGGGCTTGGTGTCATCGTGTCTACGTCGAGGCGGCGTACACGGAACTCTCGCTCTTTGGGAAGCCAAACGTCCCACAGGATGTACGGCTCCACCAGGAGCTTCTGATCGGCGCACACTCGTATAAAGCTTTCACGCCAGTAGTCGTGGGTGTTGGCGAAAAGCGTATCGAATACGTCAAAGACGACCATCTTGGTAGGCACAGTGGCTCCTTGTGTGGTTAGCGGTCTCTGTCTATTGTAGCGCGTGTGTCTGAGACTGGCCTGCGGGCCAAAGGCCTTCAGTCTCCGCCGGAGGCAATACGGGCTTTAGTCTCCTCGCCGCAGCGAATTGTGCCTGAGACTGGCCTGTGGTGATAAACCGGGGGCAATATGCCCTTTAGTCCCCTCGCAGCAACGACATGCCCGCTAGCTCTCTTGAATAGGCCGTATGGGCACGCCGTGATCAGCCAGATAATCCTTCACTTCAGCGATGCTATACGTCCCGAAGTGGAAGATACTGGCAGCAAGTGCCGCATCCGCCTTACCCTCTTCTAGCACGTGCAGTAGATGCTCAGGGCTACCCGCGCCACCGCTGGCAATGACCGGGATGGACACCGCCTCAGAGACTGCGCTCGTCAACTCAAGGTCATATCCGTACTTGTGCCCATCGGCGTCCATGCTGGTCAGGAGAATCTCACCAGCTCCAACGCCGGCCATGTGTCGGCACCACTTAACGGCGTCGATCCCCGTGGCCTTACGACCCCCGTGGGTGTAGACCTCCCATCGCGATTCCGGGTCAAGGGTGAAGGTGCCGCCGGTGTTGGCAATGGGCGCGTTCTCTGGCACACTGCGGGCGTCCACAGCCACCACGATGCACTGCGCGCCGAAGCGGTTGGAAGCAGCCGCCACCAGAGACCAATCATGCACGGCAGCGGTGTTCAAGGAGACTTTGTCTGTCCCGGCGTCCAGCATCCTGTGGATATCATCGATGGAGCTGAGCCCGCCGCCGACGGTCAGGGGGATGAAGAGGTTTTCTGAGACCTTTTTGACGACCTCTTCCATGATGCCGCGTTTGTCGGAACTGGCAGTGATGTCCAGGAACACCAATTCGTCTGCGCCCTCATGGTCATAGAAGGATGCCAGCTCGGCCGGGTCTCCGGCGTCCTTCAGGTCAACAAAGGAAACGCCTTTCACCACGCGGCCAGCATCCACGTCTAAACAGGGAATGATACGTTTGGTCAGCATTATCCGTTCAACTCGGCAGTCGGGCTTCCACGCGATGGAGCGTCAGGCGCGCCAGCTATTTACGCAGGATTACCAGGTGATAGTCGCTTGAGAGGTTCCGCTTTTCAGCAAACCGGAATCCCGCCTGCTGACCAATCTCGGTTATCTCTGCTTCGTCGAGGCGCTTGTCGATCGAGGGGCCATCGGGAGATTCGATCTTGGTCCATTCGACGATCGCCACCCAGGCGCCCCGCTTCATAAACTTAGCAACTCGCTTCATAAATGCCGATTTGCTGTTCTTGGAAGTTGAGAGGGCCAAAGCAACCAGCGCGCCGTCCAACGATTCCGGGTCTACCGTTGAGTCCTCTTCCTTCTGGTCATACACGATAGTATTGGAAAGATGGGTGGCCGCAAGGTTCTTCTCAAGCTCCTCGCGCAAACTGGCAGACTCGTCTGTGGCATACACCTTGCCATCAAACACGTACTTGGCCAGCGCGATGGTCAATGCGCCATTCCCGCATTTGAAGTCACCAAGGGTCTGGTATGGACGAAGTGGAAGCTGCGCCAGGATGCGAAGTGGCTCCAGGGATTCAGCCAGTATTTGGGATGGTACTTGTTGGTCAGTCTTCTGGCTCATGAGTGTCCTTTCGATGGAAACGGTTGATTTCAGTGGAGGGCGTGAGCCCAATCTCTAGTATATACCCCAGGGAGCCTGTTCCCCCAAGGCCGTGGTGCAAGGAAGTTCGCCTCAGTGGTTCTAGGACGTGCTCCCAAAGGTTGCCAGGACTTCCGGCAAGCTTATCGCTCCGGTGTACAGAGCCTTACCCACGATGGCACCTTCAACGCCCAGGTCAGCCAATCGCTCGAGGTGTCGTGCGGAAGCAATACCCCCCGCGGCGATGATAGGGACCTTCACGTGGTTCAGCGCCTCTGTGACGGCTTCAAAGTTCGGTTCTGTCATGGTGCCATCGCGGCTGATGTCCGTGTACTCCAGGCGACTGATGCCCAATGCCACCATACGCTCCATGAGTTCCAACGCGCGCATCTGCGACGGCTGTTTCCAACCTCTGAGAGCGGCCCATCCGTCCTTAGCGTCTACGGAGACGACCACAGAGTCTGCGCCGAAGCGTTCAAGCATCTGGGTGACCAGGTCCGGGTCCTCTACGGCGGAGGTGCCCAGCACCAACCTATTAGCGCCGGCATCAGATAGGAGAACGGCTTTGTCCATGTCCCTGATGCCGCCTCCCACCTCCATGGATATTCCTACGCTGTCGGCAATAGCTCGAATAGCGTCTACGTTCTCAGGTGAACCGGAAGCGGCCCCGTCCAGATCCACAACATGAAGCCGGGTAGCGCCTTCAGACTGCCATCGCAATGCCATGGCCACGGGGTCATCGCCAAAGACTTCTTCACAATCAAAATCGCCTTGATAAAGCCGGACGCACCGGCCTCCCCTTAGGTCTATTGCTGGAATTACCTCCATACAGAGGCCATGAGATATCACACTTTCATTCCGGTGAAATTGAGGAAACAAGCACCACGGACATCAACAAGATGATGCCCGTGGATCGCCTATTCTTCCAGAGAGCCTATGCAGACTGCAGGTTGTGCTCTTCTACAAACTGGGTGTCCTTGACATCGTTAAATCGGATGAGATAGACGGCATCGCCTTCGCCGTACGTTGAGGGCATCGTGCGCTCAGGGACTTCAGTGATGATGCTACCCTTTTTCCCAATGATCTCGGGAAGGATGCCTCGGATAGTGCTGGGAACCTGGATCTGATCGCCTTTTTTGAACTTACCCATAACCGACCTCCAATATTGCCTTATTATCGCGTGAAGCAGAGGTTACGCCAAAGACCCCACCATGCGCAAGAAGTTCGCGTAAAGCCGGAGCCCCGTTGGGCCGCTTTTTTCCGGGTGAAACTGGGTAGCAACCAGGTTTCCCTGCGCTATCGCACTGCAGAAATTCAGACCATATTCCGTGGTGGCAGCTACAACATCAGAGGAATCCGGGTCTGCATAAAAGCTGTGAACAAAGTAAAAGTGGCTACCCTGGGGTATCTCAGCAAATACCGGATGCTCCGGATTCTGCAGCTCTACCGTGTTCCACCCCATGTGAGGTACCTTGAGACCTTCAGGGAAGCGCCTTACACGTCCGTGGATGATGCCCAGACAATCAGCGTTGCCTTCCTCTGTGGAATCAAAGAGCAGTTGAAGTCCCAAGCAGACGCCGAAAAAGGGCTTCCCACTGGCGATTGTCTTCTGCACATAGCCGGTAAGCTCATGGGCCTCCAGCGCCACCATGGCAGAATCGCACGCACCCTGGCCCGGCAGGATCAGAGCATCCGCAGCTTCCAACTCCTTGGGGTCTGAGGTCACCAGGGGTTTGGCACCAAGCGACTCCAACGCCTTGGTTACACTGCGCAGGTTCCCAGCACCGTAGTCAATGATGGCAATGTTTGGGCCACTCATTGAGTAAAGGTCTCTAGAAACTCAAAGATCCGATCCTGGATTCCCTCCGCATGCTGTCCGTAGAGGAGGTCAGTCCCATGTTCGCTGCCATTGAACACCTCAAGCAGCCTGGGGGAACTAGCGGCATCGAACAGGGCCCCAGATGAACGCTGAGCACTTCCATCATCCTCTGCCACCAAGAAGAGTTTTGCGGCAGTCACCTGCGCTACATCCTCTTCGGCAAAGAGGCCCTGTATCTCCAGCGGCGCTGAGATTGCTACGAGGCCCAACAGTTCCTTATGAGCAGAGACCTTGATCGCTGCCGTGCCACCCATGTCGGCACCGATAATGACGAACTTCTCTACTCCCTGACCCTCCAAATACTCAAGAGCCCCCTCTAAATCTCTATCAATCAGTTCAATGTCTTTGTCGCCCTCAGACGGTCTGAAACCCCGAAAGTTGAAGCTGAAAGCAGCGTACCCATTTACGTTCAAAGTGCCTGCAAACTCGTTCCAACTCTCCTGGTCAGACAGCAACATGTGCGCCAGAACCACCGTCAGATCACCACTGCCGTAGTGCCTCCCCCGAAGCACCGTGCCGTCTGTTGCAGAGAACTCCACATCGTTGGCGCCCAACGGGACAGGTGGATCGTCTGAGGAGCATGCAGCCAGAGCTAGCATGGTAACCAGCAGGGCAACGCCAATCATGAAACGACCAGGGTGTAACGCTTTGGGCAAACGATTCATGTAGATAGACCTCATGTGATGTTCGGGTTCGCTTGCAGGAAGCAGAGTAGCTTCCGCCGGAGTATCCACATTATAGCACCGGATCAATGCCACTCGTAGCAGGAGACGCAATGCGTCCCTACGATGGCGGAGCGAAATGACCGAAGGTATTCTCATAGTCGCGCTGAGACTCCTCCGGCAGGTACTTGTCCTCAATCTCCTTCACCATGTCCGCGTTGGGCGTTGAGAACGCGCTGAAGCGCACTGCGCCCCACTTGCTCGCCCTAGTCTGTTCACGTCGTTCATCAGCCGCTGCCTCGCCACGCTTCTTGAAATCATTCAGGAACTCCCACGTGGCTTGAAGGCCAACAGACGTGGTCATTGCCGGGAAGATCGCAGCAGCGATGCCCCATGCTTCCAGTTCCTCGAGCGATGGTGCCGGTGGCGCGCCGCCAAAAGTGGGCATGACCGCGCCGGGAATGCGTTTGGCCGCCTCTTCGATCTGCCCCTTCTCCTGGACGTTGTTGAGCCAGATGAGGTCCACCTTGGCCTCTTCCACATAGGCGATGCATCGTTCCACAGCTGCATCAAAGCTGCCTCCGTCCGCGCCGATGAGGTCACAGCGGGCGCAGATGACGAAGTCCGGGTCTATCGCGTCCCTTGCGGCAACCGCCGCCTTGTACTTGCCTACAGCTTCCTCCACCGAGATGCACCTTCGACCCGCCCCGGTGCCGGAGAGCTTGGGGAACTCCTGATCCTCGATGTGGAGGCCTGCAGCGCCCGCTCGCACGTAGCCCTGGACGGCGTGGTAGGCGTTGACCGAATTGCCATAGCCCGTATCGCAATCGACAAAGACAGCGATATCCGAGACTGCGGTGATGTTCTGCGTAGCCTCAGCCATCTCTTTCCTGCCCATGAGACCGATGTCCGGCAAGCCGTAGAGGAAAGCCGAGGACTGGGAACCCGCAAGGAAAAAGGCTTCAAATCCCACCTCCTCCGACATCCTCGCACCCAGGGGGCTGAAGCCGCCGGGTATCAACAGCAGCTTAGGGTCCTTGATCAGCCTGCGGAACCTAGTGGTAATCTTCTCAGCCATGACGCCTCCGTTCACGGTTCATCTAAAGCTACGTTATTGCTTGGGGATAAAAGCTTCTTCTATCGCCTTTGCCGTCTCATGAGAAACGTAAGTGAAATCATCGGAGCGAACAGGGCCCCACTTGCTTGCCCGGTCTGTCGCACGACGCTCCAACAACGCTTCGACGCCTCGCTCCTTGAAGTCGTGCAACATATCCCAGGTAGGCTGGAGGCCTGGAGCGGAGGTCAACGATGGGAAGATCCCCACTGCAGCACCCGCCTGATGCAACTGCTCCAGGGAGGGCTGGGGAGCTGAGCCACTGTACAGAGGGATGACTGGCGCAGGTATCTGGCGACATGCCTCAGCGATATCGTCAACGTTCTTGATGTTGTTGATCCAGACGGCGTCAACCTTGGCGTCCTCGGCGTAGGCAATACACCGCTCAACCGCTGCTTCAAAGCTGCCGCCTTCCGCGCCTATGAGGTCACATCGGGCGCAGATAACGAAGTCCGGGTCCATCTCGTTCTTGGCTTCCACCGCCGCTTTGTATTTGCCAACGGCCTCAGCCATGGAGATGCATCGCTTCCCCTCGCCGGTGCCGGAGGTTTTGGGCGATTCCTGATCCTCTATGTGCAAACCCGCTGCACCGGCCCAGATGTACTCTTGGACCGTGTGGTACACGTTGAGCGCGTTGCCGTAGCCGGTGTCGGCGTCGGCGAAGATCGGGATATCGCATGCCGAGGCGATGTTATGGGCGTTGCGGGCCATCTCGTCGCGAGTCAGCAGCCCGACATCCGAGTACCCGTACACGTAGGCAGATATCTGGGAGCCAGCCATATGGAACGACCGGAACCCAATGGACTCCGCCATGCGTGCCATCAACGGGCTGAACCCGCCGGGCATCACCAGCAATTCTGGGTCTTTGAGGAGTTTCTGGAACCTGGTAGTTACTCGATCAGCCATCTCGCACCTCTTTCCGCGCCCCTGTCACGTTGTGGAACGCGCGAAGTTTGGCGGAGGGTATCACAGAGGGCGCACAAGGCCAACGCTGAGCAGAATGTCTAGAGACCGTTTTTCGTCTATCCCACATCATCCAGTGACGCAATGCTGAAAAACACGTGAAACGGCACGCAGTAGATCACGGCGGTCATTTGGATGCTCACGTCCACATCCTCTGGGATAGGGTAGTTCTGGTTTCCTATGTTGCCCTTCAGCTTACCTAGATCGACAGCTCCAAAGGTGTATAGCTCATCCAGATTAGTGGGATTTGGGTGCGGCGAGAGGAAGATGTGCAGGTCGGGTCCATTGGTGACCTTGAAGTCCTCTATCCTCAGCAAGTGAGAGCCATCAGGACCCCGATAGATGGTCTCCTGCCCACTTTCTTTGTGGAAGCTGTCCTGGTCACGGAAGCTTCCGGCTTTGAGTTTCACAGTCCCGGATTCGGGTTGTACAGGAGCGGGTTGAAGAGTCGTTGCCAATGTCGGGCTTGGAACTGGCGCAGGCGTCGCGATAGCAGCGGGTGGAGGAGTATCGGTGGTAAGTGGTATTGGCTGTGGCAACAGTGGTCTCATTTGTCGCAGGAGAGGCAACCGTGAGGGGTTGTTGGGACGAAGAGAGCTCTGGGACGAGGGGCGCTCCGGTCACCTCCGGGGCAGCCATTGATTTTGGCATCACCTCTTGGATGGTTTGATCCACCATAGCGATACCTGCCATGACATCCTCTACCTGTTGCCGACTCATGTCTGCCGGGGCTGTTGTGGTGAAGGCAAAAGGAAACTCCTCATTGACAGTCTTGTTGGTAAATAGTGGAGACCCCAGGTCATAGCCGATGAACCCGACCATCAACAAGGCCGGAACACCGATGATGGCTACCGGTTTGCGGTGGTGCCAAAGAACGAAGTGCCAGCATTGGGAGTATGCGTACGCAATAACACCTGCGATTGCCACGATAGTCCCCGCACCAAAAGCCATCTGTATGGGTACAGATCAGCAGCCAATCGTTCAAGGTCACCAAAAAACTCAGCCATGCTCCTCTCCGGGTCGACCCATTATTCAAGTGTGGCTCACCAGAAATACTGCGTCGTAGTGAGCACCACGTCAACCGCTAACGGCCACTGTTCAGAATACGGAAACGGTACAGAATAGGCCTCTTGTCTCAAGGCATACTATGTCATAGGATATATTCCTATAAGGAATGCCGATCAGGGGAGAAGGCGCCATGGAGTTTCGAGAATTACGGACGTTTTGCATCGTTGCGAAGCTGGGCAGCATTTCTGCCGCAGCCCGCTCCCTCAACCTTGGCCAGCCAGCGGCCACAAAGCACCTGAAGAAGCTGGAAGAGGAACTTGGCGTTCAGCTCCTTTTTCGTGGCAGAAGGCCGATAAAACTAACCACAGCAGGCAGCGCGTTATTGGAGATGGCCAGTCCACTGGTGGAAGGCATCGGCGCGTTGGAATCTTTCACCTATGACCTGGAACACATCAGACCGGTGACGATTGCTGCGCCCTCCCAGTTGATCGCCCAGGTGCTTCACGAACCAGTAACTACCTTCCGGCAGAAGTACCCCAAGAACCTGCTCAGGCTCTGGTCTCGTGGGGAGACGGACATCCTGCGCATGGTGGCCGAGGGTGACGCTGACCTGGGTATACTGCCCACGGGTGACGTTCCCATCGGGTACAACTTCTCCCCACTTTTCACCCTTGAACGAGTGCTCATCGCACCAAAGGGTCACCCGGTGGGTCAACAGGGTGACCCCACGTTCAGCGGGTTGGCGCGATGGCCAATGGTCATGTTGAGTACCCTCTCACGAACGCGACGTCTGCTGGACGATGCCTTTGAGAAGCGTGGTCTCCGCTACGACCTAGTGGTGGAGACAGATAGCATCGAAGCAATCAAGCAGTATGTGGCCGGTGGGACGGGAATCTCTGTGTTGCCGGATATCACACTGTCCGCAGGCGATGCGGCGGAGCTGGACATCTATCCCTTAACCAACCTTCTGATCCCTGAACAGGTGGGTGTGGTGACGCTGAAGGGGAAGCCACTATCCGGCACCGCTCAGAACTTCATGGATGAGCTGGCCACCATCATCAAGCCGACATTGAAGCTATCAGCGTAGTGGGCTTCTAGCGATGGGGTTAGTTGCGGTTGACAGCCCCATCAGCCAATAGCTACCATCCCTGTGACATTGTATCGAACAATAAACTGTTACTCGGTAGGAGGCGAACTCAATGGCTGACCAAGCAATGGTGAAAGAGCTGATCCGCGGCGCCTACGATATGCACATCCACAGTGCGCCGGACGTGCTACCCAGGAAGTTCAACGACATCGTACTGGCTGAGCACGCCATAGAAGCCGGTATGGCGGGAGTAGTGCTGAAGTCGCACTACATCTGCACAGCGGACCGTGCCAACCTGATCAACGAGATGTTCCCTGCGCTCAAGGCCTTTGGTGGCCTCTGCTTAAACAACTCCATGGGTGGGCTGAACCCTCAGGCTGTGGACGTTGCAGGGCGTCTGGGCACCAAGGTCGTCTGGTTCCCCACCGTAGATGCTGAGAACGAGGCCAAAAACATAGCTGGTGAGCCGGTACCAGGAGTGCCTCAGCCCTACTGGATGACCATCGCCAAAGCCATGTTGGAAAAGGGCATTTCCGGCGGCCCGGTGAAAGTCGTCGTCGATGGCAAGGTCACGGAATCGGCGCGACAGTGCATGGAAGTCATTGCTGATTACGACATGATTCTGGCTACTGGCCACATCGCCCCTGAGGAGATGATTCCGGTAGTGCAGGCTGCTAGAGAAGCAAAGGTCAACCGTGTTGTCATCACTCACCCGGAGTTTCCCGCGACGTTCCTGACCATCGACCAGCAGAAGGAACTCGCCAAATACGATGTGATGTTCGAGCGATGTTTCACCCAGCCCTTCACTGGAAAGGTGGAGTGGTCAACGGTGTACGAGAACATTCGCACCATAGGACCTGCATCCACCATCCTGTCCACAGACCTGGGTCAGAGCACTGCCCCGTGGGTTGAGGAGGGCATGGGCATGTTCATGACCAACCTGCTGGACAACGGGTTCACGGAGAGAGAGCTTGAGGTCATGTCCCACACCAATGCAGGGCAGATCCTTGGGGAGCTGACTCCCGCCAAGGCATAGCAAACCCCAGATTCGCTGAACTAAAAAGGGCCTCTCAAATGAGAGGCCCTTTTTATGTGTCTATTTAGTGGGGTAACCTTCTGAGAGCGTGGGTATCCCGATGAATCGGGATTAGCCGCCGTAGAAGAGGTTGTGGTCACCCATGACGATGGCCTTATCCTCTCGTCGGATACCGGCCGTCCACCACCTCGCCGTCATTGCTCTTGGTTGTGAGCACATACATGCCGTAAGGGATCATCCGTAGAGCTGTTTTCTTAGCGTCTTCATCCATGACAAATCCTCCTTAAGTGTTAGGGTGTGACACACCCTGCTCTATTCTGCGGACGTATAGTATCTGCAGATACCAGCTTTGCCAACACTGGTATTGGGACGTATGGCCCCGTTTTAGGGTCTTTTGGCCCTGTCAAACTCAACCTTCCGATGGAGTATTCTCTTGGTGACGCACGGAGATTCCTTCAGGCGTTGCGTCTCCGCTGCTCTGGTCGAAGGACAACTATTGAACAGTGGAAGCAAGTTGTATATCCTAATCCAACTCGCAAGAAGATAAGGGAGGCACGTATGACGACAAAGGATAGTTCAAGGACACAGTTGCACACCATTGAGGGCCCAAAGGGCAAAGCCTTGTTGTTTGAGGTCATCAGTTCCGGGCAGGCCCAGCCGAAGTACGAAGTGGACTTTGGCGGTGCGACCACAACCTTCAGCAGCTTGGGAGAAGCCTACATAGAGGCAGGCAACCTCTCCGGCACACCCACCTAACTCCAGAACCACAGAAAAGAGTCCCGCCTGATTAGTCAGGACGGGACTCTTTTATTTCCCTCGGCTATCCCTCGTCGACGGTAGGGCGCTGGGCTATGACACGGGGCGGCGGTGCAGGCTTTTTCGCGGCCAGGAAGAAGACCGTCCCCAACCCCGTGAGTACAGCTAGGATCACAAACCCCATCTGGTAGTCACCCTGCCAATCCGCCATGAAGCCCGCGAACACAGGCCCCACCACGTTGCCCACCGTGATGATCAACGAAGAGAACCCCATGATCGTGGGTAATGACTTTCTTCCAAAGTAGTCGGCACGGATCGCTCCCATCAGTGGCCCTCGGGTACCCCAGGCTAGGCCGTGGATTACCGCAAATACATAGATCAGTAATAGGGAAGACGCGTAAGCGATTCCGATGAGTGCAACGGTGTGAGCCAACATACAGGCTGCGGAAATAAGGCGTTTGTCCATTCGATCGCCCAGAAACCCGCCGCCCACCTGCCCAAAGATGGACGTGGTAGTCATGACGGTCACCACTAGCGCTGCCGACCCCAAGGACATGTCCATGCGGTCTACAAGGTGCGGGATGAGATGAACCATCAGCGCACCCACAACCAAGAGAGCGCTGCCATGTCCAAAGGAGATGAGCCAGAAGGCCGACGTCTTCATGGCCTCTTTGGCGGTGAAATCACCATCGCTAGCGGATACGGTTTGCTTGCCATCAACCGTATCCGGCCTCGGTGCCCCGTCAGGTAGCATGCCGTAGCGCTCCGGAGTTGAACGCATGAGGGGGACGAGAGGAAGACCAACGCCAAGGATGATCCACCCGGAGGCGAATGCCGTTGACCGCCAGCCGTAAGTAGTCAGCGCGTAGGCAACAAGAGGAACAATCATGCCGCCTATACTCACGCCTGTTGCAGCAATGCCTAACGCGGTGGCTCGGTTTTTCTCAAACCAGTTGGCAACAGTGACGAAAAGGGTGAGGAACCCCCCCAGGCTTGATCCGATGGCGATGACGACAAAGGCCAGGTAGAAGGTGAACAGCGAATCGATGGTGCTGAGGTACATGAAGCCCAGGGCGAAGATGACAAGGCCCACGGCCAGGACCATGCGAGGCCCGAACCGTTCAATCATCCATCCCTGCAGAGGTCCCAGCAGGCCACTCTCTACGCGCAGAAGAGAGAATGACCAAGAGAGCGATGCCCGGCTCCAGCCGAACTCCGCCTGGAGTTGAACAAAGTATGCGCCAAAGGCCTGGAACAACAATGCGCCTTGCAGCATCTGCAGCATGAGCGCACCGGCAACCACCCACCACCCGTAAAACAGTCGTTGTGGAGACTTTCGATCTATGTCTTCGCTAGCCAATCGGGGCATACCTCAATAGTGATCCCGCGAGAACCAGGAGTAGGAAGGCAGTGTCGTTCAGCCAGGTTCAGAGGCCCAGCCGTTCCTTAGCGCGTTTCAAGGCCGCTGCCACCTGAGATGGCGCTGTGCCGCCGGGGACATCGCGGGCCGCCAGCGCAGAAGCCACCGTGATGCCCAGGATGTCTTTATCAAACTTGGGGGAGAAACGGCGGTACTCCTCCAGCGTCATCGCATCGAAACGCCTGTCCTCGCTGGAAGCATAGTGCGTCAATTCTGCGACGATACCGTGGGCCTGCCGGAAGGGCACACCTTTGCGAGCCAGGTAGTCGGCCAGCTCTGTCGCCAGACTGTAGCCACCACCGTCGGCAGCCTGGGCCATGCGCTCGACGTTGAACGATGCTCCAGTGACCATGCGCGTGAACGCAGCCAGCGTTGGCAGCAGTGTATCCACCGTATCGAAGAGCGCTTCCTTGTCTTCCTGGAGGTCACGGTTGTAGGTGAGGGGAAGGCCCTTGATGACCGTCAGCATGGCCATCAGGTGGCCGTACACGCGGCCGGTACGACCCCGCGCCAGCTCTGCCAGGTCAGGGTTGCGCTTCTGCGGCATGATGCTGCTGCCGGTGGTATCGACTTCCGCGAGGCGTAGAAATGCGAACTCCTCCGACGACCACATTACGAACTCTTCGCCCAGCCGCGATAGGTGGGCCATGCAGGTGGCGGCGGCAGAGAGGTAGTCCAGCACGAAGTCGCGGTCTGAGACGGCGTCCATGCTGTTCTCCGTGACGCCGTCGAAGCCGAGTTCCGCAGCCACGGACTCGCGGTCCAGCGGGTACGGCGAGCCTGCCAACGCGCCGCTGCCAAGCGGGAGGACGTTCGCCCTGGCGATGGTCTGGGTGAAGCGCTCCACATCGCGGTCAAGCATCTGAACGTAGGCCAGCAGGTGGTGAGCTAACACAACAGGCTGAGCGCGCTGCACGTGGGTGTAGCCGGGCATAGCCGTCTCCACGTGCTGCTTGGCCTGAGAAACAAGGGCACCCTGCAAGCTCCGGGCTTGCTCTATGGTCTCTGCTGCTACACCTCTGACGTAGAGCCTCATATCCGTGGCTATCTGGTCGTTCCGAGACCGGGCTGTATGCAGCTTCCCAGCTGTCTCGCCGATAAGCTCATGCAGTCGCGATTCTATGTTCATGTGCAGGTCTTCAAGCTCCTGCTTCCAGGGGAAGGTATCGGCTTCAATTTCCTCACGTACGATTGCAAGGCCATCGGTGATTTTCGCAGCCTCGTTTCGCGTGATGATCTCCTGCCGGCCCAACATGCGGGCATGGGCAATAGACCCAGCGATATCCTCCTTGTAGAGGCGTCGGTCATAGTGGATTGAAGCCGTGTATCCGAGGGGTGTGTACTCTTCAGCCATTACGCACCTTTCTTCGGGGCGAGGAAGCGACGACGGTACGTCAGCACGCGCTCGTTACGCTGGTTGTGGACGCGAGTCTCGATGGCCACGATGCCACGGTCAGGCTTCGACGCGGAATCCCGGACTTCCAACACTTCGCTCTCAGCGTAGATAGTATCGTCAGCGAAGACCGGTGCATCATGCACCACTTTTTCGTACTCAAGGTTGGCGATCGCCCGGCCGGATGTGTCCGACACGCTCATTCCCACTGCCAGGCTCAGCACAAACGGACCAGCAACCAGAATGCGGCCATGCTGGTGCTCCGACATGACGTTAGCGTCGAGGTGCAGTGGATTGTGGTTCATGGTCAGAAGGCAAAAGAGGTTGTTGTCGCTCTCCGTGATGGTCTTCCCAGGCCAATGGCGATAGACATCACCCACCTGGAACTCTTCCAGATAGCGACCGTAGTTGTCTTTTGCTTCATAGATCATGGTTTTTACTCTTTGCCATTAGCTCGACGGCTCAATGACCTTGTACACCGCGTGATAGCGGTTCCTGGTGTACGGCCTGATCTCATCAGGCCACCGACCCTCGTTGGTGGCTGCACGGAAGATGTCGCTGTCAGGCAGCTCAGGAGTCTCCACCTCGTAGACAGCCATGTACTTCGGCTGCCCATCGACGACCTCATACCGCGTCGCGCTCACCACCCCGGGCACCTTGAGGATTGTGGGGATGTGCTCGGTGTCATAGATCTCGTTGAACGCATCCTCTTTGTCTGCGTCTACGTCCATCGCCGCGATGTATATGAACTTTGCTTTGTCTGCCATTGCAAAACCTCCTGAGTATCTCTAGGCTACATGAATGCCTGCACATCGCTCCTCCAGAATGACACACTAGACTGAAAACCGGCAGGCCATATGGGTGAAGGGCTAGCCCTTCTGGCGTGGTTGGAGGCGAGCCTGCGTTCGGACCGGTAGGCCAAAGACCTTGATGAAACCGACCGATGCCTGATGGTCGAACACGTCCGCCTCGTCATACGTAGCCAGACCATAGTCGTAGAGGGCGTGGGGCGACTTGCGACCGACTACGTTGCATGAGCCTTTGTGCAGCTTCACCCGCACCGTTCCGGATACGAACTCCTGGGTGCTGTCCACATAGGCGTCCAAGTCCTCACGGTGCCTGGAGAACCAGAGGCCGTTGTAGACCAGGTCTGCATACTGCTGACCCACCAGCTCCTTGAACCGCATCTGCTCCTTGCCCAGGGTCAGGGTCTCCAACGCGCGATGTGCATCGTGGAGCACCACGCCTGCAGGAGCCTCGTAGATCTCACGCGACTTGATGCCAACCAGTCGATTTTCCAGATGGTCTATGCGGCCAACGCCATGCTCCCCTGCAATGGTGTTGATGTGGTTCACAATCGCCAGACCGCTTAGGGTCTCGCCGTTGATGGCCACGGGCGTGCCGTTCACGAACTCGATCTCCAAATAGGTCGGTGTCTCAGGGGCGTCCGCCACGGACTTCGTCATGAAGTAGATGTCTTCCGGCGGCTCGTTCCACGGGTCTTCCAGTATCCCCGCCTCTACGGAGCGACCCCACAGGTTCTCGTCAACGGAGTAGGGGTTGGCTTTGGTGTTGGGGACAGGGACGCCATGCTGGGCGGCGTACTCCATCTCCTGGTCACGACTCATCCCCCATTCGCGAGCAGGAGCGATGACCTGCAGCTGAGGCGCCAGAGCTGCAACGCTGACATCGAAACGCACCTGGTCGTTGCCCTTACCGGTGCAGCCGTGGGCCACGTACATTGCGCCCTCTTCCAGCGCCACCTTCGCCATATACTCAGCGATGAGGGGACGAGCCAGCGCAGTCGCCAGGGGGTACTGTGCCTCATAGATCGTCCCTGCACGGAGGGCTGGCCAAACGAACCGCTCGACGAACTCTTCCTGGCCATCCATGACAATGGCTTTCTCAGCGCCTGTCTTGAGGGCTTTCAGTCGTATCTCTTCCATGTCCCGACCCTGCCCGAGCTCCGCCGTAAGCGTGATGACCTCTGCGTCATATCGCTCTTTGATCCAGGGTATGGCGACAGACGTGTCCAGGCCGCCACTGTATGCCAGTACTACCTTATGTTTTGCCATTCTTACTGTCCTACTCTTCTGCTGAAGCTTCCAAAGTTTTCAGATGTACTTGTAGGCCACTGCCCGTTTTTCCGTCAGGGAGCTTGTTTCCCCGCTCAGGGGGGCCGTCAAGGAGCCCAGGTGCAGGATGAATCCTGCTATTTAGCTTTTTCTATCCGTTGAAGCGCGTCCTCAAGGGACCGCTCAAACCGGTCCACAGCGATGTCCACTTCCGGCTCCGAGATGTTCAGGGGAGGCATGAAGCGCACAGCAGTGGGGCGCACGGGGTTCAGGAGTAGCCCGCCCGCGTTGCAGGACGTGACCAGCTCCCCGGATATGGGCTCATAGAACTCCACCGCTAGCAGGAGGCCCATACCGCGAACTTCCTTGATGGTTGTCTCATGCCGGGCTTTGACCTCTTCCAGCTTGCCCTTCAACCGCTCTCCCATCAGCCTGCCATGCTCTACCAGGCCCTCTTCCTTCACGTGGTTGAGGACAGCGTAGGATGCAGCACAGGTCAGTGCATTGCCGCCGTAAGTGCTGCCGTGGTCGCCGGGGCGAAGCACGTCGCACGCGTCTTTGCACAGGAATGCGCCGATAGGCACTCCGCCACCCATGGCCTTCGCGATGGTCATAACGTCAGGCTCGATGTCGAACTGCTCATAGCCCCACATGGTGCCGAGTCTACCAACGCCCGTCTGGATCTCATCGAGGATCAGGAGGATGCCCTGTTCGTCGCACCACTGTCGTACCGCCTTGAGATAGCCATCAGGCGGGGAGATAACACCACCCTCGCCCTGAACAGGCTCCAGCATCACGGCGCAGGTGCCCTCGTTGGTGGCAGCCTTGATGGCATCGATGTCCCCGAAAGGCACGTGTACGAAGCCTGTCATCAGCGGGAGGAAGTTGGCCTGATAATTGGCGTTGCCCGTAGCGGCCAGCGCACCCGTTGTGCGTCCGTGGAACGAATCGATAGCGGTGATGATCTCCACAGCGCCGTTACGGTTATCTCTCCCGTATTTCCGGGCTAGCTTGATCGCGCCCTCGTTGGCCTCTGCGCCGCTGTTGCACAGGAAGACCTTGTCCAGGCAACTGTTCTTCACCAGCCACTCCACCAGTTGGAGTTGCGGCAGCGTGTAGAACTGGTTTGATGTCTGAATCAACGTGGCAGCCTGCTTTGAAATGGCTTCAACCATCACCGGAGCGGAGTGGCCCAAGCAGTCCACGGCCCAACCGGCAGTGAAGTCCAGATACTCTTTGCCGTCCGTGTCCCAGACTCGGGTACCCTGGCCACGTTCGATGACCACGGGCTGACGGCGGACCGTGCCCATGTAGAACTGCTTCTCTGTCTCTATGTACTGGTTCACCGTGTTTCCCCCTCTGCTAGTTGGTTCAACTGTTCAAGTGACTCTTTCAGCTGTTGCAATGCCTCGTCCAACGCGTCAATCGCGCCCGTGGCGTCACCGATAGCATCTCGTAATATCTCAGCCTCCGTGGGAGGATCGTCCCCTGGTTTCAACGGGTCATCGAACGACGGCGCTCTCTTCTTCGAGGCGGTCAACGCGTCCAGCGCTTCCTTCAGGGTCGGACGCATGACCACTTCGCCGGCGTCTGACACGATAATCTGCTTGAGTTGCGGGAACGCCAGGCTATCTGCCTGGAGGAACACCGGCTCAACGTAGAGGATGGTATTGTCGATCGGCACCACCAGCAGGTTTCCCCGAAGTACCTGGGATCCTACCTGACCCCACAGAGTGAACTGCTGGGAGATCTCAGGATCGTTATCGATGCGGGCCTCAACCTGCAACGGGCCGTCCAACTGCCTGCCCCTTGGGAACACAAAGTTCACAAGCTTTCCGTAGTGCTCACCATCGTTCCGAGCAGCCAGCCAGGAGACCATATTGGGCCTGTCTGCCGGTGTGAAGGGCAGCAGCAACACGAATTCCTGCTCGACTTGATCGGGTAGCTTCATTATCAGGTAATAAGGCTGCATGGTCTGGGGCGCGCCGAAGAACGTTTCCTGCGGTACGCTCCACTGGTCTTCCTTGTTGAAGAACACCGTGGTGTCCGTCATGTGGTACTGCAGATACTGTTCCGCCTGGGTCTCAAAGAGTCCTTCCGGATAGCGGATGTGCTCACGCAAGCCGGGGTGCAGCTCGTCGATATCATCAAACGGCAGGAAAAGGGACGGGAACATCTTGGCGTAGGTCTGTGCCATGGGGTCGTCCTGATCGATGATGTAGAAGGTCAGGTCGCCCTGGTAGGCGTTCATGACGATTTTCACGCTGTTGCGAATGTAGTTGAATGATCCCAACTCGCCATTAAAGGGAGTCGAGTAGGGATACAGATCAGTCACCGTGTAAGCGTCCTGAATCCACTGAAGCTCACCGTTTACCACCACCACGTACGGGTCACTATCCAGCACAAGGAAAGGCGCTACTTCACGCACCCTGTCCTGGATGTTGCGGTTGTACTGGATACGGCTGCCTTCAGTGATCTCACCGCTGATGAACAGGTTAATGTCCCTGAACTTCCACCCATAAGCAAATTTGCGCACGAAGCCACTGATGGGCACGCCGCCATGGCCTTCGTAACGAGCATACACGGGGATATCAGTCTCCGTTGGGTACGAGAACTCCTCCACCGACGAGTTGACCACCACGTAGTCGCGA
The DNA here is from genome assembly GCA_913049785.1 of uncultured Dehalococcoidia bacterium. Lineage (GTDB taxonomy): Bacteria > Chloroflexota > Dehalococcoidia > Lucifugimonadales > UBA1127 > UBA1127. The sequence goes on along the minus strand of CAJWXP010000002.1, from coordinate 46,957 downwards.
GTGTTCTCGCCGTAGTAGACCTCAGGGCGGGTGATGGGAATCTTCCCAACGGGTGGTACGTCCTTCAGGACAAATTCCGGCTTACCATCGTCGGTGAAATCCGTCACCGGCGCAGCCACGACGCCGAACCCGTGGGTGAACTGCAGCTTGCGGTTGACCCAGCGCTGAGCCTCTTCCGGCAGCCTCTCTGGCGAGAGCTCTCTGGCGCTCACCATAAGCTGTTTATACTCACCGTCTATGGTGTACCTGTCCACGTCAACGTCCTGGAAATCGTAGTACAGGCGGATGAACTGGATCTGGTTCAATGTGTCCAGGAACGGGCGATGGTCCCAGAGGCGGAGGTTGTTGATGGTCCCGAGGTTAGAATCCACAATCTCCTCTGTGATTCTGGGAGTATCGCTGATCTGATACGGGGACTCCTCAATCAGGTTCAGGCCGAATGCTACTCTGGTGGCCTCGATGTTTCTGGCAATGAACTCACGTTCCTTCTCCAGCTCAGAAGGCTCCACCTGGAACCGTTGCACACTCGCAGGGACAAGGAACACAAGGATGATCATTGAGCCGAGCCAGAGCCCCCCGATGCCCACCATCAGTCGAACGCCACGGAACCAGAAGGCGTTTGCCAACAGCAGCAACCCGCCGGCCACCACAATGACGATCAGGATGCGCAACGCCGGTATCCCTGCATTGACGTCTGCGTACGTAGCTCCAACAACCGCACCGCCCGTGGAGAACACCTGGTCATAGATGCTCAACCAGTATCCGTATCCGAACAGGAAGAGGAGCAGCGCACCCAAAACGGAGATATGGACGCGCACCGGGATGGTCATGGAAAAGACTGCGCCTCGCAGGCTGAAGTGGATGAAATACATCGCCACGGTCATGAGCATTGAGACGATCATCGCCCCAAGAAGCCAGCCCTGGACGAGGTGGTGAAGCGGCAGAGTGAAGACAAAAAAGGAGATGTCCTTGTTGAACTGGGGATCCGTCACATTGAAGGGGGTGGAGTGCATGAATCCCAGGACGGTAGGCCACCTGCTGCCCGCGACGCCTCCGAATATAAGCGATGCTACAACGATGATAAAGATGGCTCCTACCAGGGTTAGAGGCCTGAGCAGCTCTAACGTTTCTTCAGGGATGGGTATGACCTGTGGCCCTCTACCGTACCTGTAGGTGAGCCAGACGTTGAACCCGGCGATAGCGGCAAAGAGCAGCGCGCCGACAAAAAACAACCAGATGCGCTGAATAAGGATGGTCTTGTAGACGTCTCCGTAGCCGAGGTTATCGAACCAAAGGAAGTTGGTGAAGATGCTAAGGATCCACGCCGTCAGCGCCAGGATGCCTACCACGAACCCGATTCCCCCGCCCCAAATGGAAACAAGCTTCCACGGGATTTGTGGAGGCCCCGCCTGGCCGGGTTGGCCTATGTTGGGAAAACCACCAAAATTGGAAGTCATCCAGCGCTCCTTGTGCTATCCGACCCTTGTGCCGTTCACCTTGCCATCAAGGCACTCCATCAACGAATGGGCCCGCCTACCATCCAGGATCTGTGCTGAGCCCACCTTAGGCAGTGCATTCAAACATGCTTCCAGCTTAGGAATCATGCCGCCTGCGGCAATCTTACTCTCTATCAGCGCCCGGGCCTGCTCAGGTAGCAGGCGCGGTATCGTGCGTTTCGATGCGTCCATAACCCCTTCTACGTCCGTCAGGTAGATCAGGCGCTCCGCATCAAGGGCAGCCGCAAGCTCTCCTGCGGCCACATCGCCGTTGATGTTGTAGAGCGATTCCGATTCGACCCCTTCTCCGATGTAGCCCGTAGCTACCGGAGCGATGATGGGAATCCACCCCGTCGACAGCATCTCCTGGACCGGAACAGGGTTCACCGCGACGATTTTTCCCACATAGCCAAGCTCCGGGTCGAGGGTGGTTGCCTGGAGGATGCCGCCGTCTACACCGCTAAGGCCGATCGCCTTGCCTCCAAGAGCCAGCATGGACGTGACGAGCTGCTTGTTCACCAACCCGGTCAGGACTGCCACCACGATATCCAGGGTCGGCTGGTCCGTGACCCGCATCCCTCGCACAAAGTTAGGCGCAGCGCCGGAACGCTCCATCCACTGGTTTATCACTTTGCCCCCACCGTGGACAATGACCGGCGCATAGCCCTGTTTCTGCATAGCCACCACGTCTTCCAACGTAGTGTCGCCACTTCCCAGGGTGCTGCCACCGATCTTGACCACGGTGGGCCGTTGCGTTACTGAATCACTCACAATGTGCCTGTCCAATGTGTGTTCTGTTCAATACGACGTTGTTCCACTTCAAGGAGTTCCCACATTCAACATGAAGCTATGTGGTGTAGGCGCTGTTGAAGGTGACGAACTCCTCGCTCATGTTGCAGCCCCAGCCCGTTGCAGCACCCGAGCCAATGTTCAACTTTGCCAGGATGCGAACCTCCGTGCCCTGCATGGATGCGATCAGGGATTCCCGGAAAACAGGAATGGGCAGGCCGCTCTCCATGATGCAAATATCGTTGATGTAGAGGCCGATGTTCTTCTCAACCATCTCCGCGCCGCTCTTCCCCAGGGCCATTATGATGCGGCCCCAGTTCGGATCGTTGCCGTGGATGGCCGTCTTCACTAGTATTGAGCTGGCAACAGAACGGGCAGCCAAGCGAGCATCGGACACGCTCTCCGCGCCCTCTACCGTCACTTCGATGAGCTTCGTCGCACCCTCGCCGTCCCTGACCATCTCACGCGCCAGGTGGGTGCAGACTTCCAGCAGTGCAGCCGTAAAGGTATCGCCTTCCGGCGTCCCCTTGCTCAACGTAACGCCTGAAGCGCCGTTGGCCAGGAGTAGCACAGTATCGTTGGTGCTTGAATCGCCGTCGATGTCGATCATGTTGAAGGTGGAGTCCACCACCACGCCAAGGGTTTCCTGCAGAAAAGCTGCATCCACCTGGGCGTCTGTGGTCAGGTAAGACAGCATCGTTGCCATGTTGGGGTGGATCATGCCGGAACCCTTTGCACAACCGGCCAATGTCACCCTCTTGCCGCCGGCGGAGAACGAGACCGCTATCTCCTTGGTGACGGTGTCTGTAGTCAGGATGGAGCGGGCGAAGTCGTGCCCGCCATCAGGCGACTGCTCGATGTTGCCAATTGCGTTGCGGATGAGGCCCATTGGCAGCTCAACGCCGATGATTCCGGTGCTGCTGGCAGCCATGGTTGATGGGTCCACCCCAAGTACACCGGCCGCCAGCGATGCCATCTCCTGCGCGTCCGTATACCCCTGATCACCTACAGCGCAGTTTGCACAACCGCTGTTGACGATAACGCCACGTGTCACCCCGCCGGCAACGCTTTCCTTGGTGACGGTGACGGAGGGCGAGAGGATCTTGTTGGTGCTATAGGTACCTGCAGCTGTAGTCGGCTGTTCAGAGAAGAGTATGCCAAGATCGACTTTATCAGGCGTATAGGCGCGAATGCCTGCATAGGTTGCGCCCGCCGTGAATCCCTGGGGGCTGGTCACTGAGCCGTTAGGTATGACAGTGATTTCCGAAGCCATTATGATTTCTCCTGATTTAAGCTGTTTTTTCAGTCCAATAGACGCAATAAAACGTTACGGATGATGAGTTGCGTCGCTTCTGGGTGTCCTTGCCAAACAGCCCGGTGCAGTATAGCACAGGGCGTAGGTAGCATCACCCTTAATCGGTGGAGGCGTCGGCGTCGGGAGAATCCCCTGCCGACTCAGTTCGGAGAGGGCCGTCCTGGGTTACTTCGAGTCGCGGGTCGGAATCGATGATGCCGTCTGCGACGAGGGTAGTGTTCATAGCTGCCACGGCGATCTCGATCTGCGAGCGATCAGGCCAGCGTGTCGTGAGCCGTTGAAGCAGCAGTCCGGGGTATATCAGGAGGCGTGCCCAGGGACGTTCGCTGTGGGCGCCGCTGAACCGTAGGAACTCGTAGCTGACGGCGGCGATAACGGGTACCAGCGCCACACGAGACACGATGGCCATCATGATGGACGGGCGACCGACCATGGTGAAGACCAGCACGGACACCAGCACCACCGTTAGAAGGAAGGCTGTGCCGCAACGTGGGTGAGCCATGGAGAACTTCTCTATCTCCTCTGGCACCAGCGGAACGCCGTGTTCGTAAGCGTGGATGGTCATGTGCTCAGCGCCGTGGTAGGCGAAGACACGCCGGATGTCCTTGATGTGGCCGATGGCCCAGATGTAGCCGATGAGCAGGCCGAGGCGGATACCCCCCTCGATCATGTTGCTCACGATTGAGGAGTCAATGTAACTATCAAGCGAGCGTGCGCCAAGCAACGGTAGCAAGAAGAATATCCCTACTCCCAGCACCAGGGCAGTGACCAGGGAGAAGGCCATGGTGACGCGCTCGGCTTTGCCCATCTCCGGCGATTCACCGTCAGGGACCGGCTCGTCCTCAGGGTCCGCCATGGCAATCTCCGCAGAGCGGTTTAGCCCTTTGATGCCCATGAGCATGGACTCCGCCAGGACGATGACGCCACGGATCAGTGGTATGCGACGCAGTGGGCCGTTGGTGATGGGGCTGAGCGCCAGGGGGCCCGTCCAGATGCCGCCGTCAGGGCGACGCACAGCCATACGGACGTTGTGCTGTCCCCGGATCAGCACTCCCTCTATCAGGGCCTGTCCACCGTAGTAGAACGGCTGCGGCATCTCTTGTCCCCTTGGGTCTTCTCTCAGATTATTATCGAGTAAAAGAAATCGGGGTGGTTTGCACCACCCCGAGGGCCAGGTCCGGGCGCTTACTTGAGATTATATCTCCTTCGTATGCGCTCCACCCTACCCTCAGTGTCCACAATTCGCTGCTCGCCCGTGAAGTACGGGTGACATCGGTTGCAGATCTCTACTCGGATCTCTGCTTTGGTTGAACCAGTGGTGAAGGCGTTACCGCAAATGCAGGTCACCTGCGCCTCTGGATGCCACTCTGGATGTATTTCTACCTTCATGATCGTTCCTAGTCCCTTTTCCTTTGTCCCGCTCACCCATCGATTTTCTCAGGATGGCAGATTTGTCTCGCCTACTATTAGATGACCGCCAGGGGATAAAGGTGCCGGGCTAAGCCTGCACCGGGTAAACACTGGCCATCTTCTTGTTCTTAATCGCCCACTCATACTTGACCTCACCGTCAACCAGGGCGAACAGTGTGAAGTCACGTCCCTGCCCCACGTTGTTGCCGGCAATAATGCGTGTACCGCGCTGCCGTACCAGGATTGACCCGATCCGGACCTGCTGGCCGCCGTATACCTTGACGCCTAAACGCTGGCCGTGGCTATCCCTGCCGTTACGACTGGAACCGCCGCCTTTTTTGTGAGCCATGTTTTACTCTCCCTAAATCCAGGTCTACTTGGGGGTCTCTTCGGAGGACTCTTCCGCTGGGGTCTCAGCCTCCGGAGTTGTTTCTGTTGTATCTTTCTTCGCCGTAGCACGAGTGCGACGCTTTGGTGCTAGCTTCTCGTCGGTAGCTGCCTCTGTCGTTGCCTCTGCACGTGTTCTGGTGCGACGCGCAGGCTTCGGCTTCTCTTCAGTTGCGGCCTCTGTAGTCGCCTCTGTTGTGGTAGTCGCCGCTGCTGCGCGAGTCCTTGTCCGACGTGCGGGCTTTGCTGGGGCTTCCACCGCTGGCGCTTCAGCAACTGGTTCCTCTGCCACCGGCGCTTCTGCTACAGCTTCAACCTTTGCCTTGGGCACGAACGGAGGAGGTGTCGCCCCACCGGTCAGGATGTCCTGGATGCGAATCCGGGTGTAGCTCTGGCGATGCCCGTTCTTCTTCCGGTAGTGCGTCTTGTTCTTGTACTTGAAAATGATGATCTTGGGGCCGCGGAACTGATCCTCAACCTCTGCCGTGACCAGTGCACCTTCAACGGTAGGTGTGCCTACAGATAACCCGGAGTCTTCCGATACAAGCCTGACATCAGCCAGTTCCACGCGGGTGCCGACCTCTGCTTCCAGCTTCTCAACGTCAAGGACGTCGCCGGACTTCACCTGGTATTGCTTGCCACCTGTTTGAATAATTGCGTAGCTGGTCACGATGATAAACGCCTCTCAAATGCAATATGCGACAAACATTCATTGTAGGGAGTAGCTGCGGCTACGTCAATGGGAGAAGTAGGTATGCTTCATCCCACCCCACCCTCGCTAACCCAGCGCGTCAAGGAGTTCGCTGACGCTGGCCAACGACTCTACGTTGCGTACCGTTTCGATGGTCTTGGTGATAGCCTCAGGGCTGATGACACCGGTAGCGCAGTCGATGAACTTCTCTGCAAGCTCGTCGGGAGTCATGGGTCGCTCAGGCGTGCCACGAGACACAGAAGCCTCCCGCGTCAGGGTGCTCCCGTCCTTCAGTACAACCTCCACACGACTGCGGATTCGCTCGAACCCCTGTGCCTCGATCTCCGGGTCGAGGTAGGGCTTCACACGCTGCATCATCGCCTGAACGTCCGGGCTGCTGACAACATCGTCGCGGAACTCAGCGATGCCCGCCTTACGTCGCAGCGCCAGCACGCCCAGCATGAATTGGATGCTGAACTTGGCCTGCAGCGCGTTCTCCGGTGCGGCATACCGCAGTGCGTTGATTACGTTTGACGCCGTGCCAAGTCGCACATCCTCTATGTTCTCAGGGGCAACATCGTTCTCGATGACCAACTCTCGCAATGCGTCCATCGTCGGATGCAGCAGCGAGCCGCAGGGGTAAGGCTTCACAGACACGCCGGGGTCAAGTAGTGCCCAAGGGTTGCCGAGCTTGCCTCGAACATACTCTTCATCGACACCGCCGCCAGCCACTGCAAAGTAGCCCCAGGGGCCGTCCAGACCGGAGGGGTCAGCTTCGTAACCCATGGACGCTAGCCGGGCCGCCACGACGCCGTTCTGGGCCGCCGCACCGGAGTGGTAGGGCTTGGTCATAGTGCCGAAATTGCACCGGATGCCTGCGCTCTTTGACGCAGCGATGCTGAGGGCCATGCGTGTTGTATCCAGGTTCAGCCCCAGGAGCTTGGCCGATACTGCTGCGCCTGCGAACACACCAAAGGTGCCGGTGCTGTGGAACCCCTGCTCATAGTGTCGCGGGTTGATAGCCTCGTTGAGCTTACACTCCACTTCCAGGCCTATGCAGAAGGCAGTCATCAGATCCTTGCCGGACGCGCCGGTCTCTTGCCCCACAGCCAGAGCCGCCGAAAGGGCGGGAACCGTTGGATGGGTCAGCAGGCCGTAGACACGGTTGGGCGCAGAAGCGATCTGTGTGTCATCGAAGTCGTGGGCGTGGCCGCTGACGCCACTGGCAAGGGCGGCGAACTCCGCCGGATACGAAGCGCTCGTGCCGGGAACCCTCGACGAGCCGGAAACACCAAGATCGGTGATGTATTGATGGATGATCTTAGTGCAGTCCTCTGTTGTGCCGGCCAGCATGACTGCGAGGCCGTCCAGAATGCAACGTTGGGCCTCTTTGCGGAGGGCATCCGGCAGATCGGCATAGTTCGTATCTATGATGAACCGTGCTGTGACTTCCGTGATGGTGCGGTCTGCTGTTGTCATTGGTTGGGGAACCTCCTGGTGTGGTGTACCATAGCCCATAGGGAATGGGCCAGCGGATTATAGCATGCGCAGGCCCTGAACCAAGGGGGAATTCCATGACCAGCGACTTCGAGCGATGTCCGGCCTGCAGGACGCCTTTGACTACCGAGACAGTGGACGGTCTGTGGCGGCCGTTCTGCCCCACGTGCAAGAACATCGTCAGCCTTAGCCCAAAGCTTGTCGCAGCCACGCTTGTGGGTGACGCCGATGGCCTGCTCCTCATACAGCGTAACTACGGCGCTGAGAAGGGCTTGTGGGCACCCCCCGGCGGATACGTTGAACAGGGCGAGATGGTTGAAGAGGCCGCGCGACGTGAAGCCTACGAAGAGACAGGCATCGAAGTGACCATCAACGGGTTGGTGGGACTGTACTCCGAGCCCGGTCGACCCATCGTGCTGGCAGCGTTCAGTGCTGAGAGGGTCGGCGGCGAGCTCCATGACAAGTCGCCAGAAGTGCAAGATGTCCGGTTCTTCCCCGTGAACGACCTTCCACCTCTGGCGTTTCCCAGAGACCGCGTCATCATCGAGGCCTGGGTGCAGCTCCAAGGAACACTGCGGCGCAGCTAGCCTCATCATCCCCCCTCTCGTTTCGCACCAATTTCTTTGGCAGATAGAATGTTTTTCTTTTTTCCAATAGGTTATATGGGTCCAGGGCACAGCCCTGGTTGACACTGTGTGCCGGTGGTCTATCATGAATGTGTCGCCAACCTGTGCTCGGGTGGTGAACAGGTTCTCGGTACCCAAACATGAGCCGCGGGGATCAGTATGACCGCGACGGCAAATACGCACTCATTTTCCTATAGCCAGGAGCCTTCGGCGCATGAGCATCGAAGGCCTTTGTTGTTTTATGCCCGTGCGGGTGTTCTCTCATGAACGCCGACCTGCGTTCCGGCAGCATTGGATTCGTGGGAGCTGGCGCATTGGGTTCGACGCTCGCCCGTGCCATGCAACACGCCGGGCACCACTTAACCTCTGTGGCGAGTCGGACGACAACCTCCGCTGAGCGATTGGCGTCGAGTATCGACGGTTGCGAAGCAGTCACCGTACAAGACGTTGCTGACCGTTGCGGTGTCGTTTTCCTAACGGTTCCAGACAGCGCGATTCTTGATGTCGCCTCAGCGACACAGTGGCGTTCGGGACAAGTGGTGATCCACTGCTCTGGAGCTTCCCCACTATCGATATTGGATTCAGCCAACCGTGGCGGCGCGCTCATCGGAGCGTTCCACCCACTGCAGACCTTTGGCGGCTCCGACGGCAGTCCAAACATCATGCGCGACATCGCCTACGCCGTTGAAGCGGAGTCGCCGTTGCGTGAAGAGTTGGAAACACTGGCTAACGACCTTGGCGGATGGCCCATTGCCCTGGCTGCAGAAGACAGGATTCTGTACCACGCCAGCGCTATCGCAGCATGCGGACTGCTAGCCACGCTTGTGAAGCTGTCGGCGGACTTGTGGTCGGACTTCGGCCAGGGCAGCGATGCTGGGCTTCGGTCGTTGCTACCGCTGGTACGCAGCACGTTGGACGGCATCGAGCGTCGCGGTTTCCCCGAGGTGTTAACAGGCCCGATGGTTCGCGGGGATGTCGCAACCATGCAGTCACACATCAATGCGCTGGCAGCACGGGCCCCTGCGTTTCAACCGATATACAGCCACCTTGCGCTGGCATCGCTTCCAATCGCTCGCGACAAGGGAGGCCTCAGCGCAAAAGAAGAACAACAACTACGCGAGTTATTGACGAATTCGCTACAAACCACCGGTAACGAGAAATAGGGGGAGAGCCATGCGCGTTACTACACGGAACGTCCAGGAGTTCAAGAAGAAGGGCCAGAAGTTTGCTGTCCTGACGGCCTACGACTACCCCACGGCCAAACTTGTGGAGGAGGCTGGCGTGCCCGTCATCCTGGTCGGCGACAGCCTTGGACAGGTGGTTCTGGGCTACGATTCCACGGTCAAGGTGACGATGGAGGAGATGCTTCACCACACCAAAGCCGTAGTGCGAGGCACCCAGCGTGCGATGGTGGTAGGCGATATGCCGTTCCTCTCCTACAACCTGGACGAAGCCCAGGCCCTGAGCAATGCGGGCCGGTTCCTGCAGGAGGCAGGCGCTCAGGCTGTGAAGTTGGAGGGCGGTGTTCATGTTGCCGATACGGTGAAACGCATTACGGAGGCGGGCATTCCCGTGATGGGGCACATAGGCCTGACGCCACAATCTGTCCACCAACTCGGCGGCTATCGCGTCCAGGGCAAGACATCGGCAGAGGCCCATGAGTTGGTTGAAGACGCCCTGGCCCTGGAAGCTGCCGGTGCTTTCGCCGTGGTGTTGGAGTTGATCCCGGCCAGCGTTGCCGAGACCATCAGCCAACGCCTGACCATCCCCACCATCGGTATCGGTGCCGGCGTAGGCTGCGATGCCCAGGTGCAGGTCATCAACGACATGCTTGGGCTGAACACCGCCTTCGTTCCCAAGCACGCCAAACGTTACGCCACTCTGGGTGACACCATGCGGGATGCGATTGCTGCATACGCCGCTGAAGTGCAGGCGGGCACGTTCCCAACGGGCAAAGAGAGCTTTCTCACGGAAGACTCAATCCTGAAGGATATTCCGCAGGCGTAGCACATGGAAATCTGCACAACGATCTCAGAAGTCCGTCAGGCTCTAAAAGGGGTGGAACACCCCCCCGTAGGTGCCGTCCTCACTATGGGCGCTCTGCATGACGGACACCTAGCTTTGGTGCGACGGGCACGGGAAGAGTGCTCCACGGTCGTCGCCAGTATCTACGTGAACCCCACGCAGTTCGGCGACCAGACAGACCTGGCGGCCTACCCCAGCGGCATCCAGGAAGACCTGCGTGTACTGCGGGAAGAGGGCGTAGACCTGGTGTTCATGCCTACGGACTCCGAGATGTACCCGCCGGGGTTCGATACCTGGGTAGAGCCTGGAAAGGTTGCCGAACAGTTGGAGGGTGTACACCGGCCCGGCCATTTCCGAGGCGTCTGCACCGTTGTCCTGAAGCTGTTCAATACGCTCCGCCCTGACCGCAGCTACTTCGGCCAGAAGGACGCCCAGCAGATCATGGTCATACGTCACATGGTGGAGGACCTTGCTCTGAGTGTGGACATCATCGCTGTACCTACGGTGCGGGAGCGCGATGGGCTGGCCTTATCGAGTAGAAACACACACCTCTCATACGCTGAACGTCAGGCGGCACCGGTGCTCTATCGCGCGTTGTGTCTGGCCCGAGAGCTTTCGCTGCGAGGCCAACGAGACGCCGACACGGTGCGCGAGGCGATGCGCGAGTGTCTCGTTGGCGAGGCTCTGGCAAGTATCGACTACGTGAGCGTGGCAGATGCGGAGACGCTGGAGGAGCTTACGGGCATCGACAGGCCAGCGCTTGCTTCGTTGGCGGTGACCATCGGCGAGACACGCCTCATCGATAACGTGCTGCTGGCGTAAGGAGCTAGTCTTCTGTGTCAGGTGATATTGGTAGGGTTTCCGCGGCTTCACGCTCCGCATCTCTGGCCTTCCTGCGGAAGTGAAAGATCACCGGCGAGATCACCGGCACCCCAACCCTGTACTTTCCGATGACCTGGAAATAGAACCACTGCATCAGCCCGGGGATGCCCCCCTTTTTGGAGTGGATGACCACCGTCCACTTGGTGCCACCCCTCACCGTTATGAAGATGTCCTCACGATCGGAAGAAGAGGAATCAACCATCATGAGACGTCGATCCGGGTAGTCGAACGTGGATCGCCAAGTGACCTCAGCATCGCCATCGGCCACCCTCGTCAGGATGCCCTCGTCGCTCTCCTCTTCGATCTCGCCGTACCTCTGAGCGAAGATCGCCCTGTCGAGTGGCCCATCAGGCCCCACGCCGGTCACAAACTCGTAGACCTCTTCAATGGGGCCGGGTACGTTGTTGCCGAACTGGAGCTTCACAGCGGTCTCTCTTAAGACTTTTCTGAGCGGGCTTTCACGCCGGCCAAAGCTTCCAAGCCTTTGATGTACGCCTGAGTGCCCTCATCGCTGTGCCCCTGGCCCTCCACGGCGCGATACATGTTGTGGACGATGGGTGTTGTAAACATCGGCAGATTCATCTCCTTGGCGGACTCCAGGACGAGTCGCAGGTCCTTCTGTTGGAGTTTCACCATGAACCCCGGAGCGAAATCGTCCTGCAACAGTTTGGCGCCCAGGTTCTCCAACTGCCAGGAGTTCGCCGCGCCGCCAGAGACTGCCTTGAACGCAGCATCCAGGTCGACCCCAGCCGCTGCACCGAAGAGCAGGCCCTCAGAGACAGCCGCCATGGTCCCAGCGACGATGACCTGGTTCACTAACTTGGTCACCTGACCCATACCCGGCCCGCCGCAATAGGTGATGCGCTGACCCATTGCCTCGAAGAGAGGCGTCACGCGCTCGAAGGCGTCTGTGGGGCCACCCACCATGATGGACAACGCGGCATTCTGCGCGCCGAGCACCCCACCGCTGACGGGGGCATCCAGCATCTGAACGCCATGCTCACCCAACGTTGCGCCAATCTCCCGTGTGACCTCAGGCGAGATGGTGCTCATATCGATCAACACGCTGCCGCTGCTCATCCCGTGGACCACGCCGCCTTCACCCAGCACGACAGCCTGTACGTCCGGGGAGTCTGTGACCATGATTATGACGACGTCAGCGCCCTCGGCGGCATCCTGGGGCGAGCTAGCCGCTTCGCCGCCATCGGCCACAAAGGCATCCACCTTTGACTTGGTCCGGTTCCAGGCCTTGACGGTGTGACCGGCCTTCAACAGGTTGCGACTCATGGGAGCACCCATCAGTCCCAGTCCGACGAAACCTACTTTCATGATTTTGTCCTCTACGTTCTGTTTCTTGTAACTTTTTCCGCCCCGACGCTCCTTCGACAAGCTCAGGGTGAACGGAGTGACTTGTATGCAGCCCTGGCTAGGCGCCAGCCTTCTCCCGCTCTCGACAGCTATCCATGAACTGCTTGGCTCCATTCGCCAGCAGATTGGCGACGCCCGTGCAGAGATACTGGTAGCCAACGTTCCGCCAGTGCTCATAGGCATCTGCATCACGTGCGATGGTTCCAGCCCACTTACCAGCGGATACCGCAGCCTTGCCGACGTGTTCAATGGCCTCCATGACCTCAGGGTGCGTCGGTTGGCCCGCGAAACCCATGGAGGAAGAGATGTCTGTGGGGCCAAGGAATACAAGGTCGATGCCATCCACGGCGACAATCTCAGCAGCGTTCTCGATAGCCTTTGTCGTCTCGATCTGGACACAGAGGATAAGCTCCTCGTTGGCCTTCTTCACGCAGTCGCCTAGCGGCATCGCCACGCCGTATCCGGCGGCACGGACGCCAGCTAAACCACGTTTGCCCAACGGAGGGTAACGAACGGCGTCCACCACGGCCCTTGCCTCTTCAGCGGAATCCACTTGGGGGATCTGGGCGCCCATGACGCCGGTGTCCAGGTGCCGGAGGATGTTCTGCGGCATGTTCAGAGCGATGCGCATCATGGTCGAGATGCCTACGGCTTCGGCTGCGCGTACCTGATGCTCGCAGGACTCCAGGGTCGAAACCCCGTGCTCGGCATCGATGATGACAAAGTCCATGCCCATGAAGCCCAGGATCTCAACTGCGTCCGGAGAGGGCAGAGCGTTGAAGGCACCAAGCACACCCTCGCCCTTCCGTAGTTTTGCCTTAAGGGTGTTTGCCCCGATCATTCGTGTCCTCCGTTAGTAAGTAGCGAGGTTTGGCCGCGTGCAAGCGCACATAGCATGTGCATGGGCCAGAATTACTGTACTTGAGGGGTCACTAGGGTGCAAGCGAGAAGGCTTAGCGCTCTACAATACCCGTGACGTTATGTGGGTTCCCGACCAGTCGGGATTAGCCGTGATCGATCTTCTCTCGAAGGGCTTCGATGTCACGCTGAAGCGTGGTATCGCTCTCTACCTGCGTCGCCACTTTGCTGCACGCCTGGAAGACGGTGCTGTGGTCGCGGTTTCCAAAGGCCCTGCCGATCTCCACAAGAGAGAGGCCCATGTCTTCACGCATCAGATACATTGCGGTGTGTCGAGCTCGGGCGATGGAGCGTTCCCGCTTGGGGCCCTTCACCGCCGCAGGGGTCGTCCGATAGTAGGTGGCCACGGTCTCCAGCACGGACTCCGTGGTTCTGGGGGCAGCCTCCGGAGCGCCCTGCAAGCCACCTAGCGCCTGTTCGCCCAACTCCATAGTCACCGGCTTGCCCGTCAGGTCTGCGTACGCGGCTACCCGGTTGAGGTAACCTTCTAACTCTCTGATGCTCCGGCATTTCCTCTGGCCCAAAAACTCCAGCACGTCCTGAGGCACGCTGGTGTCCAGAGCCGAGGCCTTGGCACGCAGGATCGCCAGTCGAGTCTCCAAATCCGGCGGCTGGATGTCTGCAATAAGCCCCCACTCGAAGCGAGATCGAAGTCGATCGTCCAGCGGACTCAGAGCCGATGGCGACCTATCACTCGCGATGACCACCTGCCTGCCGGAGTGGTGTAGTTCGTTGAAGATGTGGAACAACCCTTCCTGTGTCTGCTCTTTGCCGCTCAAAAACTGGATATCGTCCATCAGCAGGACATCCGGGCTGCGGTACTTCTCCCGGAACTCTGACGCGCGTCCTTCCCGAATGGAGCGGACGAACTCTGTGATGAACTGATCGCTGCTGACATACAAGGCTGTCAGGCCGCGCGCTCGTATGTGATGCCCGATTGCATGGAGCAAATGGGTCTTGCCAAGGCCTGATGGTGAGTAGAGGAAGACCGGGTTGTACTTCTCCCCAGGTCGCTCCGCCGCCGCGGTGGCTGCTGCCATCGCGAGTTCATTGGAACGCCCCACCGTAAACTGGCTAAAGACGTAACGCGGATCCAACGGCAGTGTCGGGGTTTCGCCGGCAACGCGATGTCGGATGGGAGGGTCTGAAACGATGGTCTGCGGTTGAGCCTCGATGACTTCGGGAGTCGTAGCAAGTGCTGAGCTCTGCGCCACTTGAAAGCGTACGTCCAATGGGGAGTGGGCAACACGCTCGACCGCCGTCTGGACAACGCCACGCAGTCGCTTCTCTAGGTACTCCGCTGCGAAGGAGCTGTTGGCATCGATGACGAGGCAATCGTCCTCCAGAGCAACACCAATGGTGTTCTGCAGGAAGGTATCATAACTAGGCCTGGCAACTTGAACCTGGAGGTCGCCCAGGGCTGCTTCCCAGAGCTGTCGAGGATGTAGGTCACTCACGGAAATCGCCCTCCCAGTAGTGATGGTGTTAAGCTCTGGTCATCCCAACCATTCGCCACAAATGGGAGGGGGCTCCAGGGGCCAAGAGAAAACTATCAGGGGCCGGAACATGGCGCAAGAGAAATATTCGTCGATTTCCATCAATATCGCTCGGGTTTTGGTGTTCTTATCATAGGAGTGAGAGTGTTCTAATCCCAAATGGAACATTTTTTCTTGTCTTATAATCACGATTTACCACATACGCTTTCTCATTTATCGATGATAAAATGAATTTTTTTATATCTATACATCTGTTTAATAGGCATATTCCTGACTATATGGCCTCTAGTGGAATTTGTTCTCCTTCATCCAATTCATCGCCGTTTAGCCCACCGTTATGGGCTGGAAATGTTTTTCCGTGGATGGTGCCATGCGCATAATTTTCCTGGGCACGCCGGGGTACTCTGTGACCGTTTTGTCAAGCCTTTTTGAGGCCGGTCATGAACTGCTGGCGGTGGTCACGCGAGCCGATAAACCTGCGGGGCGAGGGCGCAGCGTGGAATCGCCTCCCACAGCGGTCTGGGCACGCGAACACGGCGTTCCAGTGCTGCAACCAACGTCGCTCCGACCACCGGAAGTGGCAGCGGAGTTCGCAGCGCTGAAGCCCGACGTGATGGTGGTCGCATCCTACGGGCGCATCCTGCCGCCGGATATCCTGGCAGTGCCGGTGAAAGGGTGCCTGAACGTCCACCCGTCGCTGCTCCCGAAGTATCGTGGTTCGTCCCCAGTGGCGGAGGCGCTCCTGCAGGGCGATACCGTAACCGGTGTGACGATCATGCTGCTGGACGAAGGTATGGACACAGGACCGATCGTGGCGCAGGCAGAGTACCCGGTGCTGGACGACGATACGTCGGAGTCGCTGATGGTACGCATGTTTGAACGAGGGGCGGAGTTGCTGGCCCGCACGCTGCCCGCATGGGATTCAGGCGAGCTGACAGGGAAACCGCAGGACGATAGCCTGGCGACGCACAGTCGACGCCTTGAGAAGTCGGACGGGGAGTTGGATTTTACGCGCCCGGGGAAGCAACTAAGTGACCAAGTCCGGGCTCTCCACCCCTGGCCGGGAGCCTTTACCCGTTGGAACGGCAAGACGCTCAAAGTCCTCAAAGCGGTGCCAATGTCGTTGAACACGGCAGACCACGAAAACGCTGAGGACGTATCGGCGGGAACCGTTGTTGCGCTGAATTCCGGTGAAGCTGCATCTCTTGGCGTTGCGACGAGCAACGGGATACTGGGAATCGTCGAGGTACAGCTTGAAGGGCGTAAGGCCAGTGATGGCAATGCCTTCCTTCGAGGCCATGCCGACTTCCTTGGGGCACGGTTGCCCAGCTAGAGAAGGTGTTGCTGCTGCCCCGGGGACTCCAACGCCAACAACGCCTGCTTCCGATCCAGGCCGCCGCCATACCCCACCAGCTTGCCGCTTGACCCGATGACTCTGTGGCACGGCACGATGATGGAGACGGGATTGCGTCCATTGGCGTGGCCCACCGCACGGCTGGCGCTGGGCTTGCCGATAGCCGCCGCCATTTCTCCGTATGACCAAGTTTCACCGTAGGGTATGGCCGTTAGCTGTTTCCACACCATTTGCTGGAAGTCCGTCCCTTGCATGTCCAGCGGCACATCGAAGTCCTTGAGCTCGCCTGCGAAGTAGGCATCTAACTGTCGTGCGGTCTCAGCATTGTGGACGCCACCCTCTTCAAACTCCCCGGCCTCTTGCACCCAACGTCCAAGGTCCGGAAAACCCTGGTCCTCAGGCTTCACGCAGGCCAACCCAATGTCAGTGCTGACCAGGATATAGGTGCCCAACGGGCTTTCATATCGCGCTTGGTAGAGCATCTTGTTCTTGGTTTGCCGTGTAGCTGTCGTCATTTCCGTCTCCGTTCATCTGGTACTCGGGCTTACGTGAGCTGTAGATTCGTTTATCCTTCAAAAAGCTGAATATAAGTTGACCGTCAGTGAGCCTGGGTCCAGGGCTAGCCCTGGCTATGCTTCCAGGTATTCTTTCAGTGCATCTTCATTGAATGTCAGTCCGACCCCTGGGGCATCAGGCATCATGATCTTGCCGCCTTCAGGCTTGGGCGCGTCTTTGAATATCGTCTCGCCAGCCACCCACGTGCTCATGTGCACCTCGACGCCCCAACCACCGATGCCCGCGATGAGCTGCATGTTGTGGTGTGGCCACCCTCCGGCGCTGGCGTAGGGGAGGTTGTAGATCTGTGCCAGGTGTGCCACCTTCAGCGCCTCTGTGTACCCGCCGACGTAGAAGACGTTCGCGTGAAGGAAGTCGACTGCGCCCTGCTGAACGAGTTCGCGGTGGCGTGTCTTGGTGCCCTCGAACTGGCCCGCTGCTATGGGTATCGAGGTAGCATGCCGGAGGTCGCGCATGAGATTAACGTCGTTGGCCACCAAAGGCTCCTCGAACCAGGTGATGTTGAGCTCCTCAACGCGCTTGGCCAAAGCCAACGCTCGCTGGTAATCGAACAGCAAGTTCGCATCGATCATCAATCGAACGCTGGGCCCGACGGCCTCGCGCACTCCCGCGATGCGGCGCACATCCTCATCGAGGTCAAGAGCGTTACCCGAGCCCACCACCATCTTCATCGCATCGAACCCCTGACCGACAAGCTCCATGGCCATTGCTGCCAGACCCTCTCGGTCGTAGTCGAAGAACCCGAAGGTGGCGTAGGCCGGAGCGGAATCACTAGCGCCGCCCAGCAACCGATGGACGGGGTGCCCGAATGCTTTGCCCTTGATGTCCCACATTGCAATGTCGACGGCGCTAAGACTGGTGCTCACCAGGCCCGCGGCGCCAAACCGACTGAACCCTGCGAAGAGCTGCTTCCACAACCGCTCCGTGTCCAGAGGGTCCTGGTCTTTGAGCTGCTCCGCAAGGTCGGTGTTGATGAGTTCCTTGATGGGACCTCGCAAACGGTTCCCCGGCGCCATGCCGAAGCCCGTTATCCCAGCATCCGTCTCCACGCGCACCACAACCACGCCCATCGGTCGCTGCGGCGCATCGATGTGGGGCAGGGACGTGGGGACCTGGTGCGATGTTGCGGTCACATTGACGATCTTCATCTGCGCTCCTATTCATCGGGCACTGGCATTATACCCTCAGCACTTTCTCAAAGTCCTTGTCTTTTCTGGATGCAGTTTCAACGTTCCTGAGGGGAGTCCAGACTGGGGAAGGCGTGTAGTAAGTTCCCTCTCATAGGTGACCGCCAGGGAGCCTGGGTCAAGGGCTCGCCCTTGTATGGCAGGACGAGGCCTGCTGGGGTATCATGCAGGTGCATTTTTGACACGGCATCTACGTAACTTCATGGAACGTGGAAGGAGACTGGATATGGACATCGCAAAGCTGGCCAGCACCGCACAGGCCCTGGTGACGCCGGGGAAGGGCATCCTTGCTGCGGACGAGAGTTCCGGCACCATTAAACGACGGTTTGACTCCATCAATACGGAGAGCACGGACGACAAGCGACGCGACTATCGCGAGATGCTCTTCCGCACCGATGGCGTGGACGCCTTCATCAGCGGCGTGATCCTTTACGACGAGACGATCCGACAAGATGCTGCTGACGGCACCCCCATGGTGAAGGTGCTCTCTGACCGTGCCATCATTCCTGGCATCAAGGTGGACAAGGGCACCCAGCCCCTGGCGGGCTCGCCGAACGAGCTGGTCACGGAGGGTCTGGACGGCCTGGCAGCGCGACTCGATGAGTACGTGTCGCTAGGCGCAGGTTTCGCCAAGTGGCGTGCTCTCTTCAACGTCAGTGAAGGTACCCCCTCAGCCAATTGCATCGAAGTGAACGCTCACGCCCTCGCGCGATACGCAGCCCTCTGCCAACAGGCCGGGCTTGTGCCCATCGTAGAGCCAGAGGTGTTCATGGAAGGTGGCCACAGCATCGAGACGTGCTACGCGGCGACGAAGGCGACATTGCTCGAGGTGTTTGCCCAGCTTGAACGGCAGGGCGTCGCACTGGAGGGGATGTTGCTGAAGCCCAACATGGTGGTCTCCGCATCCTCAGCCTCTAACAGAGCGAGCGCCGAGACGGTTGGTGCGATGACGGTGGACTGCTTCAAGCGCACCATCCCCGCAGCGATGCCGGGCATCGTGTTCCTCTCCGGGGGTCAGGGCGACGACGAGGCGACAGCCAACCTGAACGCCATCAACGTTGAAGCGTCCAGAGTCGGCGCACCGTGGACGATCAGCTACTCGTTTGGTCGAGGCCTCCAGGCGGCACCGCTGAAGGCATGGTTAGGCAAGGTAGAGAACGTCCCGGCAGCCCAGGCAGCCTTCCACCACCGAGCATCGCTGACCAGCGCGGCCCAACAGGGCAAGTACTCACCCGACATGGAGAAGCAGTCTGCCAGAGTGTAACCCTGGACCCACATGCCTGACGGTTACCAAAGTAAGTTGAATAAATAGAAAGAGGGCCGCTTTAAGTGGCCCTCTTTCTATTATCACTTTTTCTGCCCACCGTCAGGAAACTTGGGTCTCACGATAAATCGGGACTAGTCCTTGAAGCGGATCTTGTCCAATCGTGAGAAGTCGTGGATGGAGTCTATCCACCTGACGGTGCCGCTGCGGGATCGCATGACCAGCGACTGCGTTTCTGCCCCGCCGTCCACGAAGGTCACGCCTTTGAGGAAGTCGCCCGTACTGGCTCCAGTGGCTGAGAAGAAGACGTCCTCGCCGCCCACCAGCTCGCGGGTATCGTAAATCTTGTCCAGATCGACGCCATCGGCAAGGGCCTGCTTGCGTTCATCGTCGTCGCGAGGCCACGCTTTGCACAGGATCTCCCCGCCGATGCACCGGATGGCCGCAGCAGTCAGCACAGCCTCGGGTGAACCACCGATGCCCATTAGCAAATCCACGCCCTGCCCAGGCAGCGCCGCCTGGATGCCGCCTATAATGTCGCCGTCTGTAATGAGCTTGATGCGTGCACCCGCCGCCCTGATGTCGTCCATGATCTCCTTGTGCCTAGGCCGATCCAGCACAACTACGGTGAGGTTCTCCACCTTCTTGCCCTTGGCTTTCGCGACGTTGGCGAGGTTGTCGGCCACGCTCGCATTGATATCGATGGCCCCCACCGAATCGGGCCCCACAGCGATCTTGTCCATGTAGAAGACGTTGCCGGGAACGTTCATGGTGCCTCGAGCGGACAGCGCGACGACAGCCACAGAGCCCGGCAGGCCCTTGGACAGCAGCGTTGTGCCGTCGATAGGGTCTACAGCGATGTCCACCTCAGGCGGTTCACCGTTGCCGATGCGCTCACCATTGAAGAGCATAGGCGCTTCGTCCTTCTCCCCCTCGCCGATGACCACGATACCGTCCATGGACACGAACCCCAGGCTGTAGCGCATGGCGTCCACGGCGGCCTGATCCACCAGCTCTTTGTCACCCATTCCCATATGCCGGACAGCCGACATTGCTGCCGCCTCCGTCACTCGGACAAGCTCCATTGCAATGTTTCGTTCTATGGGCTGACGGGTACGTTGGGTCGCCATGGCACACCTCCGGTAATTTGGGCAACCAGATTATATCAACAGGGCAAGGCCCTAAACCCACTAATCTGTGGGTACCAAACAGGTCGGTACTTTAGTCCCCTTTAGTATCTTCATGGTTTCGAGCTTGCTGCTGGAGTTCATACAACTTGTTCAGGGCTTCCAGCGGCGTCATGTCCGTGATATCCAGCATGTTCAAATCATCTTTGAGCGCGCTATCCGCTGAAGGCCAGAGCGAGAGTTGCGGCACATCTGCTGATTGAGATGCCCCTGACTTCCCAACAGGTTCGGCGCCGGCCTCCAAGTCGTCCAGCAACTCCCACGCACGCTTGACCACGGGCTGCGGCAGGCCGGCCAGTCGCCCCACGTGCACGCCGTAACTCTTATCGGCACCGCCAGGCACGATGCGATGTAAGAAGGTCACATGCCCGCCTTCTTCAACCACAGACACGTTGTAGTTGACCGCCTTTGGTAGGTAGTCAGCCAGGGCCGTCAGCTCATGGTAGTGGGTGGCGAACAGCGTCTTGCAGCCCAGTCGCGGGTGGCTATGCAGGTACTCCGCTACTGCTCTTGCGATGGCCAGGCCGTCGTACGTGCTGGTGCCTCGACCGATCTCGTCCAGTATCACCAACGATTTTGGCGATGCGTGATGCAGGATGGCGGCGGTCTCAACCATCTCCACCATGAACGTGGACTGCCCTGTAGCGAGGTCGTCTTGCAACCCGACGCGTGTGAAGATGCGGTCGACAAGACCCAATCGAGCGGATTCCGCGGGGACAAAACTGCCAATCTGCGCCATGAGCGTAATGAGGGCAACCTGGCGGATGTACGTCGACTTACCCGCCATGTTCGGCCCTGTCAGCATCATCAACGATGCGCCATCGCCGCCCAGGGTGATATCGTTGGGAACAAAGGTGCCGGAGGGAATCACGCGTTCAACCACCGGATGTCGACCGCCAACGACCTTCATTGCGCCGTCGTCGGTAAGCGTCGGCCGCACATAGCCCTGTCGTGAAGCGATGTCCGCCAGGCTGCAGAAGAAGTCTACCTGCGCCAGCGCGGCGGCGGTTCCCAGGATGCGCCCAGCCTCATCGCTGACCTGTCGACACACCTGCCGGAAGAGGGCGTTTTCCAGCTCGATCAACCGCTCATCGGCGTTGAGGATCAGCGCCTCATATTCCTTCAGTTCAGGGGTGATGAACCGCTCTGCATTTACCAACGTCTGCCGCCGGATGTACTCCTCCGGGACCTTATCAAGGTGAGCGTTGGACACCTCAAGGAAGTACCCGAAGACCTTGTTGAAACCCACCTTCAATGTGCCAATGCCAGACCGCTCTCGTTCCTGCCGTTCAAGGCTTGCGACGTACTCTTTAGCGTCACGTGACGCCACACGGAGGCCGTCCAACTCCGTTGAGAATCCAGCCCGTATGACACCGGTCTGACTCCCTACGGTGCCAGCTTCATCAGCTATGGCATGAGCGATCACTGTCACTACGTCATCGCAGGGGTGGAGTATGTCACAAATCCATTGTGTCACATCGTTGCCGTCAGATAGGAGACGCAGCAATTCAGGTACGGCTTCAAGGCTGTGACGTAATGCCACCAACTCACGGGGCAATGCCACACCGGAATGCACGCGGTTCACAAGCCGTTCAAGGTCGCTGATGCTCCCCAGAAGTTTGGACACGTCCTCACGCCTGATGCTGCTTGAGTGGAACCAATCCACTACATCGAGTCGACGCTCCAACTCCGCTCTATCAAGCAACGGTTGGCCCAGCCATCGACGCAGCAGCCTGCCTCCCATGGGTGTACGTGTGTGGTCAAGTATGTCCAGGAGCGCGGTGCCGCCACCGAACCGTCCAGCGTTGAACAGCTCCAGGTTCCGACGGGTCTGGGGGTCCAAAGTCATGTATCGTTCAGGGGCATAAGTGTGGAGTGACGTCAGCTGAGATATTGCGCCCTTTTGGGTTTCCTGAAGGTAGGCCAGCAAGCCCCCTGCAGCCTGGCTTGCAAGGGGAAGTTCCTCGCAGCCAAAGGCCTCCAGCGTGTTCACATGGAAGTGCTCCAACAGGGTGCGTCTTGCTGGGTCTTTGCCGAACATCGCAGGCTCCAAAGACGTCACGGATGGGCCCCTAACGTCTCCCCTGGTGTCCCTCATCGCGCCGAGGATGCTCTCAATGTCCAGCCCTTGCGGCGATACCACCTCTGCGGGCGTGAGACGCTCCAGCTCCAATGCCAGATTCAGCAGTGGAAGTTGCGTCGTAGCGAACTCTGCGGTAGTGATATCCGCGTAGGCTAGGCCGGCTTCATCACCCCTGACCACCACGGCTGCCAGGTAGTTATTGGCCTTCTCATTCAGCAGAGACGGTTCCACAACCGTCCCCGGCGTCACAACCCGCACCACCGCGCGGTCAACCAACCCCGGGCCTGTTGTGGGCTCGCTGACCTGCTCACAGATGGCGACTTTGTAGCCACGGCGGATAAGCCTCGCCAGATACGACTCCAGGGCATGTGCGGGGACGCCAGCCATAGGCACTCGACCAGCATTACCCATGTCACGGCCCGTCAGGACGATCTCCAGCACCTCTGCCGCCGTACGAGCATCATCGTCGAACGTCTCATAGAAGTCCCCAAGGCGGAACATCACGATGGCATCAGGGTTCTGCGCCTTGATGTCCAGGTACTGACGTCGAAGCGGTGAAGGCTCCTCAGCGCCTTTCCCGGCATTGTTGGAACCTTGGCTGCCCTTAGAGCTTTTGGGGGCTGGCTTGGTCGCCTTTGGCACAGGGTCACCTTACGCTGTATTCAGCTTGGCTGGAGTACGGGGTAATGATAACGCGAGGTTTGGAAAGTAGCCACGGGGTTGAGAAGGCATTTTGGCGGTTTGAAAATGGGCACTCTCATTCGTAGTTCATACGTGGTGTTCGATGCGAAGAAGAGTCGGAATCGAAAACGTGTAAACCAGGTCCATCCGACAATCCTCGACTCACCCCGAGCCCAGGCCAACTTTCACTCATTTGGAGGATGGTTTCTCGCTAAGGGGTGGTTCATCATTGATGTATCCGGGCAATGAACCTTCTGTAGCATGAGTTACGTAGCACCAGATACGTCGTACAAAGAAACAACTCCTGTGTGCATTGACCAAGGCCAACATCGCAGAAAGAACCTTGGAAGTGGGGGAATGCTCGAATTGCCAGTCCTGAATCTTAGGATAGTCGTCCCGATTCTTGGACTTTTGATCCTGCTCAGCATCGGCGCAGCGATCCAAAGTCATTTCGTGGGTGATGTGTACGTGACAAAGAATGTCCAGAGCGTGGACGCCTCGCCCTGGGCCAAAGTGATGCAACTGGCATCGGTCATCGGAAGCTTGCCTGTCGTGATAGCTGCAGCTTCGTCCGTCATGATCTGGTTCTTGTATAAGGGTCAGAGGCCGAAAAGCTTGCTGGTTATCGCCGCAGTCATGACCCTACCGATAGTCTCAGTGGTGAAAGAGCTAGTGGGAAGACATCGTCCCACTGAGGAAATGGGCACCGTGTGGTACGACCTTGATTCCTTGAGCTTTCCAAGCGGTCATTCATTCACAGCAGTGGTCATATTCGGGTTGTTTTTCTACATAGCGCCCTTATTGGTGCGATCAATAAACGCGGTCACGGTCATACGGGTTGCATCGATCACGATGATAGGACTCATCGGCATGTCCAGGGTGTACCTGGGAGCAGACTGGGCCAGTGACGTTCTTGGAGGCTTTTTGTACGGCGGTGTAGCGTTGGGGTTTTTGATCTACCTGCATAGGTGCCATATTGAGCTATCAAGGCCTCGAACGATCCCATAGCACGATAGGGCTATTCTTCTACCTCGCCCGCCTTCAACTTCTCCAAATAGGCTCGGTCTGCTGCTGTAAGATTCGCGCTTTCCAGCAAGTCGGGGCGACGCTCATAAGTGCGACGCAAGGACTGCTCTCGACGCCAACGGTCTACGGCTGCGTGGTCCCCCGAAAGCAGTACGTCAGGAACCGACTCCCCTCGGTACTCGGCAGGTCTGGTGTACGTCGGCCCTTCCAGCAACCCTGTGGCGAATGAATCGTCGACTGCTGACATGTCGTCGCCAAGCACTCCAGGCAGCAGTCGCGCTACGGCGTCCACAATGGCCATCGAGGGAATCTCCCCGCCGGTGAGCACGTAGTCGCCGATGGATATGCTGTCCGTGGCCAGGGCCTCCTCGGCACGGGCGTCCATTCCCTCATAGTGGCCGCAGATGAACACCATCGCAGGGTGCTGCGATAGCTCCTGCGCGATGGCCTGGGTGAAGGGCCTACCCTGGGGTGTGAGCAGGATCACCGGTGTGTTTGGACGATCACCAAGGTCAGAAAGTGCTGCCTTCACCGCTTCAAATAGGGGTTCCGGCTTCATCACCATCCCCTGCCCGCCACCAAAAGGGGTGTCGTCTGCTGTGTGATGCTTGTCATGCGTGTAGTCGCGGATGTTGTGCAGGTGGATGGAGAGCAGACCCCGTTCCTGGGCACGTTTCAACATGCTTTCACTGAACGGACCAGTGAACATGTCCGGGAAGAGGGTGAGAATGGCGATATCCATAGCGCTAAGTCTGCCCCTGGGGGTGCTGCTGCGTCGGTCCCTGCATCGTTTCGATTGCATGTGGCAGCAGGGGTAGGAGCAGCTCGAGACACTCTCGGACGCCTTTGGGGCTACCAGGCAGGTTCACGATGAGACAACTGCCACGGGTTCCCGCCACGCCCCGGCTGAGGTATGAGAGGGTGGTCTTTTCAGCCGTCCCGGCGCGCATATATTCTGAGAGGCCTGGGGCCTGACGTTCCAGCACCTCAAGTGTCGCCTCAGGGGTAATGTCTCTCGGCCCGAATCCGGTGCCTCCGGTGGTCAGAATCAGGTCGGTTTTTTTAGACCAAAGTCGCAATCTATCGACTATGACGCTGTGGTCATCAAGGACAACCTCCCGGATTTCTACGCTGAATCCGGCAGCCGTGATCATGTCCACAATCGTCTGACCGCTTGTGTCCTCACGCTCACCCTTGGCGCCCATATCGCTGGTAGTGAGAATACCTACAGTGAACACTGCATTTCACCTTTGCTGTTTAGTCCTGATTAATGATTCCGACTAGTGACAATGATAGCACGTGAAACGAGATAACCAGGTTAAATGTTCCCTTAATATTTTTTATTTATTTTAGATATTTCTTAAATAAAGACTTGACAAACAATTGCGATACCTCTATAACGTATGTCATCTGGCCTCCACCTCCTCTAAGCAAAACCTGTGATTGGCCGGGTGAGACGTTAAAAAGTGACGCCACATAACGCAGAACAACAACCAGTGCATCATACGCCGGTGCTTCTTGCAGAGGTACTTGATGCTCTGGAGATTGTTTCAGCAGGCGCGTATATAGACTGCACGGTGGGAGAGGGTGGCCACACAGAGGCGATCCTCGGCGCCGTTCCTGGTTGCCGCGTCCTGGGCTTGGACCGAGACCCCTCGGCCCTGGCAACAGCGCGGATCAGGCTCGCACCCTTCGGTGACAGTGTCAGGCTTGCCAATGTTTCCTACGCCCTAATGGTTGAGGAAGCGAAAGTGCACAGGTTCTACCCCGCAGACGGGGTACTGATGGACCTGGGAATCTCAAGCCTGCAACTGGCGGAGAAGGGGCGAGGGTTCAGCTTCCAACGGGATGATCCGCTAGACATGCGGTTCGGCCCTGAGGGTGAGACCCTGGCGGAGGATGTGGTGAACCACTACTCCGAACGAGCTCTGATCAGAGTCCTCCAGGAATACGGCGAAGAACCCAGGGCAAGGCGCATCAGCAATGCGATCGTGCGGAAACGGCCACTTCGGAGCACGGGCGAACTCGCCAAGGTGATCGAAGAGGCGCTTGGACGGAGAGGACGTATCCATCCGGCCACGCGAACGTTCCAAGCCATCCGCATTGAAGTGAACCAGGAGATGAGAACCTTGGAGACAGGACTGGCAGCGGCCATAGAAGTGCTGAAGCCAGGCGGGAAGCTGGTGGTAATCAGCTACCACTCCCTGGAAGACCGCGAAGTGAAGGTGACGATGCGTGACTCCCCCGTGCTGAGAGTCATAACTAAAAAGCCGATACCCACCTCCCAAGAGGAGGTTCGAGTAAACCCAAGAAGTCGGAGCGCTCGCATGCGAGTGTCCGAGCGGTTGGATGGAGGCTTATAAGTCTCCAAGTAGATATGAACCGGGGATATAGGGGTGCTGGCCCCATCAAACAGGTACCCCTCCAAGGCCTGGCCACGCGGACGGCATAAGAGATCGCCAACGTCTCGACCGTCCTTCCCCTCGGCCAGCGCCCCTATATTCTCAGGTTCGAAGGGACCAAGGATCCTGAAGGGGTCCAAATGAATCGCTCACCCGTCCCGGTAATCGGGGCAGGGATGAGGCAGTTGAGTCGCTAACCTTCCGGGGCACCCCGAGTAAGGTAAGAAAGGGACACGATATGACTAAGGACATCGTGCATACCGCAATCGATGTCGGAACATCCAAAGTTTCCACGCTCATCGCTCATCGCCATGCCAATGGCGATGTTGACGTGCTTGGCGTGGGAATCGCCCCATCCGAGGGTCTACGCAAAGGCGTTGTGGTCAACATCCAGGAGGCCCAAGAGGCCATCCGGACCTCCGTTGCGGAGGCCAAGCGTTCCGCCGGCGTCAACCCCTCATCAGCCTATGTAGGCGTCTCCGGAAGCCACATCGAGGTCTTTCCTCGCTGGGGTTCACTCCGATCATTGATGTACAACGCGCCGCTGTCGCCCTCGGAAATCGACCGAGCTGTGGACGCTGCGTTCCCTGCCGAGTTGCCTCCGGAGAACCAGGTGCTCCATCTCATCCCTCGACTGTACGCAGTGGATGGCCTGAAGGGCGTGCGCAATCCGGTAGGTATGCATGCGCAACGCCTGGATGTGGAGACCCTGTGCATCGTGGGGCAGACGGCACCCATTCAGAACCTTGTCACCGCCGTTGAGAACACCAAGATCAACGTTCGTGCCCTTGTCGCCTCGCCTGTTTCTACGGGTGAAGCCTCGCTCAGTCGAGATGAGAAGGAAATGGGCGTCACCCTGGTTGATATCGGTGGTGGAGCCACAACGGTGTCGGTCTACCAGCAGGGTTGTCTCTGGAACGCCGCTGTATTACCCCTAGGTGGCTATCAGTTCACCACGGACCTTGCTGTTGCCTTGAACACCCCGTATGACACCGCGGAAGAGTTGAAGATGCGCCACGGTCAGGCATCCCTCGACACCATCGACGATGAGAACGTGGAGATCCAGGCCTTTGGCGACCGCCGAACAGTCAGGGTGGAGCGCAGGGTCATCTCACGCTACCTCCATGATCGAGCAGAAGAGCTGTTCCGATTGGTCGGCCTCAAGGTCAAAGGCTTCGGCTTCCCCGCCATGCCCCCGGCCGGCATTGTGCTGACCGGCGGTGGCGCAAACCTTCCCGGCATTGAGCGAGTAGCCCGTCGCATCCTGGGAACGCCCGTACGCACTGCAGATCCTGTAGGCGTTGATGGGCTCCCGGAAGGGATGCTAGACCCGGCATACGTGGCCAGCGCAGGCGTGCTCCTCTGGGGGACCCGCCACCTGGCATCACTAGACTCCGTCCGTAAGGAGGAGCGCAGACTGAATAAAACTAGCGGCTATGCTCAGAACACCACAGGCCCGTTGAGCTGGCTTCGAGAGCGCGTCAGAAAAGTAGCCCTCTAAGGGCACATTAGTCTCCGGCACACAGTGCCGTGATGTAGATGGAAGGAGAATACCCATGGCAGATTTCCCGTACCAGCCAAGCGAGTTCCCAGGCAACCATACCGCTCCCCTCATCAAGGTGATCGGCGCAGGTGGAGGCGGTTCCAACGCCGTCAATCGCATGTTCAGGACCCCGATACCTGGGGTTGAATATATCGTGGTCAACACAGACTCTCAGGCCCTTCAGCGCTGCGAGACCCCCATGCGCATCCAGGTGGGTGAGCGACTCACCAGAGGCTTGGGCGTAGGCGGTGACCCTGAGACGGGCCGTCTAGCAGCTGAAGAGAGCCGAGAGCACCTCACTGAGCTCCTCAGAGGCGCAGACATGGTCTTTGTGGCTGCGGGCATGGGCGGCGGCACCGGCACCGGTACTGCTCCCATCATCGCTGAGATCGCCAGGGAGGCCGGCGCACTGACCGTTGGCGTTGTGACCAAGCCCTTCTCCTTTGAAGGCACGCAACGTCGCAAACTGGCTGAGGACGGAGTGCATCGCCTCAAGGACAAGGTAGATTCCCTCATCGTGATCCCGAACGACCGACTCACCGCTATCAGCGATGAACAGGTCACTATGTCCAGCGCTTTCGCCCTGGCCGATGATGTGCTGCTGCAGGCCGTACAGTCCATTGCAGAACTCATCACCGTGCCAGGTGAGATCAACCTGGACTTTGCGGACGTGAAGACCGTGATGTCCCATGCAGGCCCGTCCTGGTTGGGCATCGGCGTGGGCAACGGAGAGAAGAGAGCTGTCATGGCAGCTAAGGCCGCTGTGGCTTGCCCGCTCCTTGAAGTATCCATTGAAGGCGCAAAGGGTGTGCTCTTCAACATCACTGGCGGAGAGAACCTTACGTTGAGCGAGGTTCAGACCGCGGCGGACACTATCAGCGAAGTGGTGGATCCGGACGCCAACATCTTCTTCGGCATGGTCACAGACCCGCAGATGGAAGACGAGGTCCGCATCACCATCATCGCAACGGGATTCCCCACGATGGACACCATGAGTTCTTCCCGCGAAGAGGAGCTAGCCGAGCTTATGGCAAGCAGTGCCGGATCCGGCGAAACGCGGGAACCTGAAATTGATTTACCACCATTTTTGCGAAAATCCTCCTCCTTGGCACGTCGTCGGGTCACCTCCCGACTAAACGGGCTATAACCTCCACCCCCCTCAACACCGCCCGAATGTTCGGGCCCCTCCCTCGCCACCAGGTCGCCTCGGGAAACCGAGGCGGCCTGTTAATTTTCAAGGGCTAACCCTTGACCCTTATGACCTGTGGTTACCTAAGGAAGAAATTCTACTTCGGTGTTATTTCGTCAAACACCTGCTTGCGCTCTTTCACTGTTAAGGAGTCTAGGCCTCGCGTTCAGGGGACGAATGTTCAAACGGCTTACAACCCTCATTAGTTCCCCCCAGGGTGCAACCCTGGACCCGTATGACCTGCGGTTACCTAAGTATGCTTTGGGGGGAAGCAATTTCTCCACGTGCTGGCGCAACAAAAAAAGCCCGATCAAACATCCAGAAGCTGGAAGGTGAACGGGCTGATGATAACGCTGTTATATCCACTTAGTGGGCGCCGTGGATAGCACCCATCTGGCCCATGAGCGCCATGGTATCAAACGAGTCCCACTCTTCGACGTTCTTCCCGTCGACGATGCGCATGATGTTCGTCCCTGAGAACTCAATGGCCTCGCCGTTTGGCTTCATGTCCTGAAACGGAGCGGTGAATGTACCTGTGATGGTGAAGCGGGTCGCCACCTTGTCTTCCTCCGCAATCTGATCGTGCACCTCAAACTTCAGGTCAGGGATAGCAGCAACAAACCCAGCCTGAGTATCCGCGTGGGCGTCTCTTTCCATTGGCCCATCAAAAAACGGGAAATGGAAGACGTGATCATCCGCTATCATGCCCTTTGTTGTCTCCACATCTCCACTTGCAAAGGCATCCAGGAATGTGCGGACAAACACCTTGTTTTCCTCTGACATTGTCAACCTCCTGTGCTTTGCTGTTTTTCTTGCTTAGTGATGGGTGTGGATGGCACCAAGTTGGCCCATAAGTGCCATTGTGTCGAATGCGTCCCATTCTTCAACGCTCTTGCCATCGACGATGCGCATGATGTTGGTCCCTGAGAACTCGATAGCCTCGCCGCTGGGCGGAAGGCCCTGAAACTCATTGGTGAAGGTGCCAGTAACCGTGAATCGCGTCACTACCTTGTCGCCCTCGGCGATCTGGTCGTGAATCTCAAATTTGAGGTCCGGGATGGCCGCTTTGAACACGCTTTGCGCGCCCGCGTGGTTCTCCTTATCCATTGGTTCATCAGCCAGCGGGAAGTGGAAGATGTGGTTGTCAGCCATTATGGCTTTGGTGGCATCTAAATCCCCGTTTGAGAACGATTCAAAGAAACTGCGGACTAACGTTTTGTTTTCTTCTGACATGGCGGTTCCTCCTGTGATTCTGTTTGTTCGTGCGACATCGTATCAGGCCTCGCACTGGGGCGATACATTACTGGAAGCGGGGGTGAACTGCCACTCTGCACGTCAACGGGCCCTCTTGGGCGACAAGGCTAGGGGAACGGGTCTCCGATGCTGTTGGCTGCCTGGAACTCCCGCTCCTCCTCACCCCACAGGGTCTTTATGTAGAGGAAAACTTCTTCGATCTCTCCGTCATCCAGGGTGTCCTGGAACGCGGGCATACCGCTCTTGAAGTCGGGAATGTTCAGCGAGGCTCCACCCAACTTGACGATGCGAAGCAGCAGACCGTCTGCGTGGTGCCATGTGTGCCCGGTGCTATCGTGCGGGGGCGGAGGGTATATCCCATCATCGCCCAAGACCCGCCAGTCCGGATTTCCTTCACCCAGCTGCCCGTGGCATGCAGCGCTGTTGTTCAGGTACATCTGTTACCCGGAGTCGCTATTCCCGCCAGACGCCACAGAGGCTGCCAGCAGCAACATCGCTGTGACTACTAGGCCAAGGGTGCCGAACTTGAGATGATTCAACCGAGTGTCCCCTTACCGCGTCTCAAGATTCCACAAAGTACCGATTATATATCTCTGCAAACCCAAGCTAAACACTTCATTATTAACATAATTAATCTTGCCCTCGCACTGGCATGGTATTAACCAGTATTACCATGCCAGTGCGATCGAGTAAGGCGTGCGAGGCGGGTATGAACGTGGTTACTACGTAACCACGTTCATACCCGATTCTAGCTTTGATGAAGCACTCAGCAACTTTGTGATGATTCGATTTATCTTGACGGACACCATATGTTGTGTGAAAATCCACCACCACTACTACAACTAGTAGTAGTGGTGGATTCCAATAAAAAGAATCAGGTCACAACGAATGCGATGCCCATACTGCGACCACGATGAGTCGCGAGTAACCGACTCCCGAGAGGCCTCCGACGGCGTTAGGCGTCGTCGCGAGTGCGCGCGTTGCGGGCTGCGCTTTTCAACTACAGAACGGGTGCAGACTACGTCGCTGTTGGTGGTGAAGCGAGATGGACGAAGGGAAGAGTTCAACGCAGAGAAGGTCCGCGCGGGAGTCCTGCACGCCTGCACCAAGCGTCCGGTGTCTGTTGAGGCCATAGACGGTCTGGTTGAGCAAGTGGAGCGTGGACTGACCAGCCTGGGCAAGCCCGAGGTGCCGGGCGCAGTGATAGGCCAACTAGTGATGGAGGGTCTGAAGACCCTAGACCACGTGGCCTACGTCCGATTCGCCAGCGTATACCGCAACTTCACTGACCTGGAGAGCTTTGCCAAGGAAGTAGAGGCGTTGCAGCGGGAGCCTGAGCCGAACCCGTCGGGCGCACTGCAAGCCCAAATGTCCCTGCCGATGTCAAGGGATGAAACCGAAGAAAACCCACCCAAAAGAAGGAGGAAATCCGCGAAATAGCGGAGTACCATCACCCCACTTTATTTCGTGAAACAGGCGGTTTCTTTTGCGAACCGCCCCGCAGAGCCAAGTAGATTTATTCTCTGGAAGGAAACACAAAAACATGCTCGACCAACGACCGAAGACCGACACGGAGAAGACCGCAGCGCTTACGGAGTTGCGTGACAGGCTCGCCACCACCACGGAACCTGCAGTGAAGAAGGCCCTTCAGGCTGCGATAGCAGAGCTGGAAAGCCCAACTCCGACCACACTCACGGCCACAGCCCAACAAACGGACGCGCGAGGACGTCTACTGACGGCTCTGGAGCCTGCAGACATGACGGCGCCACAGATGGACAATGATCCCCACCTAACGGATAACGCTCTGGCGGTGTTGAAGCATCGCTATTTCTTGAAGAACGCCGACTTTGAGATTGTAGAGGATGAGAAGGAAATGTTTCGTCGGGTGGCCAAGGCCATCGCAGCGCCGGACAAGAACTACGGCGCGACAGACCTTCAAGTCGCAGAGACGGAATCGGCCTTCTACAACATGATGGGTCGGCTAGAATTCGTGCCCAACTCTCCCACCATGATGAACGCAGGCACAGACCAGGGAACGCTCTCGGCCTGCTTTGTGCTGCCCCTTGAAGACAGCATGACCGGCATCATGAAGACAGCCACTGACATTGCCATGGTGCAGAAGTTCGGGGGCGGTACCGGCGTTCCCCTGTCCAACCTACGACAGAAGGGCGCCCACATCTCCACCACTCACGGGAAGGCGTGCGGGCCCATAGCGGTGCTGAAACACCTCTCGTCGGTGTCTACCATGATCACTCAGGGCGGCAAGCGTGACGGGGCCAATATGGCCGTCATGAGTGTGCATCACCCTGACATTGGGGAGTTCATCGATTGCAAGGCGCAGGAAGGCGACATCCACAACTTCAACATCTCCGTTGGAGCCACAGACGCTTTCATGAACGCTGTGCGAGACGGCGGCACAGTGGACAGCATCGACCCTTCGACCGGCGAGGTCATTGAGCGAAGGGACGCACGTGCACTGTTCCAGAAGATCGTGGAAGGCGCATGGCGCAACGGCGAGCCCGGCATGATCTTCATGGACGAGGTGAACCGCACGCAACCCGCACCGCATCTGGGCGACATGGAGGCCACCAACCCATGCGGCGAGCAGCCCCTGCTGCCCTACGAATCCTGCAACCTGGGCTCCATCAACCTGACCAAGATGCTTAACTATGGCGCGGAGGGTGCGGAGATCGATTGGAATCGATTGCGCGACACGGTAGTGCTGGCAGCGCACTTCCTGGACAACACCATCGATGCGAACGGCTACTCTGTGCCGGAGATTGAGCGGATGAACATGCTCACTCGCAAGACCGGCCTGGGCGTCATGGGCTTCGCAGACATGCTGGTCCGGCTGGGCGTCCCCTACGATTCCGAGGAGGGCGTGGAGATAGGCCGGCAGGTGATGGGCTTCATCGCCAGGGAAGCACGGACAGAGTCGGAACGGTTGGCAGAGGAGCGCGGCCCCTTCCTGGCATGGGAGGGCAGTCGAGCACAGATAGCGGGCATGAAGCCCCAGCGCAACGCCTGCCAGCTCACGGTAGCCCCCACGGGCACCATCTCCATGATCGCAGGCTGCTCCAGCGGCATCGAACCGATCTTCGCACTGGCATTCCGCAAGCAAAACATCCTTGACGGCCAGACGCTCTACTACGTGGACAACGCCTTTGAGGCTGTTGCGCGAGCAGAGGGTTTCTACAGCGACGAGCTGGCAGAGTGGCTGTCCCAGGGCAACTCCTTACAGAAGAGCCCGGACGTACCCGCGTGGGTGAAGGAGGTCTTCAGCACAGCGCCGGACATCGCCCCGGATTGGCACGTACGGATGCAGGCTGCCTTCCAGGAGTCCACGGACGCGGCCATCTCCAAGACCATCAACTTCCCCAACGAGGCCACGGTGCAGGACGTGGAGAACACGTACCTCCAGGCCTGGGAGTTCGGCTGCAAGGGCATCACGGTCTACCGCGCTGGAAGCCGCGAGAAGGAAGTCCTGACGGCAGGAACAACAGCGAAGTCGGACGTCGCAGTGCTGGACGCGGAAGCCGAAACCGAGCACGTTCTCGTACCCCGGCAGCGGCCCTCGCAGGTGCGCGGCGTGACGGAACGCGTGCGTACCAGTCATGGCAATATGTACATCACCATCAACTTCGATGAGAACGGCAAGCCCTTTGAGGTATTCACTGCTCTGGGCAAGGCCGGTAGCTCGGACTCGGCGCAGCTTGAGGGCATCTCACGGCTGGTATCGATGGCCCTGCGAGCCGGCGTAGAGACAGAGTCCATCATCTCGCAGTTGCGTGGCATCACGGACGAGCCCGTTTGGAGCGAGGGCACGCTCGTACGCTCTGCGCCGGACGCCGTAGCACTGGCACTTTCTCGAGCAGCCGGCTCTGAGCCTGGCAGGCCCTACAGCGAGCAGTATGCGCTGTTCCAAAAGGAAGAGGTGAAGGGCGGCGTGGCAGAGCCTATTGCGCAAGCTCCATCGCTGCCGGTGTTGAAAGACCCTGTCCTCACAAGTTGGGGGCTCTGCCCGGATTGCTCCGGCCCGCTGATCTACCAGGAGGGTTGTCAGATGTGCCGTGAGTGCGGCTTCAGCAAGTGTGGCTAATCTCGACAAGGCGGGAACCCACAAGCCTGACGGTTACCTAAGGTGGGTATTTAAACAAGTGAATACCGAAGTCGGGAGTCACCGTCCGGCTTCGCCAAGCTACGGGGGTTGGGCAATGCGGCAACGCGCTCAGCCCCCGTTCGATTTACGCATTCCGATCATTGACACCCCCCAAAGGACGGTGCTACGGTTTCAATAATACTTGAGTGGGGAGGTTGTTATGGAAGGCAAACCACACGTTGAGATCATCTACTGCGTAGGGTGAGGCTATTTCCCACAGGCAGCTTGGATAGCTGCTGAGATGTTTGGATCAGTTGGGAACCAGGTAGCCATCACGATGACGCCAACCGGTGGCGGCATCCTTGAGGTCATCCTGGATGGCAAGAAGATTTTCGACCGCAAGGCTGAGGATGGCAAGTATCCGGATCTCGAAAGAGTCCGTGTGATGAAGAAGGCGCTCAAAGAGACAGTGGAGGCGGTCCCCGCCTAAGCGTTTCAACTTTTTGTCGAAAGCAGAGAAAAGCCCCCGAACGTTCGGGGGCTTTTCTCTTGTCGGTCGTTCCATCAGAGAGTAAATTCAATACTTCTTTTGGGGAGTAGCGGTTTTTACTCTCGTTCTGGCATAATAGGTTCGTTCTGAATAATCAGCGGCCACTCGCGTATCCACGCATGGCCGCATAAAACAGGTCAAGGAGGATGCCATGGTGGTGGAAGCGACGTACGACCGAAGCACCCAGGATGTTGGCAATATCCTGTTGATGGAACACGTCAACGTGTTTGTGCCGGAGCAGCAGACTGCAATCAACTTCTATATCTCAGCCCTCGGCCTCACCAGGGATCCCTACATGATGGTGGGCCAGGACAACATGTGGGCCAATGCAGGGAAGCAACAGTTCCACCTTCCCACGCGCGGCCAGCAGGTGCTGCGAGGTCACATCGGCATGGAAATGCAAGACATGGACGCCCTGAAGGCTCGTCTGGAGGCGGCGAAGCCACTGCTGAAGGGAACGCAGTACGGTTACACCATTGAGGTCGACGAAGTGGCGGTCACCGGACCGTGGGGCAACAAGTTCCGCTGCAGCCAGGGAGCCACGGATGGCAACGAGATGCCCGTGGCTATCCGCTACGTGGAGTTCACCGTTCCCATAGGGACAGCGCCCGGGATAGCTCGGTTCTATAACGAGATCATCCAGGCTCCTTCGTCGGTCATCGACGAAGCCGCTGGGAACGTGGCGCACGTACGGATGGGGCTGAGCCAGGAGCTGCGGTTCCGAGAGACATCGGCAGAGCTTGCTCCGTACGATGGTCACCACATCGCAGTGTACCTCACCAACTTCTCAGGGCCACACGCGTTCCTAAAGGAGCGGGGCTTAATCACAGAAGAGACCAACCCCTACCAGTACCGGTTCCAGGACATCATTGACCTGGATACGGGCGAGAAGCTCTTTGAGATAGAGCACGAAGTCCGTAGCGCCACACACCCCATGTTCCAGCGGCCTCTGATCAACCGGAACACCGCCCAGAGCCTGCAGAACTATCAATTTGGACGTGATGCCATCGTCCTTTAGTCTCCAGAACAACGTAAGGAAGCAACAATGAGCCAACCTGGGATCACACTAAGCCAGGGTGCCGAGGGTTCCCGCCTAGAGATTGAATGCCCTCATCAGAGCGGTGTGCTGTACACCGTTCCCGGCGAGGCATCATGGGTCTGCTCCAAGGAATTGCTCCATGCCCATGCCCTTGCAGGGTTCATGCGAGAGTTGGTGAAGATGGACCTGCCGCAGGTGAACGACATGATGCAGCGATGGGGCGTCTACTATCGGGAACGGCCCGTGGCGTCTACCGATGGCAAGGGCGAATCCGAATCTGACGAAGGATCGACCCAAGAGACGGCTTAACTGCCACGTTAGGTAAGAAACCAAAAGAAAGCGCCCCGGTTTATCGGGGCGCTTTCTTTATGCTATTGAAAAGTCGGGTCAGCCAATGGCCAGGGTGTTATTCATCCGATCCACTGGCGCGAGATGATGTAGCTGCAGTAGTGGAAACGCCACTGGCTGCAGCGGCTGCGGCCTTACGAGAAGCGTCATCTTCCCAGTAAAACGCATTGTCCGGGGAGTTCCGAAACTCACGATCCTGGCCACAAAGTTTGCATCGACCCTTACTCAAAGGGCCTGCCGGGGTATCGATGACCCAGTGATGGGCACAGGTCATAGTAGAAATCGTAGCGGTAGAAGCTTCCATCACAGCTTCGTGCTCGGAACTCATTTCACCTTCTCCATTTAAGTGTCAGAATCAGACACGATATATTAACAATCGAT
Source organism: uncultured Dehalococcoidia bacterium (assembly GCA_913049785.1). Taxonomy (GTDB): domain Bacteria; phylum Chloroflexota; class Dehalococcoidia; order Lucifugimonadales; family UBA1127; genus UBA1127. The sequence goes on along the minus strand of CAJWXP010000002.1, from coordinate 9,894 downwards.
TTCGTCTTTGTCAAGCTTTTTTCATAAATAATGATATTTAACACATGAATATTGTTTATTCTTTGACACCCCCATAATCCGGGCCTACAATCGATTAGGCCTTCTCGGCCTTATTCCAAGGAAAGCCCTATTAGGATGAGTGCTATGGAAGGTACACGTCTCGGCATCTTGACGCTGTTGCAGCGACAACCGGCCACAGTAGACCAGTTGAGCACAGAACTGGGGCTGGCAGCTGCCACCGTGCGTCGACACTTGGACATCCTTCAGCGGGACAGACTGGTGTCCTTCCAGGCAGTTCGAAGAAAGCAGGGTCGCCCGGAACACGCTTTCTTCCTTACTGAAGATGGCCATGAACTGATGCCGAAGCGCTATCACCTCCTCCTCCAGCGGATTCTCAAGAACCTTGACGCTGCTGAAGCCACCGACTCAGCAAACGGCTCCGGTGCAGCTCGAATAATGCTGGCGCAGATTGCGCACGCCATGGTGGACGAATATCGGTCTCAGCTCAGAGATCGGCCCGATGACAATCCAACTCGATTACTTGGCCTCATCCTTGAGGAAGAGCAATTCGCCCCTGAGATAAAACCTCATGACAATGGATTCCACATCACCCTTGGCAACTGCCCCTACCGAGGCGTCGCCCACGAGAACTCTACTGTCTGTAACCTTGACAGGCACCTTATCTCCGAGATCCTGGGGACACCCATTTCCACTACCGTCCGAATCGACCTGGAAAATCCCCTCTGTATTTATGACGCCACCTTCGATCCCGAATCAAGCAACCCTACACAAGCTACAACGTCGTCATAGCGGCAGAAGGTAGCATCTCCAAGAGTTCCGGCGCACCTAAGAGAACGATGTGGCATGAACAGCCGTACTACCCCTGTACACTGTTCAGGTAAGGCCCAAGAAGCACGGAGGACCAGACCTTGAAGAACGCTATTATTCGTAGCGATGACACCGGCTTCTTCCTTGGGTTTCACCTTTTGCGTTTCCTTGGTCTGTAGAGTAAAATGAAGCTAAGAAGGTCGCTGCGAGGATTGACCTTTTCACGGAGGATTCATGAGCCCTAAGTTGTTACGAAATAGTTTCATCTATGTCATTATCGCCGTGGCAGCAATCGCGATGTTCTTCACGTTCTTCCAGCCAAGCTACGGTTCGAATGACATTCCCATCAGCGAAGTGGTAGAGCTCGCCAAAACAGAGCAACTCCAAACGATTGAGATCAAAGGCGATGACCTGACCATCATCACAAGAACAGGGACAACGTTCAAGTCTCGCAAAGAAGAGGGTTCCAGCTTGGTGGAAACCCTTGAACGAGCCAATATTGACACCGCTGCCACAGGCCTTGAGATCGTCATCAAAGGGGGCGGTGGATTTGGCAGCGTCTTTGGCATTCTTCTCAGCTTCTTACCACTGATTTTCTTCGGCGGCCTCCTCCTGTTCATGATGAAGCAGGCTCAAGGCTCCGGCTCACAGACCATGAACTTTGGGCGCAGCAAGGCGCGTGTAGTCATAGCCAATCGGCCGTCAGTCGCCTTTTCCGATGTTGCAGGAGAGGATGAGGCAAAGGAAGAGCTTGCGGAGATTGTGGAGTTCCTGAAGTTCCCAGAGCGGTTCACTTCCCTTGGCGCCCATGTGCCCCGGGGTGTGTTGCTGATCGGCCCTCCAGGCACTGGAAAGACGCTGCTTGCCAAAGCTGTGGCCGGAGAAGCAGAGGTACCCTTCTTCTCTATCAGCGGTTCTGAGTTTGTTGAGATGTTTGTAGGCGTGGGGGCCTCCCGCGTCCGCGATCTATTCGATCAAGCAAAGCGCAATGCCCCCTCCATTATTTTTGTGGATGAGATTGATGCCGTGGGACGGCACCGGGGCGCAGGCCTAGGTGGCGGGCACGATGAGCGCGAGCAAACGCTGAACCAGATACTTGTAGAGATGGACGGCTTTGATACCGGCGCAAACGTCATTGTGCTTGCCGCCACCAACAGGCCTGACATCCTGGATCCGGCTCTTTTGCGACCTGGCCGATTCGACCGTCGGGTGGTGCTGGATCTGCCGGACGTGGTGGGCCGTACAGCCATTCTCAACGTGCACGCCAAGGGCAAACCTCTGGATGAGGAGACAAACCTGGAAATCGTCTCCAAGCAGACACCGGGATTCAGCGGTGCTGACCTGGCCAACCTGGTCAATGAAGCGGCTATCCTCGCCGGACGGGCCCGCAAGAAGACTATCGGCCCTGGGGAGTTCGCAGAGGCCATAGACAGAGTCGAGTCAGGACCTGAGAAGAAGAGTCGCGTGTACTCTGAACATGAAAAAGAGATCACTGCCTACCACGAGGCAGGACACGCAATTGTAGGCCACACGCTCCCTAACGCAGATCCGGTACAGAAGATCTCCGTGGTTGCCCGCGGCAATATGGGCGGGTACACACGCTTCCTGCCGGAAGAAGATCGGCATATGTGGAGCAAAGCCCAGTTCAAGGACAGACTGGCCATGGCTATGGGCGGCCGTGTAGCAGAAGAATTGATCTTTGTTGATATCACCACCGGTGCCAGCAACGACCTGGAGATCGCTACCAACATCGCACGTCAGATGGTCACTCGGTACGGCATGAGCGAGAAGCTCGGCCCGCGGACATTCGGTAAGCGCGAAGAGATGGTATTCCTCGGTAGGGAGATCACAGAGCAACGTGACTACAGTGATCGGATCGCGGAAGAGATCGACGCTGAGGTCCACTCCCTGCTGGAAGAGGCCTATGACCTAGCAAGGCAGACGCTGACGAAAGCCAACGATAAGCTCCACCAGGTTGCAAAATACTTGATTGAGCACGAGACCGTTGAAGGCGATTCCCTTCAAGCCCTGTTCAGTTCAGAAGCGCCCACGGGAGCCGTGACGAACACCAGCGATTACAAGACAAAGTCAACTCCCACAGAGGAAAAGCCAAAGACGAAGAGCGCAACCAGGAAGCCACGGACGCCGAAGGGTCGCTCTTCCGGGCCGAACACGGCTCCAGCCCCCGCCTCTTAACGGAGGCGACCTTACACCGGTACGCTTCTCCGTGATGTGGATCCTTTCATGGGTGCCGTCCTGAAAAGCGATAGGAACTACGAATTCTCCCAGGGGGTACGATGCCCACGCAGACAACCCTTCATAGTTTTGATTCTTTAGAGGAGTCCTGGGACGCATTGGTCCCTGAATGCGATGTTAAGGCGTTCTTCCTGTCCCACGATTGGCAGCGGCTGTGGTGGGACAGCTTCGGCGAGGGCAGGGAGCTATTGCTCCTCGCTTTCCATCAGGCCAACGAGAACGTTGGAATCGCCCCTATGCAGCGCCAGGACGATGTGATCTCGTTCCTTGGCGATACCGACCTCTTCGATTTCCATGACTTCATCATCCCTCAAGGCAAAGAAGCATCTTTCTATCCGGTGCTTGAGGACTATCTCACCAACCAAACCTGGCAGCAGCTCTATTTCCCTTCCCTGTCCCATGCCTCTCCTACACTGGAATATCTGCCACAGATGGCAGAGCGTCAGGGGTGGCAATGTCTGGTTGAGCAGGAGGACGTATCGCCAACCCTTACCCTGCCCGTAGATTGGGACACCTACCTCTCCGGGCTTCGTAAGAAGGATCGCCATGAGCTTCGACGGAAGTTCCGACGACTCGAGGCAGCCGATGGGTTTGAGCCCAAGGTCTACACCAATCCAGAGGATGTAGCCAACAAGCTGGACTCGTTCTTTGACCTGATGCGCCAGAGCCGCGAAGAGAAGCACCGGTTCCTGACCCCTGAGCGAGAGGCGTTCTTCCGAGAGATGGCTGTAGCCCTTGCCGAGGTAGGCGTGTTGGGCCTCTGGTTCCTGGAGCAGAACGGAAACCCTGTATCGTCGGCCCTCTGCTTTGATTACTGTGGTCGCAGACTGCTATACAACAGCGGGTTTGATCCGGCATTCGCAGAGTTGAGTGTCGGATTACTTTTGAAGGCCACCTGCATCCGGGACGCCATCGAGAAGAATTTGACCTCATTCGAGTTCCTGCGAGGCGATGAACCCTACAAGTATCACCTTGGCGGTGTTGACCAGGCGGTCTATCGCATGACGATCTCAAGGGCCGCCTAACATGCGCTTAGCCGTTGTCTGCTACCACTCGTGCCCGATGGCTCGCCTTGGCGAGCGAGACGCTGGCGGGATGAGCGTGTACATTCGCAGCCTTGCCCAAGGCCTGGGCAAACAAGACATCCAGGTTGACGTTTTCTCCCGCCGCCACGACTCCACCGACCCTTTCATCGTTGAAATGGGCGAGGGTGCAAGACTCATCCACGTTGAAGCCGGGCCGCCTGAGGCCGAGAAGACAGACATCGCAGAGTACCTCCCAACCTTCATCGAAAACGTTGAATCCTTTGTGGCCGAAGAGGGTACCGAGTACGACTTGGTCCACAGTCACTACTGGCTATCAGGCCCTGCAGGGATCGCCCTCTCAAAGACATGGAACAAGCCGCACGTTGCCACGTTCCACACGCTGGCGGAGGTAAAGCGTCAAGCTCGGTCCGGCCTAGAAGACCCCGCCGAACGAAGCTCCATAGAGCGCTGGGTTGCCGCTGAGACCGACGCGATCGTTGTTTCTGACAGACATGAACGGGATTTCCTGGCGCGCCTCTACGATGCTCCACCTGAGAAGGTCGCCGTGGTTCCCGGTGGCGTAGATATTGAGCTTTTCCACCCCCGAAACAAAGAGGAGGCCCGAGCTCGTTTGGGGCTCAACGGAGACAAAGTCATCCTCTGCGTCGGGCGACTCGACCCGCTGAAAGGTATAGACCTTGCCCTTGGATCGTCGGCACTGTTGGAAGACCGAGGGCACGTCAAAGTCGTCATAGTGGGTGGCGACCTTGAGAAGGACCCTGAGGCCCAACGACTTCAGGATCTGGCAGACGCGCTGGGAATCAGCGACCGTGTCCGGTTCGAAGGCGCTGTTCCCCACGATGAGCTTCCCTGGTACTACAGCGCTGCAGACCTGCTGATGGTACCTTCCTACTACGAGAGCTTCGGATTGGTCGCACTGGAGGCCATGGCCTGCGGCACGCCCGTGGTTGCAGCCAGGGTCGGCGGACTCCCATCCCTCGTCAAGGACGGGGAGACTGGATATCTGGTACCCTGGCATTGTCCTGAGCCCTTCGCAGAACGGTTAGAAGTCCTGCTTGCTCACGATGACCTGCGTGACCACATGGGCCAAGCCGCTTTTCTCCGTGCACAGGGGATGGCGTGGGAAGCGGTAGTCCAACAGTTTGCGACTTTGTATGAAGAGCTGATATCAAGGGGGGTTGCAGCAAGGGAGGCCGTATGACCACCGGCAACCGTTCACCCTCATTCCTCGCCAAATGCCGCACCCATGTCCGGGCGCACCTTGCCACCGGGCTGCTTCTGCTGATTCCTCTGGCAGTCACCTACTTAATCCTGCGTTTTATCTGGAGTTTCCTCTATGAGGCTCTGTTGCCGGTATTCGACCTGGCAGAGGGTCAAATTACCTATCCCGCCGGGATCTACCTCCAGGTCTCCATCGTGGCCATCCTTGCTGTGTCGCTGTATCTCCTGGGGTGGTTGGCTCGGACTGTGGTAGGAGCACAGGCGATAAACTACTGGCATCGGGCCATTGAGAGCATCCCGGTCGTCAGAGGCTTCTATCGTGTGATACGACAAGTCACGGACATGTTCTCCGACAGCAACCCGCTGTCTGGGAAACCGGTGGTCGTCCTGGAGTACCCTCGCCTAGGCATGTTGTCGCTGGGAATCGTAACAAGCCGTTTTGTCATGCCGAATGGAGAGGAATACCTGACCGTCTACATTCCCACGATTCCCATACCAACATCCGGGTACATGGCCTTTGTAAAGGAAAACGAGGTGACTGAAACGAACATCACGTTTGACGAGATAATGCGGATCATCCTGTCAGGTGGCGTCTTATCAGAAGAGATCACCAGGGCGCACTATGCACGCGAGGGAGTCAGCTAATCAGCGGACAACGTTGCCTCATACCATTCCTGCCCACCGGTCTTCACAAACCCCACAGAGGTGTACAACTCCCTGGCCGCTGCGTTGTCCCTATCCACGGTAAGCTCAACTACCTTGGTTCCGCGCTGCAGAAGAGACCCCATGCCACTGAACAGTACCGCCCTTCCAAGTCCCATACCCTGATACTTGGGGTGGACGCCAACCATCAACACAGAGCCCACAATACTTGTGTCCTCGCCAGCTGTTTGAGTCCAGCAGTACCCGGCAACCTCGTCCCCCGCCATAAGCAACGCGACGCCCCCGGGGTCTGACCGGCCCATGTTCACGCTGTAGGCAACCTGCTCAACGGTGTTGGGAGAGAAGCCCCATTGGGTGCTGAAGGCAGCGTTCTGCGCCTCTGTGAGACCAGCTTCGTCTCCGGTTTGAAAAGGTCGGAAGGAAAACCCTTCAGGGAGTTTAGGCTCCGGAACAGAGTCCCCTGACCACCGCATCTGAATGTGGTGGCGCACCAGCGTGAACCCTCTGGCCTCCAAGAATGCTATCTGGTCCGTGTCACCCTCTTGCGCAGCTACATGGGCTATGGTGGCGCTTGCCTGTCGACCGCACTCCAAGGCCCAGTCAAACAGTCGAGTACCCACACCCTTGCCTCGATGGACGGGCAACACGCCTCCTTCCAGCACTATCCGGCTGATAGGCCGCTCCTGATGCACAAACATGTACCCCAGCAACTCATCGCCAGAAGAGCCCAGTAGGCAGTCTTCCTCTGCCGAGCGGCCAGGCAACCGAAGCCATTCTTCCATGAACGGAGGGTCAAACGCCCTTGGTGTGCCCTCCAACCCCTGAACAGCATTGGCCAGGTTGGTGAAGGCAACCAGGGCGTCCCAGGAGAACGGTTTGTAGTCTACCGGTGTGTTGGTCATAGATTCATTTTGCCTTGACAAGGATAGCCCATTGTAGCAGAGTAATCAGGTAGGATTCATCCTGCATCAAGGCTTCCCGGCGGTTACCGATTGACGATCTGTTCCTCCTGTAGCCCCTTCGATGTTTTGGGGCGACAAGCGAGGGCATCATGCTAGCGCCCCCGCCCTTCGGAAACCCACGGACAATGACGAACGCTAATGAACGTGTGCCCGGGGGAATCCTATCGACACGTACTACAACGCTTAAGCCGTCGGTTTTACCCGACTGTTCACAGGAGGAATATTCGTGGAGCCACTAGAAACACCGGGAGTCGCCCTGATTTTCACTCCCCACGCTGACGATGCCGAAGGCGGCTGCGGCGGCACTGTATCCAAATGGATCAAGGAAGGCACTGAGGTCTACCTTGTACTGGCCACCGATGGCAGAGCCGGCACCAGCAACGCTGAAGTAGCAACGAACGACCTGGTGGACACCAGAGAGCAGGAACAGGCGGACGCTGCTCGGGTCATGGGTGTCAAAGAGGTAGTGAACCTCCGCATTCACGATGGCGGTCTGGAGGACGACGCAGTCCTCCGTGGTCATCTTGTTGAGGCGATTCGACGGTTCAAGCCGGACGTTGTCCTCACAACTGAGCCGTACCACCGACTCAACCATTCCCACCGCGACCATCGTACTATCGGTGTCGTGGCCCAGGACGCCTGCTACCCGTACGCCAGGGATATCTATCACTTCCCTGAACAGATAGATGCAGGTCTGGAACCTCACAAGGTTGGCGCCATTCTTTTCTGGGGTTCTGAAGACCCAGACATGTTCTGTGATATCGGTGAGAGCATTGAGATCAAAATCGAGGCGCTGAAGCAGCACAAGAGCCAGTTCCTTGGTCGAGACCCGGGTGAAGGCTCACGGAACCGCGCCAAGCAGAACGGCGGAAAAGTCGGTGCGGAATACGCGGAGATTTTCCGCCAGGTCTCCTTTCGTCGATAGACAAGGGCTGGTCCTAGACCCATACGGCTGGTGGAGCAGTAGGGCTTAGCCCTTAACCCACAGTATCTGACGATAAACATCGGCAGTAAGGAAAAGAGCCCCCGAACGTTTGGGGGCTCTTTTCCTTACTCTGCTTTGTGATTACATGGAGAGGATGGCCCGCTCCACGTCGTCGATCTCAGTGCCGAGCTCCCGTAGGGGGATGTCAGCGATCTGGTTCACCAGGTCCGGGTCTTTCAACCCTGAGCCGGTGAGGACACAGACAACCATTTTATCCTTATCGATAAGCCCCTTGGCTACAGACTTCATCATACCTGCTACCGAAGCGGCTGATGCAGGCTCGCAGAAGATGCCCTCAAGCCGGGCCAGCAGCTTGTACGCCGCCAGTATCTCCTCGTCGGTGACGGCGTCGATGATTCCGCCGGATTCGTCTCGAGCTTCCAACGCACTCTTCCAACTGGCCGGGTTGCCGATACGGATGGCGGACGCGATAGTCTCCGGGTTCTCGATGATCTCGCCTCGCACGATGGGCGCTGAGCCTTCGGCCTGGAACCCGAACATCTGCGGTGTGTGGGTAGTGTGTTCGGTCTCCTGGTACTCCTTGAAGCCTTTCCAGTACGCGGTGATGTTCCCCGCATTGCCCACAGGGATACACAGGTAGTCCGGAGCGTCTCCCAGAGCGTCTGAGACCTCGAATGCAGCCGTTTTCTGGCCTTCAATGCGGTAAGGATTCACTGAGTTCACTAACGCGATTGGGTGTCTGCTGGAGAGTTCCCGAACCATGGTCAATGCCTGGTCAAAGTTTCCATTGATCACCAGGATGTTGGCGCCGTAGGCGATGGCCTGAGCTATCTTGCCCCTGGCCACGTTCCCCTTGGGCACCAGAACCACCGTTGAGAGATTGCAGTGAGCCCCGTAGGCTGCGGCAGACGCGCTGGTGTTGCCGGTTGAAGCGCAGATGAGGGTCTTGCTGTCATGTTCGATGGCATTGGCAACGGCCATGACCATGCCTCTGTCTTTGAAAGAGCCAGTGGGATTGCTGCCTTCAAGCTTGAAGTACAGGCTCTCCAAGCCCAACTGCTCCGCCAAACGATGCGATCGCACTAGCGGAGTGTCCCCCTCGCCCAATGTGATCATCGGCGTGGCAGGAGTTATAGGTAGGAATTCACGATATGTTTGAAGAACGCCCTGGGTCATCGAACGCTCCATCTGTCATTGATTACAGCATACTCGGATGCAACAGCTATGGGTAGGGGGTTTATATGGGTTCCACCCGCAAAAGATTATGCACTTCTCGCAGAACCGAAAGCTCCTTGATCCCTTTCAGCGCTGCTTGCATTGCCGCTTCACGGGCCACGTGTGTGGTAATGACCAGTTGTGCCGTCCCCTGCCGGTTGCCCACGTCCTTGAAGGCCTTGGGCTGCCCGTAGACCGTGCTGTCATTGCCACTGTCAGGGGTGAACTGCCGTTCGGGTAACATCTTGGGACACATTCCCATGTACAGCTCACGCTGTGTCCGGATCGAGACACCCTGCCTGAACTGGTCATAGCTATTGGTATTAATGCCGCCACTAACCGGCTGCTGCTGGTACCTGTCATATGGCGCCTCGTCAAATGGTGCAATTGGCACTAGTACCTCCTAATCTTTCCGACGAACTGTTGCAGTCGGATCGTCCCCTTCAGGTTGGGCCGATCGTTCTCCCCCAGGTACATCCCGCTATAGTGGTACTCCACCTTGGGCCTCTCCAGCATGTGCGACTCCACCACGAAATTACTCCCAAGATAATTCGTCTTCCTAGGGATGAACTGGACCAGTATCGAACCTATGGTGGTGTCAAACCACTTGAAGAACTCAAAAAATCCCTTCAGATTCATTTTATCAGTTAACCTGTTAAAGTAAACAGTTCTCATGTTCTCCAGGACTGGATAATCAGGTGAGAATAGGGCGGCGGGATTACCAATAGCATCATTCATACTTTCTAGCGTGGCGAAT
>CAJWXP010000001.1 GCA_913049785.1 uncultured Dehalococcoidia bacterium | reverse complement strand
GCCATGAGCTTGGGAATGTACCAGCCCTCGTACCACTCGTTGAACTCTTTCTCGTACTCGGGTTTGATGATAAGGCGCACTTGGTAGATCATTTTCGCCATGTGTGTACTCCATTAATTGATGTGGGAACCGGGCCTAGCGTACAAGTGGCGCAACAGTGCGTCAACGAGGGGATTCGTGGAATAGAAAAGGGCCTCCCCATAATGGGAAGGCCCTTTTCCCAAGTCCTGATTCTAGTGCCTGGCTGTTGCTGTTTCCTTCTGAGTCAAACCCCATGCATCTATGGGCACTGCCGAACCTCGCTCTGCAGCCAGTTCCGCAGCATGCTCCCGATGCTCTAGAGCGTATTCCACCATCGCCTCACCCAACTCCAATCCCAGGCTATCAACGAGCCTGACCCTGAAGTTGAAGTAGGCACAGACGTTGGCAATATCAACGATATCCCGCTCCGCCCAACCAACGTCCCGCATCTTTTGAACATCTTCCTCGGTGCACATTGCCGGAGTCAGAGAGATCTTCTCAGTCCATTCCAACATCGCGTATTCCGCTTCTGTAAGGTCGGCCTTCCGCCAATCGTTCTGGATATTCTCAGCAATCAAGTCGTCTGCACCTTCTCTACGCAGGGCCCCTGCGTGTGCAACGGCTCAGTACTTGCAGTTGTTGACTTGTGAGGTGACAGTTGCCACCATTTCCCGCTGTTGGGTTGTAACCCCAGATGGGCCGCGCATGATGTGCTGCATGAACTCTTTTGCGTGCATCATTGAATACGGATTTAAGCTGGAAAGCCCAGGAGGCCCTCCACCAGCCCTATCAGAGTTGGTCACCTCACGCACCTTAGCAAAAGCCTCTTCGTATTCTCCGCCAAGCTCCTTGGCCTCTTCGTCTGTGATCGTCTTGATCCAAGCCATCCTCTCCCCCTTTCGTTATCCATAACAGGACTCTCTTTATGCGGCTCCTGTGCGATAACAGGACGCCAGTAAAGTGGTCGCAGCGTACCGCTGGCATTTGGGCTTGTCAATCTCCGCACACGGCCACGACGGGCACCGCACCTTGGTGCCGGTAATCCGCGTGGTACCATAGCCCTCTGATCTTACCGAAAGGGCACCCCTATGAGAGAACTAGACCACACCGATGTCATAGCCGCTGTGGAGGCCGCCTACAACGCCTTAGCTCCTACAGTGGATAATGATTGGTCCGTGAAAGCAGGCACGTTGGAATGGTCTTGCCGTCAGACCCTTGAGCACCTCTCGACCGGCCTGTCCTTCTACTATTCCAGCCTGGCCATTTCTGCTGCCGAGAGGATTCAGAGGCCTCAGGCGATGAGCGACCAACTCACGATCGCTGACCTCCTGCTCTTGCTGAAGGCGAACGCTATGATCCTTGCGCGTGTGGTTGAGTCGTCGCCATCATCTATGCGAGGCTTCCATCCGGCTGGTATGGCAGACCCCAGCGGTTTCGCCGCTATGGGATGCGACGAGATTCTGATCCACACTGCAGATATAACAGCCGGACTTGGGGTCGCTTTTCAGCCGTTAGCCGATCTGTCCGCCCGGGTCGTTGACCGACTCTTCCCGTGGGCACCCACCGATATCGACCAGTGGCAGACCCTCCTGTGGGCAAACGGGCGAACATGGTTACCCAATTGGGGTCTTCTAGAGGACAACTGGTACTGGCAGTGTGCGCCCCTGAGTGAGTGGGATGGCACGATCAACAAACGGAAGTCCTAGATTCATCGAAATCAGTTGACCTATCTGTAAAAGCAAGAGACCAGCACCTTAGCGGGTGCTGGTCTCTTAGTTTCCTCTGGTCGGGGAGCCGGGATTCGAACCCGGGACCTCTACGTCCCAAACGTAGCGCGCTACCAGGCTGCGCTACTCCCCGATGAATATGATGAAGGTTTGATGTTGCGTGCCCCCGGGGCGACTCGAACGCCCGCCACCGGCTCCGGAGGCCGGTGCTCTATCCGCTGAGCTACGGGGGCCAACCCATTAACTATAGCAGCAGCTAGAAGCCCCAACAAGGCTATGATACCCTAGAGGGGTGGAGTGTTTTGAACTATGAGTCTTGGCAGAGTCGTGGTCGCCATGAGCGGCGGAGTTGATTCATCCGTCGCAGCACTATTGTTGTCGCGCGAGGGCTACGAAGTCATCGGCGTCACGCTGCGCCTGTGGTCGGATGAACGCCCGGATGCGGCCCCTCTCAGCCGTGGTTGCTGCACCCTTGAAGACATTGACGATGCACGTCGAGTATGCGAGGCCATCGGCGCAAGGCACTACGTCATCAACGCCGAGCGGGAGTTTAAGGCAACGGTAGTCGACTACTTCCTTGCGGAGTACGAGCGAGGAAGAACACCACACCCCTGCATCGCCTGCAACGACCTCATCAAGTTCGATTTCCTGCTGAATCGTGCACTGGCCATGGACGCCGACTACATCGCCACGGGTCACTACGCGCGCTTGGTCTTCGACGACGAGGGTAATCCTACACTGATGAAGGCCATCGACCAGTCCAAGGACCAGTCGTACGTGCTCTTCGGCCTGCGCCAGGAACAGCTTCGGCGTCTGCTGCTGCCCGTTGGCTGGTACACCAAGACGGACCTTCGGGAGCTGGCACGCGAGGCTGGCCTGGACATCGCAGACAAGGCGGACAGTCAGGACATCTGCTTCATTCCGGGCGGAGATTATCGCAAGTTCCTCCAGTTGCACCGCGAGGCATCCCCCGGCGACGTTGTCGACATGGAAGGCAACGTGTTGGCGCAGCACCAGGGCATCGATAGGTACACCATTGGGCAGCGCAAGGGGCTTGGAATCGCGGACCCGGCGCCGTTATACGTGGTTCGCATCGAGCCTGAGACTCGCCGCGTCGTCGTCGGACCGGAGGAGGCGCTCCTTTCGCCCGGACTGATCGCTGACGGCATGAACTGGGTTTCCGGCACAGCGCCGTCCGAGCCGGTGGAAGTCACCATCAAAATCCGATACAAAGCCACTGACATGCCCGCCACGCTTGTCGTTCAGGGCAGCGAGACCCGTGTCTGGTTCGATGAGCCTCAGCGCGCTGTGACCCCCGGCCAAGCCGCAGTCTTCTATCGAGAAGAAGAGCTGCTGGGCGGCGGGTACATCGTGGGGCCGTTGGACAGCGATGCAACAAGAGAATCCATCACCGCATCCGTCCCATCCTAACCACCACCAAGGAGAAATCGTGAACACACTCGGATTCGTTGACATGGTCATCACCGGGACGCGCACCACCACCCTGGACACGGTAAAAGACCTGACGGCCGAGCAGTTAGCATGGCGTGCTGGACCTGAAGCCAACCCCGTCGGGTTCCTGCTATGGCACGTGTTCCGTACGGAAGACAGGTATGTGCGCCTACTCACCAGCGAGCAGGAGACCCACCAGGCCGACGGGTGGAGCGACAAGTGGACGCTGCCATCAACCATTACCGGCGACCGTGCATCCATGACCACCGGCAACAGTTGGACGATAGAGGAAGTCGGCATCTTCAACGTGCCACCGCTGTCAGAACTCCTGACCTACGGTGAGGCTGTCCGGAAGCGAACCCTGGCCATCGTGAAGGGACTGGATGAAAGCAAGCTTGAAGAAGTACCGAACGCTGAGCGCCCTGACTGGACGAACGCCAGTTACCTACGCTCAATGATCACCCACGAGTTCGGTCATCAGCAGCAGATCGACTACATCATCGGCCTATGCCGCGTGGCGACCGCAGGGTAAGCGGTGCCAACCAAACCCGATTGGTCGGCTGAGCGAGAGCTCTGGAAGCAGGGCTACATGCAGGTGGCTGGCGTCGACGAGGTCGGGCGCGGGCCGCTAGCAGGCCCAGTGATGGCAGCTGCGGTGGTCTTTTCACCCACGTTCAAGACGCGTAACCTCCCCGGCCTCAACGACTCCAAGAAGCTGAGCGCCTTGGCCCGAGAACGACTCGCACCACGTATCCAGTATTACGCCTCGGGCGTGGGTATCGGCAGGGCTGAGCACCATGAGATCGACGCCCTCGGCATCGTCGAGGCCACCGTGACGGCGATGACCAGAGCCATCCGACAGCTTGCGAACCAGGTGGACCATCTTCTTGTCGACGCTCTGTTCCTCTCCTGCGATGGCCTACCCTGTCGCGCCATCATCCATGGCGATGCTCTGTGCTCATCCATCGCTGCTGCATCCATCGTCGCAAAAGTCGCCCGGGACAGCCTCATGGAAGAGATGGACGCGCTCTACCCTGGCTACGGCTTCGCGCAACACAAGGGCTACCCCACGGAAGCGCACATGGCGGCGTTGGAGCAGCTAGGCCCCACCCCGATCCACCGTCGAAGTTTCGCTCCCGTGCGACGTGTCTAGTCCACGTTTCAGATGTTGGTAGCCATGCCTGACAACCGCAGGCTCCTTGGCCAGCAAGGAGAGGCGCTGGCGCGCGTCCATCTTGAACAAGAAGGCTACGTCGTCCGCGACACCAACTATCGGTGTCTCTGGGGCGAGGTGGACATCATTGTGGAGAAGAACGACGAGATCGTCTTCGTGGAAGTGCGGACGCGACGCAGCAAGCGGTTCGGCTCCCCTGAGGAATCGGTGACGGCGCTGAAGCGCAAGCACCTAGTGTCCACTGCCTACCACTACATTGAGGCGCACGATCTGTCTCTGCCGTGGCGAATAGACCTCATTGCCATAGACGTGGACGCCAAGGGGATAGTGGAGCGGTTGGAGCAGCTTGAGAACATCGTTGAAGAGGACGGACTCTCTGACTGAAACCTTATCGAACCAGGTCATTCCGACGGAAGATGGCCCAGGAAGCCGTGAGGGTTGCGGTCAGCACTGCCGCGTACACGACCACCCCTGTCCAATTGATGTTCCCCGCCGCAATAACTTGTAGTGAATCGTAATAATGGAACAGCGAGAGGTTCTTCAACCACGAGAGCCCGGCGATACCCACACCCACGATATTGGCGAAGTAGCTGAGTGCAGTAATCAACCCCGCAACCGCTAGAGATTTACCCGGTTCTAGGAACACGCATGAAGCCAGGGTGGAGTACCCGGCAATGGTCAGTACCAACAGCAGCCCCACAGCGTGGATGGCTGCCAGGTTTGTGCTATCCACCTCGCCATCGATAAACATCGCACCCATCGCGATCGTGAGGAAGGAGAGCGTCGTAATACCCGCTGCCAACGTAGCAAACCCCGCGAACTTGCTCACCAGGAAGGTGCTGCGCTGCAACGGCTGGGACAACAACGCATCCAGCGTTCCCCGCTCTGCCTCTTTGGACACAAGCCCACCGCAGTAGACCACGGCGTACACACCCAGCAGCAGGGGCATCCATGACAGATACTCTGTATTCACGTACCCGGACAGGGTGAACCCACCATCTTGGAACACCAACGCCATGTCCTCTGGAGTGCTGACACCTATGGCAGCCCTGACCTGTTCTGGCATCGCGTTCACGTAGTCTTCAAAAGATAGGGTTTTGTCAATGGTCGGGAATATCCAAATGACCAACGACGTCCAAAGAAAGATTGTGGCGCCCCACGACAGCGCACCAATCCGTCCAAGCTTCAGCACATTGCGGTAGAGTGCCCAGCTCATTCCTCGCCTCCGCGTCCGGCGTAGAACTCCGTGAACGTATCCTCCAGGCTGGCCTCAGGGAACACGATATTTTCTACCGGAAGCGTAGCCAGGTGTTGTATCAACGCGCCGACGTCACCGGAGACCTTGAGTTCGATGTACCGGCCCTCGTAGTGGACCACCTCTACACCATCAAGTTGGAATTCCGTTGGGTCTACATCTCTGTTGAGCGTCACTGCCATGCTCCGAACCTGCTGCTTGTGCAGGTCGTTCACATCAAGCAACGCCACCAACCCACCTTCACGGATGATTCCGACGCGGTCACAGATTCGCTCTACCTCTGTGAGGATGTGCGACGAGAAGAACACGGTGACCCCTCTGGCTTTCTCTTCAGCTAATATTTTGTAGAACTCCCGCTGTACAAGGGGGTCAAGGGCGCCGGTGGGCTCGTCCAGGATGAGCAACTGGGGTTCATGGGCCAGGGCCTGCAAGATGGCCAACTTCTGTTTGTTGCCGTGGGAGTAGGAACGCACGGGGCGGTCAAGATCAAGGCCGAGCCTGGTGGCCAACTCATCGGTACGAGACCCACCCTTGTCATGGTAGCTCTGCGTCATTGCCAGGTGTGCTCTGCCGGACAGGCTTTCAAAGAACGCAGGCTCGCCGGAAACCACACCGCATACGCGACGTACGTCGACCGACCGCGTGACAACGTCCATGCCCATGATCGTCGCGCTGCCACGGGTCGGTTGGAGCAGGTTCAGCAGGAGCCGAATCGTCGTCGTCTTACCTGAGCCGTTGGGGCCAAGGAACCCGAACACCTCACCCTGCCGAACCTGCAGGTCCAGGTCTTGTATTCCTCTGGCCTGACCGTAGAGCTTGGTCAGGCCTAGGGTTTCAATAGCGTTGTCCATTTATGCAGCTTTCTTGTGCTCTTTGCCCTTAAGGGTAGGAAGTGCCTCAATATTGGACTCGAGCAATCTTAGCATGTGGGCTTCATGGTCTTTTTTCTCCAGGAACACGCGATCCCGAACATAGAGAACACCCCAGAGAGCCGCCAGCGCACCCACTCCGAAGAGGAGCCCGAAGCTGAGCCCGTTTCCCAGCATCTCAAACACGCCTGTATATTCGATTCCCATGACTCACCTCCTCGTCCAGACTGGGAGTTTCCTCATTCACATTGTACCTACGAATTCCGTAGCGCACCTCCCCCCTGTGAGTAGTCCACGGCTAGGCGGAGTCCCCGTACAACCTACCTTTACATCTGCCTCTGCCATTGCTACGCTTTTGGGAGTGCCCAATGTACCTCAACCCACACCTCGGAGGATCCCGTGACCGAAGCGTCCTCAGCCGTCACCATGGACAAGATTGTATCGTTATGTAAACGTCGTGGCTTCGTCTTCCCCGGCAGTGAGATCTACGGCGGCCTGGCCAACGCCTGGGACTACGGCCCAATGGGTGTGGAGCTGAAGCGCAACGTGAAAGAGGCGTGGTGGCGAGAGGTTGTACGTACTCGCGACGATGTGGTGGGCCTAGACGCGGCGATCCTGATGAACCCCAGCGTTTGGGAGGCCAGCGGTCACCTCTCAGGGTTCACAGACCCCCTGGTCGAGTGCAAGGAGTGCAAGCACCGCTTTCGCTCGGATCATGTCGAATCTGGTAAGTGCCCCGACTGTGGCGGGGAGCTAGGCGAGTCGAGGCAGTTCAACCTAATGCTCAAGACCTTCCTGGGTGCGGTGGAAGACACGGCCAGCACCGTATTCATGCGCCCCGAGACCGCCCAGGGTATGTTCGTAAACTTCCTCAACATCCAGACAGCAACACGCAAGAAGCTGCCCTTCGGCATCGCCCAGATAGGCAAGTCCTTCCGTAACGAGATCACTCCCGGAAACTTCATCTTCCGTACTCGAGAGTTCGAGCAGATGGAGATGGAGTTCTTCGCGAAGCCGCCGGAGCACCTGCAGCCGGGAGAACGCAACGACGATGAGTGGCACGAGTACTGGGTCAACCTGCGCTTCGAGTGGTACCTACGCCACGGTATCCGTAAGGAGAACCTGCGACTGCGCGTCCACGAGACCGCTGAACTCGCCCACTATGCCAAGGCCACCACGGACATCGAGTACCTCTTCCCCTGGGGATGGGGCGAGATGGAGGGCATAGCCAACCGCACAGACTTCGACCTCAAGAAGCACTCGGAGCATAGTGGCACACGCCTGACCTATTTCGATGAACAGTCCCCAGCTGAAGAGAAGCATTACCACCCGTACGTTATCGAGCCGGCAGTGGGAGTCGATCGGTTGGCGTTGATGTTCCTTTTGGACGCCTACACAGAGGAAGAGGTGGGCGGTGACTCCGCCGGCGCAGGGAAGGGCGAGACCAGGGTGGTGCTGAAGTTCCACCCGTCCATAGCCCCTGTGCAAGTGGCGTTGTTGCCCTTGAGTCGCAATGAGAAGCTGACACCGCTATCCCGCGAGGTCTACGCAAGCCTGATTGCAACCGGTCGATGGAACGTGGAGTACGACGACGCCCAGAGCATCGGACGCCGCTACCGTCGCTTCGACGAGGTTGGCACGCCATTCTGCGTCACCGTGGACTTCGATTCGCTGGAGGACAACCAGGTCACCATCCGTGACCGGGACACCCTTGTGCAGGACCGGGTGGCAATTGCTGACCTGGCTAGCATACTTGGGGAGCGGCTAGGGTAGCATTTTACCGATTTGTGACGTCTCAATCTTCTGTTTCCTCACCAATATTGGAGAGTCTTATAAACAGGACATAAAACCACTTGCCCTTTCCTTTTCTCCTGTTACAATACCCCCGCCGCAACACGAATCGGATTCCAGGAGGAAAGCATATGAATGACAATTCTGCGTACCAAAACGACCAGGTTGTCGCTTGCCTCCGGGCCCTTCGGGAGACTGTGGATAAGCTTCAGGAACTCCTTGGGGCACCCCTCGAGAACACCATGGAACGCTTCTATCGACGTCGCCGTGAGTTGCTGACTCGACTGTACGCTACAGGTGGCCTCGACCAGAAAGGCCTCTTCGCCCTCCTGGACCAGCACGACACCCCCCACCAGTGGATAGGCCAACAGGTGAAATCCGGCTTCATTGAGAAGTTCCCCCGCACTACAGGCAAGGACCTCTACGTCGCCACCCATAAAGCCGTTGAAGAGTTGAGCCTCCAGGAAGAGGCCTCCGCCCTAGTGTCAGCCTCTGACGAGACTTTCACTACGGACTGGGACAGCCCTGAGGACAACGCCTATGACCGTCTCTAACGTCCACCACGGCGATATCGTGCTCGTGCCATTCCCCCTGAACTCGCCGTCGGCGAACCAGCGCCGTCCTGCGGTGGTCGTCAGCGGTGACTACTACAACAGCGGCACCGGAGAAGTGGTCATCGCGCCGATAACCGGCCACGGTCGCGCAGCACCACGCATCGGCGATTACGCCCTGATGGACTGGAAAGATGCCGGACTCCTTGGCCCCAGCACAGTGCGTGCCCGGCTCGCCACGCTGAGGTCATCCCATTTGCTGCGACGCCTAGGTGGCATCTCTCGACGCGATATGGAAGGCCTTGCCCAGTGGCTCCGTCGCGTCATGGAGCTCTAGGCAGGGCGAGCCCTGCGCCCAGGCTATTTTGCTTCTTTCCATGTCTCTGCCCGCTATCTTCTACCGTCCGTCATTTGGTATCCTGATGCAAAGAAACAAGGCGTAGCACATGCGTATCCTCCACCTGGCGGACATCCACATAGGCGTTGAGAACTACGGACGGCCAACAACGGAGTCCGATCTTGAGGCGATGCCCGATTACTTTGCCCCAGGCGTGGACCGCAAGCGCACCTACCTCGGCCTCTCCACACGCTTGCTGGACTTCCTTGTCGCGCTTGATGAGGTCGTGGAATTCGCCACAGAGCAGAATGTGGACCTTGTCCTCTTCGCCGGCGACGCCTACAAGAGTCGAGACCCATCCCAGACCCACCAACGTGAGTTTGCCCGTCGAATAGCGACCCTGGCGAACCGCGGCATCCCCGTGTTCCTGCTTACCGGCAACCATGACATCGCCCACTCATTGGGCAGGGCTACCGCGTTGGAAATATTCCCCACCTTGGGCGTGCCGAAAGTCCACGTGGCAGAGCGTATGGAGACCTTACTTGTGGAGACTCGCTCTGGGCCGCTGCAGATTGTGGCACTGCCGTGGATTCGACGCGGCGCATTGCTGCAACGGGACGAGCACCGTGGCGCGACCATCGAGGAGCTAGCGCGCTACGTAGAGGCAGACCTGACGGAGCGGCTGCTGAAAGAGGCGGAGGCCCTGGACCCTTCAATACCCGCCATCCTGGCCGCCCACGTCACCGTGGCTGGAGCAGTCACCAGTTCAGAGCGATCAATGATGCTGGGCAGGGACTATTCGCTACAGCGTAGCAGCGTGGGCCTGCCCGCCTTCGATTACGTCGCCCTGGGGCACATACACAAGCACCAGCAGTTGGGAGACCACCCTCCCGTGGTCTACCCCGGCAGCCTGCAGCGTGTGGATTTCAGCGAAGAGGGCGACGACAAAGGCTTCTGTCTCGTTGAGATTGACCCTACGGGCCCGGCAGGCGACCGAACGCAGTGGCAGCACATCTCTATCCGGGCGCGGACATTCCTCACAATCGATGTGAAGATTCCTGACGACGAGGAAGACCCGACCGCGCTAGTGGTACATGAGGTCAACCGTAGGAACGTGACGGACGCCGTTGTGCGCGTGCACATCACTATCTCGTCAACCCTAGCCAGCCGTATCAACGACAAGGTCATCCGTGAAGCGCTGTCGGAAGCCCACTCCATTGCCGCAGTTAGTCGAGAGGTCATCCATGACAAGATGCCTCGACTCGGTTCACAAGCGCAGGGGATGACGCCACAACAGGCATTGGAGTGGTACCTGAACAGTCGTAGCGACCTTGATGGGAGCGCCACAACGCAGGCGTTGGCTTGGGGCACAGACCTGGTAACAGAAGAGATGGCAAGGGAGTAGATGTCGTGAGCCCCGGAGATATCTTCATTCTTGCCGTGAGGTGGATACACACGATCGCCGCTGTGGCGTGGGTGGGCGGAAGCCTGTTCTACCTTGTGGTGCTCAGGCCTGTCTCGAAAAAGGGCGGGAGCGACGTTGCTGGCAACTCTGCTGTGGCTAATGAGTTCCGATCCGTGGTGGACACCGCAGTCATGGTGCTTATCATCACGGGCGTGGTGCTGGCCTTCGACAGATTGACCTCCAAACACACCGATGTCACCTACGTGTCCGTACTCGGCGTGAAAGTCGCGCTGACCTTGTGGATGTTCTGGCTGGCTGGTGTGCTGCAGAAACGAAGACGCTCGCGGGCTAGCACATCGTCGAAGGTAGAAGGTTCCTCCCTGGCAGGCGAGTCAGGAAAGCCGAGTCGGGCTTTATCCTCCGCAAACCTCGTCGCCATCATCGGCATCGTCGTGTTCCTGATCTCGGACCTGCTCCAGGCGTTGTTTGAGGATGCCCTGAAAGCGGTGTAAGCTAGACCTGCCCTTGGACACTGGAGGAGAAAACAACATGCGAAGAGACCTGATGGACATCCTGGCCTGCCCGATATGCAAAAAAGAGCTCACCCTGACCGTCACCAAAGAGGATGATGACGAGGTGATCACGGGAAACCTGAACTGCGCCCAGTGCAAAGAGGACTACCCCATTGAGGATGCAATCCCCAACCTGCTGCCGCCGTCATTAAGGCAGGCCTAGAGAAGCTCACCCCAGAGTCGCACGCCATCTTTTCCTTCAACGGTTTCCAGCAGCTCCGCCACGGTATTCCCCGAACCTGCATGCACAACATCCGATGCGATGTCAGCCAGCGGAACCAGTACAAATGCTCTTTTTTTGAGTCGCAGGTGGGGAATGGTCAGAGTGTCAGTAGACATCGCCACATCGCCATAGAGCAGGATATCGATGTCTATCTCTCGAGGCCCGTTCTGGAACGTCGGAGTCCGTCCCACCAACCCCTCGATGCCCTTCACCGTCGACAACAGGTCTTTCGGCTTCAAGTCGGTTTCAAAACGGCACACGCAGTTCAAAAACGCTGGCTGGTCGGCATACCCTACAGGGTCTGTCTCATAGACTGGAGAGACCTGTTGTACAGCGTCTCCGTGCCCATTTAGGAACTTCAAAGCCTGCCTCAGGTTGCTCTCACGCACACCCACGTTGCTGCCCAGACCCAGATACACCGTGGTCATGATGATGGGGGTGACCAACCCCGGACGATGGCGTCAGTCATACGAGCCACCCGTACCATCGCCTGCACGTCATGGACTCGTACGATGTCTGCGCCGTGGGCGATCGATAGGGCGATGGCCGCAGCAGTCCCCTCCACCCGGTCCTCCGGCGGGAGTCCGCCCAACACCGTCCCGATGGTCGACTTCCGTGAAACACCCACCAATACCGGGTACCCCAACGCGTCCTTGAACTCACGTAATCGACGCAGCAGCTCAAGGTTGTGCTGCACGGTCTTGCCGAAGCCGATGCCCGGGTCGACGATGATCGCGTCTGAAGCTACTCCGGCTTTCCGGGCCACGTCTACGCTCTCACGCAGGCTGGCCAGCACATCGGGCAGGAGGTCGTTGTATTCCGTGCCGGCCTGGTTGTGCATCAACACCAGCGGCGCGCCGGTCTCAGCGACCACAGCGGCCAGCTCAGGGTCGCGCTGAAGCCCCCAGACATCGTTGATGAGCGATGCGCCGGCGGCAACGGCTTGTCTCGCCACATCGGCTTTGTATGTGTCGATGCTAATGGGGATGCTCAGTGCGTCATGGAGTCGCTCGATTACCGGGATGACGCGACTCAACTCCTCGTCTGCCGATACCGGTGCAGCACCCTGACCGTATGTAGCCCCGGGCGGTCGCGTGGATTCACCACCAACATCGATCAGGTGGGCTCCAGCCTCCTGGAACGCCAGAGCCTGAGTGACCGTAGCTTCCACGTCGTTGTTCAGGCCATCGCCGGAAAATGAATCGCCGGTGACGTTGACGATGCCCATGACATAGGTGCGCGCTCCCCATTGGAAGCTGCGCTCGCCGATGGTTGTTGATGATGAGAGGTAGCTGGTATCAGTCATGCCACGTCCTTACCGATTGAGCCTCAATGGTACCACTGAACACGTTGCTCCATACAAAAAATATCGGGCTCGAAAGCCATGACGGCTCTCAAGCCCGATGATGTTATTAGACCGGGAGGAACGAGAGTTAGTCGTCACCCCTATTGCCGCTGGCGCGCTCCAGTAGCCGCTCAACCGACTGGCCAAGCAGCAGCCGCCCAAGGCGCTTGTGCCCCAGGCCGTAGTAGTGCTTGCTCCACCACTTCTTCACATCGTTAGCGCTCTCCAAGTCCTTCAACTCGTCAGCGGCAGTCTGAAGCTGTGTTTCCAACTCTTCCGGGTTCTTTGTCGTCATGTCCTATCTCCTAGTTAAATCGCTGTTACATCAGAATTCTAAGATATTCAGGAGCCAATCGCCACACGTGAGGCAAAATTGGCCCGATGTGGGTGTAGGGCTAGCCCTACCTAGCTCTTCCGGTTGTTCATCACATCCACCAGCTCTTGGACAGCATCGGCGGAATGCTTCAATGCGGCCTGTTCATCACTGGTCAAGTTGAGTTTGATGATCTCCTCCACGCCGCCTTCGCCAAGTTTGACCGGGACACCCACGCACAACCCGTCGATACCGTACTCGCCGTCCAAACGGACGCAGCAAGGGAGGATCTGCTTTTTATCGAAGAGGATGGCTTCCACCATCTGCGTCGCCGCTGCCGATGGCGCATAGAAGGCGCTGCCGGTCTTCAGCAAAGCAACGATCTCGCCGCCACCATCGCGGGTTCGCTGGACGATGGCATCTAGACGCTCCTTCGGGATCAGGTCTGCGATGGGAGTGCCCCCGACGTTGGTGGGGCCTACCAGCGGCACCATGGTATCGCCGTGTCCGCCCAGCACATATGCATGCACGTCCTGTACAGATACCTTCAGCTCCGCAGCAAGAAACGAGCGGAACCGCGCGGTGTCCAGGATGCCGGCCATGCCGAAAATCTGGTTCCTGGACTTACCGGAGACCTGAAGGGCATGCTGTGTCATGGCGTCCAACGGGTTGGTCACGGTGATCACGATCCCGTCTGGCGAGTTTCCGACCACCTGGCCGATGACGCTGCCAACGATGTCCATGTTCGTGTAGAGGAGGTCGTCGCGGCTCATGCCGGGCTTCCGCGCGATACCTGAGGTGATGACCGTCACGTCCGAGCCTGTTGTGTCCTTGTAATCGTTGGTGCCGATGATGGATGAGTCGGAGCCGGTCACGGGGCCAGACTCCAACATGTCCAGAGCTTTGCCCTGAGGCAGTCCTTCCACGATGTCTATCAGAACCACATCGGCATAGCCGCCATCATAGATCCGCTGTGCCGTGGTGGCTCCCACGTTCCCTGCCCCAACGACGGTTACCTTTTTCCGCATAACGTAGCCTTTCCCTCCTTGTGGGCTTCCCAAATAGTCAGGATGCTCTCACATTGATTTGAATATCTTTTTAAGCAATTTACTGCTGCACCAGGCTATTTACCCTGGGCCGATGACCAGGAGAACATCCCCGCGTGCTACCTTGGCCCCCGCCTGCAAGGAGATCTGTTTGATCACCCCATCAACTGGCGCGGGCAAAGTATTTTCCATCTTCATAGCTTCGAGCACAACAACAGTCTCTCCGGCTTTTACCTGTTGGGCTTCGGAAACAGTATAGCGCACTACCGTCCCTGGAATGGGAGCAGTCAGCGCGGTCTCGCCTGCCACCGTTGTGGGTGCGGCCTGCGTTGCTGCGGGCTTGGGCGCAGGTGCTGAACGCTGAGGGGCCCTCACTACAGGCGGCACATTGATGGTCGCCTCTGCTGCCTTTGACGTTCCAGACTCTACCTGAACGCTGAACGCACGACCGTCCACTGCGACCTGGAAACCCTTGTCGCAAGCCTGGACGTCAGCGGCTTCATCTGCAGGGGTCACCGTGACGGTCAGCGAAGCGCCGTCCACCACCACATTGAACGTGCGGCTCTTAGCCGATTCCGACCCACCTTGGTCTTCAGCGGTCATAGTGCGCAGCTCATAGGGGTATGTTCCCGTGCTTTTTGGGTGGGAGTGTATCGCGCTTATCCTGAAGCATCTCAAAGGAGCGGATCACCTTGATGCGCGTCTCTGCGGGGTCTATGACATCGTCGATGATTCCCCGGGATGCCGCTACATACGGGTTCGCGGTCATGTCTTTGTACTCTTGGATGAGCTCCGCCCGCTTGGTATCACCATCATCGGCGTTGCGGATGGCCTCGCGATGGATGACGTTGACTGCCCCTTCAGGCCCCATCACCGCTATCTCCGCCGTTGGCCACGCGTAGTTGATGTCTGTGCGAAGGTGTTTGCTGCCCATCACGATGTACCCGCCGCCGTAGGCCTTCCGTGTCAGGACGCTCACCTTCGGCACCGTGGCTTCGGCATAGGCGTAGATGAGCTTGGCGCCGTGCTTGATGATTCCGCCGTGCTCCTGCTCCGTGCCCGGTAGGAATCCGGGCACGTCCACAAAGGTCAGGATAGGGATGTTGAAGGCATCGCAGAACCGTACGAACCGTGCCGCCTTCAGCGATGCGTCGATGTCCAGAACCCCCGCCAAGTGGGAAGGCTGTTGAGCTACAATGCCTACCGACCGTCCGTCTAACCGACCCAGACCAATGATGATGTTCTGCGCGTTCCTCGGCTGGACCTCCATGAAATCGCCGTTGTCCACCACTTCCGTGATGACCTGCATCATGTCGTAAGCTTGGTTGGCCGCGTCGGGGATAATGGTGCTCAACCCTGGACACATTCGATCAGGGTCGTCCGTGCGTTCGATCTGGGGAGCGTCCTCAGCGTTGCTGGAAGGTAGGAAATCCAGAAGTCTGCGGACCTGGACAAGGCATTCAGTCTCGTCGGGAAAGGCGAAATGGGCTACGCCGCTGATCGCCGTGTGGGCCTCAGCGCCGCCAAGTTGTTCATGGGTGACCTCTTCGCCCGTCACAGCCTTGATGACGTCAGGGCCGGTGATGTACATCTGCCCGGTGCCCTCAGCCATGAAGATGAAGTCCGTAATGGCCGGCGAGTAGACCGCACCTCCAGCGCAGGGGCCTAGGATCACAGAGATCTGCGGCACCACACCGGATGCCAGGGTGTTGCGCAGGAAGATGTCTCCGTACCCCTTCAGGCTACTGATGCCCTCCTGGATGCGCGCGCCGCCAGAGTCCTCTATACCAACCACCGGAGCGCCGACCTTCATAGCTAGGTCCATAATCTTGCATATCTTCTCTGCAACGACTTCTGAGAGGGAGCCGCCCATCACCGTGAAGTCCTGGGCGAACACAAATATCTGTTTTCCGTTGACCTGACCGTATCCCGTGACAACTGCGTCTCCAAGAGCTTTCTGGTCTGCCAGTCCGAAGTCGGTAGCGCGATGGGTGGCGAAGCTGTCCAACTCCTGAAAGGAACCGGGGTCAAGCAACTGCTCCAGCCGCTCGCGCGCGGTCAGCTTTCCTTTTTCATGCTGCTGCTCAATGCGTCGCTCGCCGCCGCCAAGGGCACCCTGGGCACGGAGTTCTTGAAGCTGTTTTAATCGTGGATCTTGCTGTTGTTCCAAAGACGTACACCGTTACTCATCGTGTTGTTATTCGTAGGAGAAAGGCGCAGCCATCCTAGCACGCGAGCCAGTGCCGTAGCAAGGCGGCGGATAGGGCATTGCAGAGACCAAAGCGTTGGCTACATGCACGCCGCCTCGCGCTCATGCGAGGCGACCATCTTACTCAGCCACCTTCGCCCATGGATTGGAGAATCATCATTATGTATGGCTAGACAGATGGGTTTCTTATGGTAGAATTGGTGCCACACGAGTTATGTATAGAACTGCTCAGCTGTCATCGGCGCGGCTGTTCCCATATACTCGGCACATCTTTCAGACATGGGGACGGCATGAAGGCTCAGGTTGACACCTACTTGACCCACCTTGCGGTGGAGCGAGGCTTTTCCGGAAACACCATCATGGCGTACCGCAATGACCTCTATTCGCTTGTCGAATTCCTTGGCAGTAACGGAACCGCCAAGGATTGGGATCAAGTCAACGCTAATCTCCTCTCTGAGTTCGTCCTGCTCCTGCAGAGCAAAGGCTATTCAGACACCACCAGAGCGAGGAAGACTGCAGCCGTGCGCTCGTTCTTCTCATTCCTGGTTGAAGAGCGGGTGCTTGAAGCTAGCCCCGCCAACGAACTGGCCTCGCCCAAGATCGGCCGGAACCTGCCTACCGCGCTGACGGAGGAAGAGGTGACTCGGCTGTTGGATACACCGGGGAAGCTCAACACCCGGGAGGCCCGACGAGACAAGGCAATGCTTGAGCTGCTCTACGCCACCGGTATGCGTGTCAGTGAGCTTGTAGCGCTCCAGATCAGCGACGTAAACCTGGCCGGGGAGTTTGTGCGATGCATGGGGAAAGGCTCAAAAGAACGGCTTATTCCTTTTCACGACCAGGCTCTGAACGCCCTTCAACGCTACATTGATGAGGCCCGTCCCACGTTCGTTTCTGACACCAAGGAACAGGCATTGTTCCTGAGCCGTCGAGGCGAGCGTCTGACCAGGCAGGGCTTCTGGCTTATTCTGAAGGAGCATGCACGAAGGGCGGGTATTACCACGCCGACTACACCGCACACGCTGCGACACAGCTTTGCCACCCACATGCTTCGAGGCGGCGCGTCGCTTCGCCAAGTGCAGGAATTCCTGGGTCACGCCAGCATCGCCAGCACTCAAATCTACACACACCTGACCGACGATCACCTGCGAGAACAGTACGAAGAAGCTCACCCTCGGAGTTGATAATTCCGTCCCCTCCACTGCAACACTACCTCAACCCATCCTCGCCTACAGGCCAACGCTGGTTACCCTTCGCCCTCCGCACCATCTGCCTGAAGTGAATTGTGCTCATCGCTGATTTTGCTGTAAAAACCCCATTGACGCTAATCGAATTTCGCGTAAACTTTCACTACGTTCCGGTCATACGTCTCCTGGCAGCTAAGTTACCTCAAGAAATGACGACTCGGTTAAGCAAAAACAGGAGGGCACAATGGCAGTTGTCACGCTTAATGGACAGCTTGGTGGTGCCGCGCGAGAGGTTGGTCAAGAGGTTGCGCGAAAAATCGGAGCCGATTACGTAGATCGTCTCATCCTGGCAGAGGCCGCCAAACGGGTGGGCGCTACGGTGTCCGCCTTGGCCGAGAAGGAGCAGGAGCACCTGTCTTTGGCGAACCGACTCACCAGGTTGTTGCAGACGGCCTTTGAACGCTCAGCCTATACCGGGTCCGGCGGCGATCCGTTCTTTGGTCCTGGAATAGATGCACTTCTGGTGCATCCCTACCCTGAGGGTGACCAGGAGCAGACGGCGACAACCAGCAAAGAAGTGGACGAGAACAGGTTTTTCGAAGTCATCAGCGACATCTTGAAAGACCTTGCGGAAGGAGGCAACGTCGTCATCATGGGTCGAGGCAGCAACCTGGTCCTGAAAAACTTCCCTGGCGTGCTCCATGTAGGGGTGATCGCCCCACTGGAATTCCGCATTGAGACGACCATGCGTAGAGATGGAATGAGCAGGGACGCGGCTGAAAAGTACATTTCAGACGAAGAACTGGCTCGGATAAGTTTCTTCAAACGGCACTTCAAAGCCCACCCGGACGATCCGCTCCTGTATCATATGATGGTCAACCCTGGTACGCTGGGTATAGAGACTTCAGCAGTAGTCGTATCTCAGGCAGTAGCATTAACCCCATAGCCATATCCATTAAACAAATAATAATCGCTACGCCCCCCACTGAAGCACACAATAGCGTGGAGGAAAGCAATGCCCCGGAGTTCAAGAGGGTCTACGTCCCACAGGGGCCACCGCACTCGCGGAAGGCACAATGAACAACCCCAAGCGCCAGCACCAGCAGTTGCTACGCCACAGGATGCTGAAGCCACTGACGCCGATGATGAGGCAACAGATTCTGCGGCATCAAGCCAGGTGCAGGAGCCCACGCCACGTGTGGTTACACCAGCTCCTCAACCCGTAGCAGCTACAGTATCCGGCACAACGATGCGGGGAGACCTGTTGCTGACCAAAGAGCTTATTCGTATTGCTATATTGGCCGCAGTAGTCCTGGCGCTTCTCATCACGTTCACCACCCTGCTTCGCTAAGCTGCTCTCCCTAGGTGCCCCAACACCGAGAAGGGTATTGGATTACAGCGTGTCTCGGTATCTTGCGTAGGTTGTTGGCCTTCAGCACAGACAACGATTTGCTCTTACGATGTACTAGCGTGAATGAAGATGGCTATAACTACCGATAACCAGACCAAAGAAAACGCTGAGATGCGAGAGCGCTTGCCTTCCGTACCCCTTCGCCCGGGTGTTTACCTCTTCAAGGACACATCCAGTAGATTCCTGTATGTGGGCAAGGCTGCCAACCTCCGCAACCGCCTCCGGTCCTACTTCGGAACACCCTATGGCATGATGCCGAAGACGCGGCGACTGATGCAGCAGGCAGTCGATTTCGAGTTTGTGGTGACGGATTCTGAGAGCGAAGCGCTCATCCTGGAAAACACCCTCATTAAGCGTCATCGCCCCCCCTACAACACACGACTCCGTGACGATAAGACCTACCCTTACATCAAGATCGACCCCAGGGAGGAGTTCCCACAGGTCTACTTCACGCGCAGAGTACTGAACGATGGCGCTCGATACTTCGGACCCTTCGCCAGCACCGGCTCTATTCGCAAGACGCTAGACCTACTGAAGAAGCTCTTCCCCTATCGGTCCTGCACCAAAACCATCACCGGCACGGACGCTCGTCCTTGCCTGGAGTACTACATACATCGGTGTGTAGCGCCCTGTGTGGGATACGCCGACCAGACGAGTTATCGAGAGGTGATAGAGCAGGTCTTGATGTTCCTTGAAGGGAAGACCGGAGACGTTGTCAGGCAACTTAATCGTCGCATGGCCAGCGCCGCTGAAAACCTGGAGTTTGAGCAGGCAGCGCGCATACGGGATCAGATGCAGGCGATAGAGCGGGTCAATGAAGAGCAGAAGATGGTCTCACTACGCAGCCAGGACATGGATGTGGTGGCAATGGCCCAGGAACGCAACGAGGCGTGGGTAGAGGCGTTCTTCATCCGGAAGGGGAAGCTGGTAGGACGGGACCACTTCATTATGGACGGCGTTCAAGATGAAGAAGAGGGCAAGGTCATTGGCACCTTCATTCAGCAGTTTTATGATCGCGCTTCCTTCGTCCCTCCCCTGGTGGTCATTCAACATGAAGCTGATGAGACTCCTCTGCTGACGGAGTGGCTCTCTTCGCGACGAGGCGGGCCTGTCTCTCTCCACATCCCCGTGCGAGGCGAGAAGCGGAAGCTGGTGTCCCTTGTGGCGGAGAACGCGGCCCAAGGCCTGAGCATGTCCAGGATCCGAAGGCTCGCAGGCCAGGGCGCACTCGATACGGCCCTAGCCGAGGTTCAGGAAGCCCTGAGCCTCCCACGGCTGCCGAACCGCATCGAGTGCTATGACATCTCCAACATCAGCGGCACAGACGCTGTAGGCAGCATGGTGGTGTTCCAGAACGGGAGCCCTAGCAAGCAGCACTACCGCAGGTTCAAGATCAAAACGGTGGACGGGCCCGACGACTTCGCAATGATGAAGGAAATGCTGCAACGCCGCTTTAAGCGTATGGCCAAGCAGGAAGGCGAGACCCCGGAATCAGAAACAAAGCCCGCAGACGACTCGTGGGAAAACGTTCCTGACCTGATTCTCATCGATGGCGGCAAAGGCCACCTTTCAGCTGTGCAGACTGTTTTCATGGAGATGGGGATATCTACAGACCAGGTACCGTTAGCCTCCCTGGCCAAACAGGAAGAAGAAGTCTTTGTCCCCCACAGTCCTGACCCTATGATCCTGCCTCGCAACTCTCAGGGGCTGTTCCTGGTGCAGCGCGTTCGCGATGAAGCCCACCGGTTCGCCATCACCTACCACCAAAAGCTTCGGTCAAAGCGACAGACACAATCTGGCTTAGACACGGTGCAGGGGATAGGGCCAAAGAGGCGGAAGCTGTTGATCCAACGATTTGGGAGCGTTCAGGGGATACGTGAAGCAACCATGGAAGAGTTGACCACAGTTCAGGGGATGACATTGGCTCTTGCTCAGAACATCAAAGAGCAGTTGTAGGGGACAGGTTCCTGCAGCGCTTAGGCGTGCTCCACTTGCGTCACGGTCAACCCTAAACGGTTCCGCACCTGCCACAGCAACATCGAAGCGTCCCCACGTGGGTGGGGCTGTAAGCCACGGTTCCGCAACAACTCCTTCAATGCGTCCAATGATGGCATCACCTGTGTGGAGCCGTCCTCAAAGGTGATCTGCGGGAACTGGTCATGGAACCACCGCGCCCTGCGTGTAGGAGGCGTCGCAGCCGTCACAGGTGCAGGCGCTGGCGCAGCTACCGGTTGTGTCACAGGCGCCGTGGCTTCCTGAGTCGGAGCAGGGGTTTCCACAGGCACAGCACCAACTCCAGGTGAAGAGATCGTCCCAACGCCCCTCTCTTGAAGCTCCTGCCGACGCACCTCAAGTACCTGCGCTGCGAGAGCCAGGTACAGAGGCGTCTCAGGTGCCTTGAGAGACACCTCACCCAAAGTCAATTCAAATGTAGGCCGTGTGTCTTGTGTCATAGAAATACAATAACGTCACGAGACGCCTCTGTCAAGAGTGTCGTGGGCAACATTGTCGATCGAGTGCCCGTCGATGTTCGACACATACTTCCCACAACCGCTTTGTCACTCTCGAGCCTGTGACATGCACCTTTCTTTCGAACGATCTGCATTCCCCATGATGCCTATAGCTGCGTGGTTCTTTGAAGCCAGTCACGGTATCTCTACCTCGATTTCCGCTTGACATCGGGTCGACGTGACACGTAGTGTCTCTTGTATCGAGGTCTTGTTGAGCCCTTTGAGGGAATCCCACTGTTGGTGAGAACCATGGCGATGAGCAACTCCAGCATTCTCCTGGTGGACGACGAGTTCCAGGTACTGGAGATGCTGAGAGAGTGGTTGGAGGAACAGGACTATGAGGTAACCACTGCGGCAACCGCAGAAGGTGCCCTAAAACTGTTCAATGAACTCCGTCCTACCCTGAGCATCGTAGACCTGCGGATGCCCGGGATGAACGGGTTTCAGTTGATCCACCGCATCAGGGAACTATCGGAAGCACCGGTGATGGTTCTTAGCGCCCTGAGTGAAGATGCGGACCAGGTACGAGGGTTAGACGTAGGCGCAGATGAGTACGTCATCAAGCCGGTCTCACGTGAGCCCTTCCTCGCCAGGGTGCGATCGCTGCTTAGACGCGCTGCTGCTCCAGAGGAGTCGGCATCGCACTACAGGGACGCACTCTTAGATCTGGACACTCCCACCCACCTGGTGCTGGTAAAGGGACAGACGATCCATGTATCCCCGCTGGAGTTCAAGTTGCTTGCCTACCTTGTGAACACCCGGCACCGCGTGGCCACCCACGATGAGTTGCTCAGCGAGGTTTGGGATACGGAACTGGGCTCTCAGGATAGCCTCAAATGGTACGTGTCATCCCTACGTCGCAAGCTTGAGACTTCCGCGAAGTCCCACAACATGATCAGGAACGTCCGGGGGTTGGGATATCAATACGTTCCCCCTGAAGGCCCGTGATAGGTAAGGTCACAACCACCCGCGTTCCCAGCCCCTCATGACTAACCACACTCAGCTGCCCCTGATGCAGTTCAACTATGTGCTTCGCAGAGAACAGTCCTATCCCCGTTCCATCCTCTTTTGACGTCCAGAACGGCTCAAATAGGTGTTCCATCTGTTCCTCAGGGATTCCAGAGCCGTTGTCGCTGATGGTTATGACAACTCCCTTTTGAGCGTCTCTTTCAATTGATACCCCAACCGTTCCGCCATCTGGCACAGCATCAACGGCATTGACTACCAGGTTCATCAGGGCCTCTCTCATCAACGTGGGCATGCCCTCTGCTTCAGCTTCATCCGCTGAGTAGTCCCGCTCTATGGAAACCGGCTTGTTGGTCTTCGCCATTGCCGATGAAACAGCTTCATTCAATAGCGTGACGATGTTCATGGGAGACCAACGCTGCTGTGCTTCGTTCAGGAACGCTTCGATGAGCTGGTTTGTGCGCCAGGCAGCCTGGAGCGCCTCGTCCATCTGAATTGCGACAGGGTCGTCTTTGGGTATCTTCCACATGAGGTTTTCCAGCTGGCCGGTGATGAACAATGGGTTCTTCAACTGATGCGCCAGGTCGAGGGTAAGGGTTCCTAGCGTGGCCAGCTTGGCGTTTTGCAGGAGTTGCCCTTGAAGGGTCTGTACGCTGCTTAGCGCCTGCTCCAATTGCGTGTTGGTAGCCGTTAGCTTAAAGAACGCGTGATACACAATGAATACCGGCAAGAGCACAGCTACTATAGCCAGAGCATTCGCCTCATACGCCAACGCACCCAGGTACCCAAAGGCGAACAGACTCAGTTCAGGGGGGGCCACCCTCTCTAGTACCGACCAACCAAAATCTGACGGGGTTTTGTCGTAATTGGGTTGCTGCAATCAGAGAAACCAGACCACTGTTGATCACGTACATAGCTGTGGCTGCCAAAAGGATGGATGCACTGACCAGGCTCCCGTCTGCTATCTGGTCGAAGATGAACGCGGCCATCCCTGTTGAAAGCGTCGTCTCAGATAGGTTGAAAACGGTCTGGTATCAGGGCATCCGCACGCCAGGTGAGCGGAACCGTAGCGCCACCTGGTAGCCTGCTCCACCGACCACAGCTGCGAGAACGGCACACCCGGGTCCCAGCACGATGGCGGCTGCGAACAATGGGGCGGTGGTCATCCCAGCCTTGACCCTTGGCGCCACAGGGATGGGGAACAGGCACGCCAGCATGACTAACGAGGCTAGGAGCGCGGTTGCCGTCACGAGTTCCACGTCCCATTCCAGTTGGGCGATGAGGTAGGCAGACCATGCGACGGCGACAGTGGTAACGGCCCCGATGATGATCCATAAAAGCGGATGAATCTTGATGCGTGAATCGTTCACAGCCTGCACACCCCTGACCAACAAGCTACGGTCGTCTGGAGCGCCAACATGCGCGACGACTTATGGAGGAACGGCAACGGCATTCTACCAAACCCTGGGCGCAATGGCTTCATGGATGGATCTGGGCGGTTTTAGTCGAGAACAACCAGTCGATTGATTTCGAGTTGGGGAAATTTGTTGGAAATTTATTTGAAACCAATCGACAGGTGTTCTGGGCAGGATGCCCGTGGGAAACTTTGGAGAAATAGAGTTTCGCGAGCGCAAAGCCACACTGAATAGTAGGCATTGAGCGATTTGAAGCCCCACGAGGTCACACGGTGAATAAGACAGAAGCTACTACCTTCGCACTACCACTGAACGAACATGGGCATGATCACGTGAATGTAATCCTCTGTGTCTGAAGGTCGCAGTACTCCAGGGCTTGAGGGCGTGGTGACTTCCAGCGCTACATCGTCGGATTCAATGACACCCAGAACGTCGATAAGGTATTTGGCGTTGAAGGCGATCTTCGCCTCGCCACCCTCGACTACAGCATCCATCTCGGCTGTGTTCTCGCCAACCTCTTCTGCACGCGCCAACACCTGTAGCGACCCTGGAGGGCCATCCTGGATGTGCAGTCGCACGATCCCCGAGCTGTCACGGGCGAAGATGGCGGCCGTACGCGCTGCACGCAGGCATTCATCTACCTTTAGACCCGCTTTCGTGGTGTAGCTCTGGGGAATCAGCTGTGCGTAGTTGGGGAACGCTCCCTGGATGAGCTGCGATACCACTTCGACGTTGTTCAAACGGAAGAGCGCCTGCCCTCGCGTGGGAGACAGCACCAACTCAACAGGCTCAGACTGATCGCCCAGCAGGCGGTTCAGCTCGTTTAGCGTCCTGGCTGGGATGATGACCTCCGTAGGCTCGGCAACAGCTTCTACCAGCTTGCCCTTGTGTACCGCCAGGCGGAAACCATCAGCGGCGGCAAGGGTGAACCGGTCGTCTTCAAGCTCAAGCTTCACGCCGGTCAAAACGGGGCGTGACTCTTCCGTAGCTGCAGCAAAGACCACCTGCCCAATCGCCTTCTTCAGCACGGTGGGGTCGATCTTCGCAGTGACACCGTCGTCGACCGTCGGAATCGGAGGGAACTCGCCAGCATCGGTGCCTATGATCCTCGCCTCGTAACGGGCGCACGTCAGCGTCATAGCCTGGGGCTGAGTGGTGGTGACCATGTCCAC
Organism: uncultured Dehalococcoidia bacterium; assembly: GCA_913049785.1. Taxonomy (GTDB): domain Bacteria; phylum Chloroflexota; class Dehalococcoidia; order Lucifugimonadales; family UBA1127; genus UBA1127. The sequence goes on along the minus strand of CAJWXP010000001.1, from coordinate 84,004 downwards.
CTTCTCGTTCAATAGGGAGCCGACAAATTCAGAGAGCAGCCTCGCAGGGATCGTGATATCCCCCTCATCCTCCACTGTAGCGCCTATCCAAGTACTGATTGCGACTTCCAAGTTGGTGGCGGTCAGCTTCAGCCTGCCCTGGTCCGTGGAAATCAACACGTTCTGGGTGATAGGCAGAGTGGTACGCGTGGCCACGGCTCTGCCAACAATACCGAGGCCCTTGTTTAAGGTCTCCTGAAGGCAGGACACGTTCATATACATCTCTCCGAAAAGTTTGCCCAAGTATATGCTGGCACTACTCAGTCCGCAACGGATTTTGCTGCGACTTTCGCGCCAGTTTGGGGCGCCTATGATACGATGAGTCCGCACGAAAATCCATGCTTTCACGGGGGGTTCCCATAGATTCGGAGAAACTCAAATATCTGCTGGAAGGACTTCAGCACGGCGATGTGTCGATCGAGGAGGCGCTCACAGAGTTGAAGCATCTCCCGTATGAGGATCTGGGCTTCGCGAAACTGGACCATCATCGTGCCCTGCGACGAGGGTTCCCCGAGGTCGTCCTTGGCCTTGGCAAAACCCCTGAGCAGATTGCAGCTATCACCAAAAGCCTGGCGGAAAAGACAGACACCGTGCTGGTCACTCGCGCAAGCCAGGAAGCGTACGCGCTCGTCCGTTCTTCAGATCCGGACGCGGTATTCCACGAGGCAGCCAAAGCCATCGTGGTGGACCGACGAGTCAATCTCGTTCTCACGCCAGGGGTGCTGATCGTCACAGCGGGAACCAGCGACCTTCCTGTAGCGGACGAAGCAGCACTCACAGCACACCTCATGGGCTGCGACGTGGAGCGCATAACCGATGTTGGAGTGGCGGGCGTTCACAGGGTGCTTGACCAGTTACCCACGCTCCAGAAAGCCAGAGTCATCATTGCAGTGGCCGGAATGGAAGGAGCCCTCCCCAGTTTGGTGAGCGGCCTCGTTTCCGCCCCGATCATTGCTGTTCCAACAAGCATCGGTTACGGGGCGAGCTTCGGCGGAATTGCCGCGTTGTTGGGAATGCTCAGCAGCTGCTCACCAGGGGTAAGCGTGGTGAACATCGATAACGGCTTTGGCGCCGGTTACATGGCGGGCCTCATTAATACATCATCGCAGGAATAACCCCCATCGGCCTGGCCCGCCTCCACAACCGAGACAATTTATGTCACATTTCCGGAAGCCAAAGAAAAAGCCCTTGCGTCTCCCCCTCTGAGACACAAGGGCTAAAGACCCGACCACGCGGACGGTAATTAACTAGTTAAGTGTTTGATCTCCAGGGTCTCTCCAGGTGCTAGGGCGACACGTCTGACGTTGATCCCTAGCTTCAGTAGCCAATATCCCAGAGTTGCCTTGCTGACCTTGAACTCATCTGCGGTAGCAGAGAGCCCCATCTCATTGACCATCTCTGGAAGCAGCTTTTCCAAGGGTCTCTTGTACTGCTCTTCCACTCTAAGCATCAACGGTGTTTTGCGAGCCATAAACCCCTCCCAACCAATAACAGAACTCCCTCGTTGCTCACAGTGTACATAGCACTTTGTTCGATGTCAAGATAAGTTATAAGAAAAGTTTCATACTTTTTTAAGAAATGTTTGAGAATACATGAAGTGACATGAAATATGTATTTGAAATTAGCATTTAAACACTGGCCTGACGTCGTGATTTCATCCCTAAATCATCTCCAACCGTGCATGTCATATGCACTGACCTTGCGTTGTTTCAACTCCCCAGCCCAAAGATTGGTTCCAACGGGTGTCCGTTTATCCTATGAAATTTGCATAGACAGCCCGTTTGTTGACACCTATAATGCGGCCAACCATAGATACGAATTATCTTGCCATTGGAATCGACAGAGGAATGTGACGTCATACCATGCTACGAACCGGAGTGGACATCGTTGAGATAGAGCGCATAGGCGAAGCTGTGGAGCGCTGGGGCGATCGGTTCTTCCATCGCATCTTCACCCAGGGAGAGCTTGACTACTCCAGAGGTCGCTGGCCTCAGCTCGCTGGGCGCTTTGCAGCCAAGGAAGCAGTCATGAAGGCCCTGGGCACCGGGGTGCGTGGCGTCTCGTGGCGGGAGATTGAAGTAGTACGCGAGCGTGGGCAAGCTCCTACCGTCGTGTTGCACGGTCGAGCCAAAGCCCGTGCGGAATTCTTGACACTGGGCGAGATAGCAATCAGCATATCCCACTCCAGGGACTACGCTGTAGTCGTCGCGGTAGGGGAGACCAGTGAAGACGGTAACGCCTGAAGAGATGCGGGATCTGGAGCGCCGCTCTGAGGAAGAGGGCGTTTCTACCGATGCGCTCATGGAGCGCGCAGGGCTCCTGGCTGCCAGGGTTGCTTGGAATATGCTAGGCGAAGGCGCATACGGCTCACAGATCATCATTTTGGTGGGATCCGGCAATAACGGCAGCGACGGCCTGGTCACCGCTCGACACCTCCAGAGCTGGGGTGCCCGCACCACCGCCTTCCTTCTAGCCCCAAGAGCGCCTGACGACCCTAAACTCCAACCAGCCTCAGAAGTTGGCGTGACTATAGTTGAAGCTGCTGACTCCTCCCACCTCACTGATATCCAGAGCGAGCTATCGGAAGCAGCCCTGGTGGTTGATGCAGTCCTTGGTACGGGGCGATCTCGGCCGCTAGAAGGCATCTATCGTGACGTCCTGGCGGCCGCAAACGCTGAACGTGAACGTCGACCTGAGCTGGTGATACTTGCTTTGGACATCCCCAGTGGCGTTGACGCAGAGACCGGCTCGGCAGACGCCGATGCGCTTGTGGCAGACGCCACAGCGACCTTCGGATTCCCCAAAACCGGCCTGTTCCGGTTCCCTGGCGCTGACCTCATGGGCCAGATCACCGTTGCCGACATCGGTATCCCTGAGGGCCTGTCCGCGAACATCCGACAAGAGGTGGTTACGCAGGCCTGGGCTCAAGCATATCTGCCTACACGCCCCCTCAGCGCACACAAGGGCACGTTTGGTCGTGTGCTTGCCTTGGTCGGCTCTCGGAACTACGTCGGTGCGGCCTACCTCGCGTGCATGGGAGCGGCTCGCAGCGGTTCCGGTTATGTCACTCTGGCGGCGACCCCATCCCTTCAGTCGCTGGTGGCCAGCAAACTCACGGAACCCACCTACCTCCTGCTGCCGTGCGACACTGACGGTGACCCGACCGCCGAGGGCGCTTTAGCCGTACGCGATGGCTTACCTAACTGCGACGTGCTGCTAGCTGGTTGCGGCCTAGGCCAGCATGACGGCACGAACGCCCTGCTGGAGCAACTTCTCCTCTCAAGCGTGCCTCTAAGCGTCCCCATCGTCTTGGACGCGGATGCGCTGAACACCCTTTCTGGAATACCATCCTGGTACAGTCGGCTTCAATCTCCTACCGTGGTCACGCCACACCCCGGCGAAATGTCTCGACTACTGGGTACGTCCATCACCGACGTTGAAGGTGACCGGGTGGCGACTGCGCAAAAGGCCGCCGCCGAATGGGGCGTGACAGTGCTCCTAAAAGGGGCTTATACCGTTGTAGCATCGCCAGAAGGAGATGTCAGGATCATCCCCTTCGCCAACCCGGGGCTCGCCACGGCCGGCACAGGCGATGTCCTTGCCGGAGTCATCGCAAGCCTCATCGCTCAGGGCGTTCTACCCTACGATGCCGCCAGCCTTGGCGCGTACCTACATGCCGCGGCTGGTGAGATGGTGACCAACGACATAGGTAACACGGGCCTCGTCGCAAGCGACCTCCTGCCCATGATTCCCAGGGCCATCAAGTCGGTACGCGAGGGTACATTCAGCGGGGGTATTCGGGAGATATCCTAGTCCTGCAACCAGCCACAGCCATCACCTCATACCTGTAGCCTATTTGTGCCTATAGCTAGGGGCGGATATACTATCTGTAAAGAGAACACCTATGCTGCTTGCTATTGATATCGGTAACACGAACATCACGATGGGCGCCTTCGAAGGGGAGGAGCTCCATGCAACGTGGCGTCTATCCACAGAGGCGCGATGGCAGCCGGACGAGTACAGCGTATTCCTTCAGTCGCTTCTATCCATGAAAGGCGTTTCCCCTGCGGACATTGATGCAGTCATCATCTGTAGCGTCGTGCCGCCCCTGACCGCTGTCTTCGAGGAAGCCTGCAACACCACATTCCACACGTCTCCCATAGTGGTGGGAGCGGGCACCAAGACAGGTGTTCGCGTGCTCTATGAGCCTCCGCGCGATGTGGGAGCTGATCGCGTTGTGGACGCTGCTGCTGCCTATCGCCTGTACGGCGGGCCGCTGGTGATCGTCGACTTCGGCACAGCAACGGTCTTCGATGCCGTGACGGCAGATGGCGACTACCTTGGCGGCGCGCTGTTCCCTGGCATACACATCGCATCTGAAGCGCTGATCCAGCAGACCTCGCAGCTCCGTCGAGTCGAGCTCGTCGCACCAAAGTCGGCTATCGGTCGCAACACCGTCACCGCACTCCAATCAGGGCTCGTCTTCGGGCATGTGGCGCTGGTAGAGGGCATGATCGCTCGATTTCGAGAGGAACTTGGTGACAATACGCGTGCCATCGCAACGGGTGGGCTCGCTGACCTTGTAGCTACGCAAACCGACGTTTTTCACGCCGTAAACCCGGACTTGACCCTCATAGGCCTCCGGATGGTGTACGATATGAACAGCACTGGGGACACTTCCGCCTAGGAACATGCCCCACGGCCCTTACCTCCAGAAAGGAAGGGACCATGGCAAACCCGTTAGAAGGCAAGACCGTTCTGCTGGGCGTGACCGGCAGCATAGCCGCATACAAAGCAGCCGACCTGGCCAGTAAGCTCACGCAGGCTGGCGCAAAGGTTGATACCATCCTCACTGAGAACGCTACGCAGTTCGTGGCGCCCCTAACGTTCCGCAGCCTCACCCACAGACCCGTGGTGACCAACCTCTTTGACCTGGAATCTGAGGAGGCCATAGAGCATGTGGCCCTGGCACAGCGTGCCGATATCCTTGTCGTAGCACCTGCCACTGCCCACACACTGGCGAAGCTGGCTCTTGGTTTGGCCGACGACGCCCTGACCACAGCAGCCATTGCCACCGCGGCACCCCTCATGGTTGCTCCTGCGATGGACGCGCACATGTGGGAACACCCCAGCGTACAAGAGCACATTGCAACGTTGACCGCCCGTGGGGCTCACGTCGCAGGACCCGCATCAGGCAGGCTTGCCTCCGGGCTTATCGGCCACGGTCGCATGTTGGAGCCGGAGGCGTTGGTAGGTCATATCAAGTTGGTCCTCGCTCAGTCCGGTGACCTCAACGGTCGCAAGATCGTTGTGACCGCAGGCGGTACTCAGGAGCCAATAGATCCCGTGCGTGTCGTCACAAATCACTCAACAGGAAAGATGGGCTATGCCATTGCTGAGGCAGCCAGGGACCGTGGCGCTGACGTGATTCTTGTAACAGCAACGACCAACATTGTGACACCTATTAATGTCACAAGTATTAATGTCACATCAGTGGCGGAAATGCGTACTGCAGTCCTGGATTCATGCGTGGGCGCTGATGCCTTGGTGATGGCCGCTGCAGTAAGTGACTACAGACCCACTCAGGTAGCAGAACAGAAGATCAAGAAAAACGGGCAAGACGGCGGCATGACCCTGGAGATGGTGAAAAATCCGGACTTCTTTGTTGAGGTTCCGGCAGGTGTCCTCCGGATCGGTTTTGCTGCTGAGACAGAGAACCTGCTCGACAACGCCCGCGCCAAGGTCGACTCCAAAGCATTGTCGCTCATCGTTGCCAATGACGTCACAAAAGAAGGCAGCGGGTTCGGTACCGACACAAACCAGGTCACATTAATCGATGCGGCAGGCGAGGCAGAGGAACTTCCGTTGCTTTCAAAGTACGAAGTGGGTCATCGCATCCTGGACCGCATCGTCGAATTGCTGAAATAACGCGACCGTCGCAGATTTCTCGACTTCTCAGATACACCATCCTCCTCAGCAGCCCGTAGCGCGGCGTTACGCATATTTCCTACCTCTCGATGCAACATCGCCATTATCATCCCGGGCTCTGAACCTTTGGCTTCACCGATAATAAATTATGTCTACTAGCATCCTAGCTGCATCCTAGCTGAATGCTTTGGGGTACAATGGACTCCATCGATTATTCAACAGATTACCCTGACAGGCGGTACCATGACCTCTCAAGGCACTTCAGACATCCCCTCGGCATACGACCCAGCGCCGGTTGAGCAACGCCTCTATCAGCGCTGGATAGACGCCGGGTACTTCACACCAAAGATCGATCCCTCCAAGAAACCCTTTGTCGTCATCCAACCACCGGTGAACGTGACCGGCGAGTTGCATCTTGGTCATGCTCAAAGAGCAACGGTAGAAGACGCCCTTACGCGCTGGCACCGGATGCGCGGCGAGCCCACGTTGTGGCTACCTGGCCTCGACCACGCTGGCATTGCCACGCAGGTGGTTGTGGAGCGTGAACTGGCCAAAGAGGGTCTGACCCGCCATGACCTGGGCAGAGAGAAGTTCTTGGAACGTGTGTGGGACTGGGTAGGCCGATCCAGAGGCCGCATCGGGGAGCAACACCGTCGCCTGGGCGTGAGTTGTGATTGGAGTCGAGAGACCTTCACCCTTGATCTAGGCCCCAGCCGCGCGGTTCGCCACACCTTTGTGAACCTGTACAAGAAGGGGCTCATCTATCGCGGCGAGCGCATCATCAACTGGTGCCCTCGATGTTCCACTGCCCTCTCTGATTTGGAAGTGGAGCACCAGGAGACTACAGGCAGCCTCTACTACATCAAATACCCCCTGGCGAGTGGTGATGGACACCTAACAGTGGCCACCACTCGACCGGAAACTCTGCTGGGCGATACCGCAGTCGCTGTGAATCCGGACGACCCTCGATACAAAGCTCTCGTTGGCAGTGAAGTCGTGTTGCCGATACTCGGACGACGCATACCCATCGTCGGCGACGACGCAGTAGAGACGGAGTTCGGCACAGGCGCCCTAAAGGTGACGCCTGGCCATGATCCTGTCGACTTTGAACTCGGTGAGCGTCATGGCCTGCCCATCATCACGGTCTTGAACCTTGATGGCACCATGAACGCCGAGGCCGGGCCCTACGAAGGCATGGACCGGTTCAAGGCTAGAGAGCAGATCGTAGCTGATCTGGAAGCACAGGGACTGTTGGAGAAGATTGAGGAACTGCAGCACTCCATCGGCCATTGCCAACGGTGCACGCAGATCGTGGAGCCTTTGGTAAGCATGCAGTGGTTCGTCCAGATACAACCATTGGCCAAGCCCGCACTGGAAGTGGTGCGCAACGGGACGGTACGTATCCTGCCGGAGCGATTCTCAAAAGTCTACGAGAACTGGATGGAGAACCTGCGCGATTGGTGCATCAGCCGCCAACTCTGGTGGGGGCATCGAATCCCGGTCTGGTACTGCAATACCTGCGAAACCGAGATTGTGGAGACCGATGATCCAACAGTATGTCCATCATGTAACTCAACAGACCTACGCCAGGACGAGGATATGCTGGATACCTGGTTCAGCTCCGGTCTCTGGCCCCACTCCACCCTTGGCTGGCCAGATGAGACAGAGTCACTGAAGTACTTCTATCCCACCAGTGTCATGGAAACGGGCCACGACATCCTCTTCTTCTGGGTCGCCCGCATGATCATGATGGGGATAGAGAACACTGGCGAAGTCCCCTTCCACACAGTGTTCCTGAGCGGCCTCATCAGGGACGTAGAAGGCGCCAAGATGAGCAAGACCAAGGGCAACGTGCTTGACCCGCTGGAAGCGATCAACACCTATGGCTGCGATGCGCTTCGCTTCGCCCTTACTGCTGGCAACGCTCCGGGCAACGATGCGCGCCTGGGTCCGACGAAGCTGGAAGCGGCGCGGAACTTTGCCAACAAGATGTGGAATGCATCACGTTATGTCATGCTGGTGATGGAGGATTCCCCTGACCTCGCTGATTGGAGCAACCCGAAGGCCGAGCACCTTGAAGACCGCTGGATCAACAGCAGACTGAATCGCCTGGTCGCACGAGTGACCCGACAGCTTGAGGAATACCAGCTTGGTGAGGCCGAGCAGGCTATCTATGAGTTCCTGTGGGACGAGTACTGCGATTGGTACATAGAAGCCGCCAAGGTCCGCCTGCGCCAGGGTATCGGCCCATCTCCGATGCCTATGCTGGTCCACGTGTTGGAGACCACCCTACGACTCCTCCACCCTTTCATGCCATTTGTGACCGAAGAGATATGGACGAACCTGGTATCGCGCTTGCCCAAGGAAATCGATTTAGCAGAGTCAATCATGATCTCGCCCTACCCTGAGAGCGATGCGTCAGCTCTTGACGACGAAGCTGAAGACTCCATCGGCAGCGTTCGAGAGACCATACGGCTCATCCGAAACGCGCGAGCCGAGTTCCACATCACGCCCAACGTCAATTTGGAGCTGCTCATCGTCCCGGGAGCCCTGGCCTCTGTGCTGGAGATGGAAACCCATCTCATCAAAGCCCTGGCGAAGGTAGAGCCCCTACGGCTCCTGAACGATAGGTCTGAGCTACCTACCAGTGGCGCTGTATCCGCCGTTGTGAACGGAGCGGTGATGGCTATTCCCATGGAGGGGTTAGTTGACCTGGCTGCAGAGCGCAAGCGCCTTTCGTCCGAGTTGGAGGAATCATCAGAAGCGATCCAGAAGCTCAACGTTCGTCTGCAGGATCCCCAGTTCATGGGGAAAGCCCCGGAAGAGGTGGTGGAACGGGAACGGGAGCGCCTGCGGAACTACGAAGAGCGCAAGGCTCGACTTGAAGAACTCCTGACCCAGTTGTCGGGATAGGGCACCATGCTCTCCTGGTTGTCTCCGGACGGGAAGCTCATCATTTTGACGACAACGCTGCGTTCCTTCGCTGTAGGGTTCGTCAGCGTCCTGCTTGGCCTTTATCTCGCAGAGACCGGCTTCGCTGCTGGCAAAGTCGGTGCGCTGCTGGCTGCTGTGCTAGCTGGCAACACTATCTCCACTAGCGTAGCATCGCTGTTCGCGGACTCGTTCGGGCGACGCAAGTCCTTCATCGCCCTGAGCTGCCTCACCATCGTCGGGGGGATCCTGTTCCCCCTTACGGACTCGTTCGTCCTCCTCATGGTCATTGGGGCGTTTGCGGGATTCGGACTTGGAGGAAAGGACAGAGCGGCCCAGAGCGCTTTGGAGCAGCCCGTTCTATCGCAAGCTGCCCCCGCTGCGAAACGCACCAGCTTGTTTGCCTACTACAATATGATAGGTGGTCTGGCCGCCGGAGTTGGCGCGTTGTTCAGCAGCTTCCCAGTGGTGATGGATAAGGCTTTCGGCATAGAAATCATAGACACGTTCAAGGCTATGTTCTTCGTCTACGCCGGCGTCGGGGTTGCAGTAACCCTCATTTACACTCGACTCTCCAGCGCAGTTGAAGCATCTCCAACGGACAAGCCAGTCCGAGGCATCACATGGCCACGGAAGTCCAAATCCATCGTGTTCAAGCTCTCCGCGCTGGGCGGCATGGACTCCTTTGGCGGCGGGTTCATGCTCCAGACCTTCCTGGCCTATTGGTTCACCGTCAGGTTTGACCTGTCGCTGGAGTCGTTGGCCGGGGTATTCTTCGCAGCGAACTTGCTGAGCTCCTTCTCTTCGATTCTTGCCGTGTACATCGCAAGGAGGATCGGGCTCATCAACACCATGGTCTTCACCCACATCCCTGCCAACCTGCTGGTGCTGGGTGTGGCGTTCTCGCCGTTTGCGTGGCTGGCCATCGTGTTTCTGCTGCTGCGGGAGTGCTTCTCGCAGATGGACGTGCCCACACGCCAATCCTACACCATGGCCGTTGTGCCGCCAGAAGAGCGAACGGCAGCCGCGGGCATGACAACGTTGGGGCGGCAGGGAGGGCAGATGATTGCGCCGTACATAGCTGGGCAGCTGGTGGCGTCATCATTTTTGAGCACGCCCCTGGTCATCGGCAGCACCATCAAGGTGGCCTACGACCTGCTGGTGTACGCGCAGTTCCGGAACATCAAACCGCCGGAAGAGGTAGAGCGGTCGACTCCGGCTAAAGCGTCCCCAAAATCCTAGCTAGTAGCACCGACTGGCGTCCGGTCCCCAAAGGCCACCACTATGCGGTCTCCGTCTTCAAACATGATGTCGCGATAGTCGTCCGTGAATGGCTGGCCGTTCAATGAAATATTCTCCACAATGGCGTTAGGACGAACGGCAGGGCTGTCTGCACCCCATACATCAAAGAAGTCGCCGACCGTATACTCCCGGTCATTGGACGCTTCAATGTGCACAGCGGAGGAATCGTCATGGGTGTGCGTCGGCCTCATGCAGTCCTCAGTAATGCCGATGTTTGCCGTGAGGAACTCCGGCTGGCCGTTCCAGACGGTCACCAGGGTCACATGGATGTGGCCGTCCAGGTTATCGTGGTCCACACACTGCGTCAGGATGTCCCCAGAGCCACTGCTACTACAAGCTGCCAGCAGTAACGCAAAACCCGAAAGCAATGCGACAACCAATCGCCCATATCTCTTGCTGAGATGACGTTCAACGCTCATACCACGTCCCTTTGGTTTGTAGTTATGTCTTGTTTGAGGCTTATGCTCGATGGCTTGCCAGATACGCCGAAAGGTCTTCTGCGGCCACAGACGGAAGGGTCCCCAGCTTGACGCTCAGCCACTCCAACGCCTTCCGTGTATCGCTGGCAACCCTTGATGGATCGCTCTGTTTGAGTCTGAGCTTGAACAACCAATACGTGAAGGCCTTTAACTCCGCATCGGGAGAGTCCAGGCTATCATCGTCAATGGCTTCCTCTCGGAACTCTGTCAGCAACTCTGAGCGCATGTGCCCGTAAATTCGACTGAACACCGTGTCTGATACGCGCGCTTTGGCCGAATACCCTAGGCTCACCCGCTCCTTCCGCACTTCACTCCTGATGGCCAGTTGCAGCCCTTGCTCAACGGTCACACCGTACCAATAGTTCAGATACGCACGGTACTTGGTAACGCCCAGCAATCTTCGTACTTCTTCGGGAGCAAACTCGAAAATGAAATGCCCTGTTTGGAGCTTGCTTCTACGCTCTGCAGCGGGGATAAGATCGTCCACTTCCGCAGCAAGCCTGCGTGCCAAAAGAAGCCAATCAAAGGCCTCTCCACGGATGAGGTACTGCTGTCGTACTCCGTTGGACATCTCTGATGGCAACGTCCACCGTTCCATGGCTTCCAGAAGCGCTTCCTGCCACGGGCGACCACGGTTGATCGATTGCTTGAGGAGGCGTATTACACGCTCGAGTTGAGGCTGGGCGTCAGTCGACGATGCGTCTGCATCGACAACGGCGGCCGGGTCCCCGGTAAATGAATACGTCATGAGTGGGCCGCCGCAACCGGTTCAGCCTTCTTGGCAGGTTTTGGCTTCAGGGTTGATTTCAAATGTGTCGATATCACCGCAGCTGATCGCTCTCCGGTCTTGGGTAACCAGGTGATGGCTCCGGACTCCAATACTGCGATGAGTTCAGGTGTAGTGGTGATACCGGTGTCCCTCAGCAATCGCATCGTCGTCACGCCGCCTACGCCCGGGATGTCCAACAGCGCCAGCGTCAGCAGGAAGTGGGGCGCTTTGAGTCGTTCGTAGGCCTGGACCTGACCGGTGGTGAGTAGTTCTTTGACCTTTGCCGCGATGGCCTTCCCGATACCCGGGACTTTTTCCAGGTTCACGCTGTCCTTGACCATTTCTTCCAAATGCCTGGGTAGTTCGCGGATCGTCTGCGCGCCCCGTCGATACGCCCGCGATTTGAAGCCGGAGCCGCCTTCCATCTCAAGGATGCCAGCCATCCGGTAAAAGACTCGAGCGATTTCTGCGTTGGTTGTCGACATGATTACGATCATACCTCAAGCATCGGGGATACCTAAGCAGCTACCCCATGACACCGTTTGTATTTCTTGCCACTGCCGCAGGGGCAGGCTTCGTTGCGCCCGACTTTCGCGATACCGCTAGCACCTGCAGGTACTAGCTGACGGCTGGGGACGGCTCCAGACACCGGTGTCAGCTTCACGCCGGAAACTTTGGCTGCCGCGCGCCGGGGGGCCCTGCTCCGGGTAGCCTCTTCTTCCATCATTGTGGCATGGAAGATGGTGTGGACAATGTCGTGCTGGATCATACCCAACATCTGCTGGAATTTCTCATGGCCCTCTGAGCGGTACATCACCAGCGGGTCTCGCTGTCCATACGCGTGCAAGCCCACACCCTGGCGCAGGTTCTCCATTGACGTTACATGGACTACCCAGTGGGAGTCTATGGTCCTCAACGTAACCAGTCGCTCTATCATGCGGAGCTGTTCAGCGCCCACGGCCTCTTCCCGTTGGGCATAAAGCGATTCGGCGTAGTCCTGGATATCGTCATGGATCTCGTCTGCCGTCAGAAGCTCAAGCGCTGCGATGTCAAGCTCCTCAGGGAGAGGGAATATCGTCTTGAGCTCCTCAACCATGTCCCCTAGTTCCCATTCCTCCGAGTGGGAGCCCACTACATAGTTGTCTACGATCTCTCCCAGCTCTTTATCTATCATGTCCAGGATGTTGCTCTTGAGGTCTGCGCCTTCCAGGACCTTGTGGCGTTCCGCATAGATCACTTCACGGTGGGTATTGATCACATCGTCGTACTCTACAAGGTTCTTCCGGATCTCGAAGTGGTACGCCTCTACCTTTGTCTGAGCGTTCCCAAGGGCTTTACTCACCATAGAGTTCTCAAGAGCCTGATCGTCACCTAGGCCGAACGTACCCATAATCCCTTTGATGCGGTCTCCACCAAAGCGGCGCATCAGATCATCGTCGAGGGAAACGTAGAAACGAGTCGTGCCAGGGTCTCCTTGACGACCGGTTCGTCCACGGAGCTGGTTGTCGATACGGCGAGCGTCGTTCTTCTCTGTGCCGATGACGTACAGCCCGCCCATGTCTATGATCTGCTGGTGCTCCTCGAGCCATTTCTGGTGGACAGCCTCTTTGATGGACTCGACGACATCCTCGGGGGCATCCTCCGGTGTTGCGTGGCCCTTCCTGCGCAACTCATCTGCCAACAACATTTCCTGGTTCCCGCCCAGGATGATGTCCGTTCCTCGACCTGCCATGTTTGTAGCCACGGTCACGGAGCCCACGCGTCCGGCCTGCGCCACGATGTTGGCCTCTTGTTCATGGTTCTTGGCGTTCAGTACCTGGTGGGGAATGCCGTTCCGCTTCAGGATGCCGTCCAATATCTCGGAGGTCTCAATTGAGGCGGTGCCTACCAAGACGGGCCGGCCCTCAATGTGCGCCTCCTGAATGTCTTCAAGGATGGCGTTCCACTTACCGTCTTCTGTCTTGTAAATGAAGTCGATCCTATCGTCTCTGACGTTCGGCATGTTGGTAGGAATACTCACGACATCCAGGCGGTAGATCCGCATGAACTCTTCGGCTTCAGTCATGGCGGTACCAGTCATGCCCGCCAGCTTGTTGTACATACGGAAGTAGTTTTGCAGGGTGATGGTTGCGTAGGTGATGGTCTCCTGTTGGACCTTCAACCCTTCCTTTGCCTCCAAAGCCTGATGCAGACCGTCAGAGTACCGTCTCCCGTACATCTTCCGTCCGGTGAACTCGTCCACCAGAATGATTTCGCCGTCCTCCACCAGATAGTCTTTGTCCTTCTGGTAGATGTGGAGAGCGCGGATTGCGTTCTCCACATAGTGGGTCAGCTGATAGTTCCCTGGCTCGTACAGGTTGTCGATGTTCAGGGCCTGCTCCAGCGCCCCGATGCCGTCTTCCGTCAAGGAGATGGTGCGATGTTTCTCATCGAGGGTGAAGTCATCTTCGATCTGCAGCCGCGGTACGATGCGAGCCATCGTGCCGTACGTCTGGGTAGCCTCTTGTGCAGGGCCACTGATGATCAGGGGTGTCCTCGCCTCGTCGATGAGGATGTTGTCCACCTCGTCCACGATGACGAAGTTCAACTCTCGCTGCACGCGGTTCACAGCATCGATCGCCATGTTGTCGCGGAGGTAATCAAAGCCGAACTCATGGTTGGTGCCATAGGTGAGGTCAGCGGCGTACGCATCTTGACGAGAGACCACGCGCAGGGCGTTCATCCCAGGCTGGTCAGAGTGGACTTCAGGGTCAAGTTGGTAGGAGATCTCATGCTGGAGGCAACCCACGGACATCCCAAGACCGTAGTAGACCGGGCCCATCCACTGAGTGTCCCGGCGAGCAAGGTAATCGTTCACCGTGATGACGTGGACGCCCTTGTTCTCCAGGGCATTGAGATACGCCGCCAGGGTAGCCACAAGGGTCTTGCCTTCACCCGTGCGCATCTCGGCGATCTTCCCATCATGGAGCACCATGCCGCCGATGAGCTGCACATCGAAGTGTCGAAGCCCGATATTCCGCCATGCAGCCTCTCGCACGGCGGCAAAGGCGATGGGCAGTAGGTCATCCAGCGTCTCCCCGGCGTCCAGGCGAGACCTGAGTTTCGCAGTCATACCCTTCAAGTCATCGTCACTCATGGACTTGAACTCAGGCTCAAAGGCGTTGGCGTCTTTCACCGAAGGCAAAAGTTTTTTGATTATGCCTTCATTACGATTCTTGAATACCTTCCCTAACAGGCCTGCCATTACTTGTTCCCTCTCCTATGCAAAAGCACGGGCTGATTAGCTATCCCTGACTTCTGCAAACAACTCACCTACTGAACGCCCTTCGTGAATCCGGCAGATGGCTTCTCCAAGCAGGGTAGCCACAGACAACACCTTGATCTTGGGCGAATCCGCTTTGGATGCGCTGGGTAATGTGTCCGTTACCACCATCTCTTTGATCTGGCTGTTGCTGATCCTGTCTATCGCCGGGTCTGTAAACACACCATGAGTGGAGCAAGAGTAAATCTCTTTTGCCCCTGCGTTCACAACAGCCTGAACGGCGGACACCAATGAACCGCCGGTTCCCGTTTCATCGTCAAAGGTGATGGCTGTTTTACCTGCTACGTCACCAATAACATTCAGGACTTCCGTGTGATCGTTATTATCTACTCGCCGTTTCTCAATAATTGCCAAGGGAATTCCTAGGGCGTTTGCCATGTCGCGTGCGCGCTTACTGATTCCGATGTCCACCGCAACCACCACAGGATTAACAAGTTCCTTGTGTCGGTAATAACTTGTGAGTAACGGCAAAGCGGTTAACTCATCCACAGGGATGTTGAAGAACCCCTGAATCTGTCCGGCATGCAGGTCCACGGTCAACACACGGTGGGCTCCAGCTACGGTAATAAGGTCGGCTAGGAGCCGCGCTGTGATGGGAACGCGCGGCTGGTCTTTCTTATCTGTACGCCCGTAAGCGTAAAAAGGGATTACCGCAGTGATCCGTCCAGCCGATGCCCGCTTGGCTGCATCGATCATGATGAGGAGTTCCATAATAGAGTCGTTCACTGGATACGAAAAAGGCTGGATGATGAAAATATCCTGCTGGCGGATGTTTTCCTGGTACTGTACAAACGTATTGTCGTTGGAGAACTTAGATACCGTCGCCTTCCCTAGTGGGATGTCGACGTAGGTACAGACATCTTGGGCTAACGTAGGATGAGCGGCGCCGCTGAAGATCTTCAGGTTCTCCAGATCAGGCATTCTAACCCCCTCTAGGTCAGTGCAGTCTGTTACGGACACTCGAGAAACCACGGTGCCCGTCAAGCTGCAGAGCAAGTTTGATTATAGCACAAAGGTAATTCGAACCCCTATCTAATTCATAGGGGGATGCGTCCAAGTTTTCGTTGTTTTTCATCGGGTATCAATCACTGCCAACTCCAGCTTTCCAGACACACACGGTTTTGATATAATGCCACGGGTTTTCGCCCAAACACCAAACGTTTGACTCTGGAGTGGATATGCCTGCGTATGCCGTAATCGGCGGCCAATGGGGTGATGAAGGAAAAGGGAAGGTCATTGATTACCTATCGGAGCGGGTCACTGTGGTGGCCCGATTTTCTGGAGGGAACAATGCCGGCCATACCGTTCTCAATGAGAAGGGTGAGTTCAAGTTCCACCTGATGCCGTCAGGGGCTGTCTGGCCTCAGGTGACTCCGGTCATAGGCAACGGTGTTGTCGTAGACCCTGATGTCCTCATTCAAGAGATCGAGGACTTGCGTTCGCGAGGGCTGGATGTGAGCAAACTGCAGATCAGCGACCGCGCCCACATCATCATGCCGTACCACGTGGCCCTGGACCAACTTGAAGAGAAGGGCCGTGGCAACAGCGCGTTGGGAACCACCGGTCGAGGTGTCGGCCCCGCATACGTGGACAAAGTAGCGCGCACCGGTATCAGATTCGGTGACATGCTGGACGCCGAAGGCTTGCGAAACCGCATCGAACAGGTTTTGCCCCACGTGAACGCCGTAATCACCAAGGTACACGGAGGCGAGGCCTTCGATGTGCAGGACATCTTCGATCGGTGCTTGAACTGGAGGGATCAGTTACTCCCCTTCATCGCCCCGGTGGAGGAACGAGTCCGGGATGCCCTCAGTAAGGGTGAGAACGTCCTGCTGGAGGGCGCTCAGGGCACCCTGCTTGACCTTGACCACGGGACATACCCCTATGTGACCTCTTCATCGAGTTCGGTAGGTGGCGCCTGCGCCGGTTTAGGGATAGGCCCCAGGTCTGTAGCCGGTGTGTTCGGCATATTCAAGGCCTACAACACCAGGGTGGGCTCAGGCCCCATGCCCACGGAGTTGGACGATGAAGTCGGCGAGGCCATTCGCCAGAAGGCCGGGGAGTTCGGCACAACAACTGGACGTCCGCGACGCTGCGGCTGGTTCGATGGCGTGGCTGCCCGTTACGGCGTCATCGTCAACGACCTCACGTCTGGGATACTCACGCGACTGGACATACTCGACGGCATGAAGACTGTGAAGGTCTGTATAGGGTATGAGATAGACGGTAAGCCTGTTGAAGGCTTCCCGGCCCAGATCAATGCGTTAGAGAAGTGCAAACCCGTCTACCGTGATTTTGAAGGATGGACGCTGCCTACTGCGGGCCTAACGAATTGGGACGATGTGCCGCGACAAGCCAAGAAGTATGTCCAGGGGCTGGAAGAGATCATAGGCTGCCCGCTTGATGTCATTTCAACGGGGCCGAACCGTCACGAGACCATCAGTCGTAAGACGCTGATCCCTTAGCCGGCAGCTTACCCCACGCGACGTTCGCCAAGGAAGCAAGCCAGCCGGTGCTCGGCGATGATGCGAACCTGTACCCGTGTACCCACATCGTACTGCTTGGTATGGTGCTGCAACACGTGAACGACACCCCCGGCTGCCAGATCGACTTCATACAAGTACGACGGCCCCTGGAAGATACGACTGACGATATGCCCCTGCCCGGCCTCAGACGGTTCAAAGGTCATATCGTCAGGCCGCACCAACACCTCTGAGCCAGAGGGAGGGGGCTCCTGATTCCAGGTAATAGAACCCAATATCGTCTCGAGTTTCCCATCGCCGAACATTGCCGGGATGAAGTCGGCAAGCCCCAGGAACTCCGCGACAAACCGCGTGGTGGGGGTGTGGTAGACACCCTCATGTTATTGAGCCCCTCCATCTTGAGAAAATCGGTCACACGAAATAATGATTGATATATCTATAATTTGTTGAGAATTAGTGTCAATATATATATTTAGTAAGTACGTACATAGTTTTTTATTTTCGACATGTTATTTTTGTTGAAGTACGCCGATGTTTCAGATCACAGATGGACTAATTATTTTAAATCGTCTCAACATGGCATAATCGACAGTACAACCGTTGTGCTGGAGGGAATAGGGCCAAATGGCCCCTGCTGATGGACCTTACGGCGCACAGTCATGCGGGCCAAACACAAAGAAGCCAGCCCGGTTGGGCTGGCTTCTTTGATAAATGCTAGTTGGATACCGGCTACAGCAGGCTAGGAGATACCCATCTCTGCTTTGATCTCGTTCACTGCTTGCACCATGACTTTCAACTTAGCGATGGACTCGTCTGTAGTCCTCGTCTTCAGGCCGCAGTCCGGTCCAATGAACAACTGCTCCGGGGTGAATATCTCCAACCCCTTGCGGATTCCCGCCTTGACCTGCTCAAGTGACTCGATCTCGTGGGTGTGCACATCGGTCACGCCAAGGGACAGGTGCTTGTCAGACTTGTGGCCTCGAAACAGCTCCAAAAGGCTGTAGTCCTGGTTGGCCGTCTCCATGTCCAGGTTGTCCACCGGGATGCTGTTGAGGTCGTCGATCACGGCCTCGAAGTCTCCGTAGCAGATGTGCGTCAGGGTATAGGCGCTCAACCCTTTGGTGACGACTGCCATGGACTTGGCGACCAGCTCCATCTCCTCGGGTCGAGTAGACGCTGCCGGCTCATCGATCTGGATGTACTTGGCCCCGGCTCGCTCCAGGTCCATTGCCTCATCATGGACGACCTTTGCCACTTCCATGACGAACTCTTCAAAGGTGGAGTAGTACTCATTGAAGGACCACTCTGCGATGGTGTACGGGCCTGTGAGCAGGCCCTTCACCGGCTTGTCTGTCAGGCTTTGCGCATATTCCCATGTTTTCAACGTCATGGGGTTCTTACGCCCGATGGGCCCCACAGCGATGGGCTTCCGATAATAGCGGTTCCCGTATGATCGCACGAGGCCGCTGATGGTGAATCCATCAAGGAGCTCGGAGAAGTAGGTCACCATATCGCCCCGGTCCATTTCGCCATCTACCAGGATGTCTATGCCCAACTCTTCCTGGGACTTGATCCAGAATGCGGTAGCTTCCCGCTCCATCTGCTCCAACTCATCCCGACCAAGCTCACCGCGGAGCATCTTGTTCCTTGCCGCTTGGAGCTCAGGGGGCTTGGGAAAGCTCCCTACCGATGTTGTAAGTAAACCG
This sequence comes from uncultured Dehalococcoidia bacterium, assembly GCA_913049785.1. GTDB lineage: Bacteria > Chloroflexota > Dehalococcoidia > Lucifugimonadales > UBA1127 > UBA1127. The sequence continues at coordinate 65,045 of CAJWXP010000001.1, read as the reverse complement.
CTCATGCTGTTACCTCCGCTACCTTCTTCGCGCCCTCAACCATGCGCACCAGCTTCTGGTAAGCGGTTTCTCGGGGCAGGAATTCCAGGCCGCAATTTGGATTTATGTAGAGTCTGTCCGAGGGCACTATTGGCGCGATGCGTTTGATAGCATCCCCGATCTCCGCTTCAGTCTCCATCTTTGTGTTCCTGGCATTGACCACACCGAGCCCCAAGGACACATCGGACGGTACTTCTGTTACCACATCCCAGTTGGCCTTCCCCATAACATAGTCGAGGCCGAATATCTGGAACGGCAGCTTCAAAAACGCCGGATACACGCCAGAAATGTCATCGAAGTAGGTGTACAGGGCCAACGTGGGTTTGAGGCCCTTGGTCAAGCGGTCCATTGCCTCTTGGAACAGTGGGAATTCATCTTTGTGCTTGAGGATGGCTGGCTCATCGAACTGGATCACCGTAGCCCCGGCTTTCTGAAGTGCTTTTGCTTCCTGGTTCAGCACCTCCGCCAGGTCAAGCACCAACTTCTTTTGATCGTGGTACTTCTGATCCTTGGAGAGTCGAGCCAACGTGTACGGGCCTGTTAGTACCGCTTTGACTGGCTTGGAGCTGTTAGCGGCTGCGAACTCGTAGTCAGCAACCGTGATGGGTGCAGACCACTTGAGCAAGCCGTCCACCACTGGCTGTCGGAAGTAGGTGTTCGTATCGAAGTATCGGATCAATCCTGTGAAGGAAAATCCGCTGATCGCTCGTGCCAGATAGGTCTGGCCATCGTCCCATCGGATCAGGCCGTCCGTTACCAGGTCTATGCCTGCCTGTATCTGGTCACTGATGACCTCCGCGGTGACTTCGGCCCTTACGCCCTGGATTTGCTCCGGCGTCATCTCTCCACGGTCGCCGCGGCTGATTGCTGTCCGAAGGTTAGGGGTTTTGGTGCCCGTCCCGATCTTCGGATAATTTCCTACTACTGTTGTGATCAACGTTCCGACTCCTCTCTGGTCAGGTAACATCGTATTTATGTATACATTTTATTGGCCAAGCAAGATAGTCTATGGGTTTATTACGGATTTCGCAACTCTGAATTTTCGTTTTATCTCCCTGGATTTACGGCAAGAGCAGTCCTGAATCCCCATTGACTGCGCCTTCTGACACCATGCTAAGATTCCGCTGCAAACAGGGTGGCACGGAGGGTCAATGGACACCATCAAAGCATTAGAACAAGCGGTAGCAGTCTGCACTGACTGCAGGCTCTGTGAGACTCGCACCTTCAGCGTTCCAGGCGAAGGTTCGGAAACATCAGACATCCTGTTCATTGGAGAAGGCCCAGGGTTCCATGAGGACCAGCAAGGGCGCCCGTTTGTGGGCCCTTCCGGCAAATTGTTGGACGACCTCCTTGGCCTGATCGGCCTGTCCAGGCCAGACGTGTACATCGCCAACGTGGTGAAGTGTAGGCCTCCCAACAACCGTGACCCGCTCCCGGAGGAGATCAAAGCCTGTCGCAAGTACCTTGATCAGCAGATTCGATTGATAGACCCTAAAGTCATTGTGACTCTGGGGCGGTTCTCCCTTATACGGTTCCTACCCCAGGAGACCATCTCCAAGGTCCACGGCCAACCTCGACTCTGGGGGCATCGCTACATATTCCCCATGTACCACCCAGCAGCGGCGCTTCACCAGGGCAATCTACGCCATGTTTTGGAAGAGGATATGCGGAAACTGCCAGTGTTGCTCCAGCTTATTCAGACTGAGTCCTTAGCAGAAGAAAACGTTGCTGAGGAGCCCCCACAGCCTGAGCAACTCACCATGCTGTAGTCAGCCAACCACATCGAGTGTAAGATAGACACAGGTTAGACATGCGATTACGGCAATCTAGAGACTATCGAGGCTCGAACTTCTTAGATGCAACAAGTAGGACGCTGGTTAAAACGGTCAGACGACTCTCCAGACCAAGCTACAGATAACGACACCCAGGACAACCCCGTTCCTGAGCCTCTCGTTCGCACGGGGCGCGCAGGCCAATTCACCACCGTTACACCTGGAAAGCTCCGTATTGTCCCCTTGGGTGGACTTGGCGAAATCGGCAAGAACATGATGGCCCTGGAGTTCGGTGATGACATCATCATCGTGGACGCTGGCGTCATGTTTCCTGAAGAGGACATGCCCGGGGTAGACCTAGTCATCGCCAACACTGACTACCTCATGGAGAACCGAGAAAAGGTTCGCGCCATTCTCATAACCCACGGCCATGAGGACCACACAGGAGCAATCCCCTTCGTACTTCCCAGATTGAACGTGCCCGTCTATGCCCCGAGGCTTGCCCACGGCCTCATCCAGGTCAAGCTCAAGGAGCACCGGCTCCTCACTGCATCGGAGCTTCATCAGATAGAGCCTGGAGAGGTCTTCAACTTCGGTGTATTCCAGGCTGAGTTCTTCCGTGTCTGCCACAGCATCCCGGACGCTATGGGCATCGCAATCCACACACCCATCGGGCTGGTGGTGCACACCGGCGATTTCAAGTTCGATCACACCCCCGTCGACAAGAAGCCCACGGACTTCGCTCGATTGGCGGAGCTTGGCATCGAAGGCGTCACGCTCCTCCTTGCCGATTCCACCTATGCGGAGATGGAGGGGTACACACCCTCCGAAGCGGTCCTCGACGAAAACCTAGAGCGCATCATTGCCGAGGCCCCGGGACGGGTGATGGTGGCCACGTTCGCATCACTCATCGCCCGTATCCAACAGATAGCCAACGCCGCTGACAGAGCTGGACGCAAGGTGGCCGTGGTGGGCAGGAGCATGGTCAATAACTTGGCTATGGCCCAACAGATGGGCTACATGGACGTCCCCGACGGCGTGATCGTCCCCTGGGAGAGCCTGGCTGGCCTCCCTATGGAGAAGACGGTCATCATCATGACCGGTGCCCAGGGCGAGCCTACATCCGCGCTCTCCCGAGTAGCCAACCATGACCATCGCGATATCACACTGGCGGAAGGCGACACCATCGTGTTCTCAGCTTCGCCAATCCCTGGCAACGAGGGTCTCATCAACAAGACGATAGACAACCTCCTCCGGCAGGGGACCCGCGTGCTCCATGCCAAGAACGCCACAGTGCACGTTCACGGCCATGCCAGCCAGGAAGAGCTCAAGCTCATGCTCCGTATGATCAAGCCCCGCTTCTTCGTCCCTATCCACGGCGAGTATCGGCACCTGGTCGCCCACGCCGGCATCGCGTTTAAAATGGGAATGCCGGAAGATCACATTTTCGTCATGGAAGACGGCGATATCCTTGAGCTGAACGACCAAGAAGCAGCAGTCGTTGATCGGATCCCTGCCGGGCACATATTCGTTCTAGGTCGTAGACTCTGGGACCCGTCCAACAGCGTGTTCAAAGACCGCCAATCGCTGGGCCGAGACGGCGTGATCGTCGTCGCCCTTGCGCTTGACACGATTACCGGGGATCTCAAGGGAACACCGACTGTGACCACCCATGGGTTTGAAGCACCTGAGGACCACGAAGAGATCATGGATCTGGCGTGTCAGCGGTTGAAGGAAGTGCTGGGCCAGCAGCAATGGGATCAGGACCAACCGGAAAATGCGCTCAAGCAGCGAACGTCCGATGTGCTTGGCAAGTTCCTGCGGGATAAGACAGGTCGACGCCCCGTAGTATTGGTCGTAATTTCCCCGGTGTAGCCAAATCAGGGAACCTCATGCGCGCCTCACGCGTTTAGTAAATGTAGCCACGGTGCCACCACCTTCTACTCCAATGGCTATCCTCTTGAGGGCACAGTCATGTTAGACGCACAAGACAACCAAAGCTGGCACTTTACCCTCTTTGGTATCCCTATACCCTTCATTGGGAGGCGCGAAGCGAAATCCGGCCGGAAACTGCAGTTCATCCTCGCCCTGGCGACCCTCGTATCTGTAGCGGGGATTGTAGCTGTGGCGACATGGTGGGCTCCGATCCAATCCGCCAGAGAATCGCTTTGGTCATCACTGCAATACTCCGTGATAGCGATTTGCGCCTGGGTAGTGATCTCAGGGCTTGCCCTCTGGAGCCGTCCATCCCTTATCGCCCACAAAGGCAACGTGTTCCTTGCAGGACTCATCCTGTTGCCGGTGGTTGCAGGCTCATTGCAGCTATCCCAGCCCCATTTCGGCGGGACCTTCGGCGAGAACGTCATTGGGCCTACGGCCGCAGGGGGAATTCTTCGCATAGCCGCCATCTTCGCCCTGTCGCTGGCGGTGAGCGCACCTCAAACGACGTTGCGACTGCTTGGTCAGGCATCTGACGTTGCACAGCAACTCGGCGTCTGGACAGGTATGCGCTCCACAGGGGGCTCTCAGCGCCTCGGTGCCGGCGTTAAGCTCATCAGGGTAAGGTTCGTGTCGATGGGGCAGAAGACATGGCGACTAGCACAAAGGACGTTAGCGCTCTATCGCCGCTATCCCGCCCACCTGATCCTCCTGGCGTGGGTCACTACAGGAACAGCCCTGGCCATCCGGTCGGTTCGACAACGGTTCAGTCGAAGCAAGTCAGAAGTCGATACATACCCAGAACCAGCAATCGCCTTCGCCTACGAGCCCCTTGAGGCTGGAAATGTCGCAATTGCTGAGCCGGACGTCGCTGTTGATGTGGCTGCGCCGCCTATGGGTGCCCAAACCCTCCCACCGTGGCTGCAGGATGAAGAGGATGATGAAGCTGACGAGTATGAAGACATACCTGCACTTGAGGACGAAGACGAGGTCGACGAAGAGGAATCGTATCCGGAAGTTGAAGAAGTATCGCCCGAAGACATCGAGGCTGTATTAACGGTTAAGGGTGAAGCGGAACCGGAAGACAAGCCCACCGCGATCGAAATCGAAGAAAACGATGACCTGGAAGATGAACTCGCCGCTAACGCACCGCTGCCTGTGATGATAGACCTCAGCAGCAAGGAAGCCCGTAGTGGCGGGACGATCACCTCCTCCAAATCCAGTTGGGCAGTGCCTCCTCTGGACCTGCTAAAGGTCGGAGAACATCGCGACGTCTCGGAAGAAGAGCATCAGGCCGTCGCCAGGCTCATTGAACAGACCCTCAGCGAATACAGCATCGAGGTCACCGTCAAGGAGATCAGGCCCGGCCCCGTGGTCACCCAATACGGCCTTGTCCCAGGTTGGGTGCGACGTTATCGGGAGGTCAAGGAGCGCAACCCTGACGGCTCTCAAGCCCGAGGCGAAGACGGTAAGCTGATTAGCAGTCGCATAGAAGAGAAGACCCGGGTCAAGGTGGACCACATCCTCGCAAGGGAAAAGGACCTGGCGCTGGCGCTGGCTGCCCCTAGTTTGCGGTTTGAGGCCCCGGTGCCGGGAGAGTCCTTTGTTGGGCTTGAAGTGCCCAACGCCCGCAGAGAAGTAGTCGCCCTTCGAACCATCCTCGAGAGCAGCGCATTCCAGACGCTTCAGGCCAAGGCCAAACTACCGGTTGCCCTTGGCTTAGGCAGTGGCGGAGAGCCGGTCATCACAGACCTTGCGGATATGCCACACCTCCTGATTGCGGGCGCAACCGGCAGCGGCAAGAGTGTCTGTATAAACACCATCATCTGCTCATTGATGATGCAATTGACGCCCCTTGAGCTTCAGATGTACCTGGTTGACCCAAAGCGCGTTGAGCTGACCGCGTACAACGGGTTGCCTCACCTTGCTGGGCCAGTCCTGGTAGAAGCGGACCAGGCAGTGCCCGCCCTCCATGCGCTCATCGCCGAGATGCAGTCTCGATACAAGCGCTTCGAAGCCCAGGGTGCACGGAACATCCAGGTCTATAACGCCAAAATGTCCAAACAAGAGGACCGCATCCCGTATCTGATGCTGGTCATCGACGAGCTTGCGGACCTGATGATGACCTCTCCAGCAGACGTGGAATGGGCCCTCTGTCGTTTGGCGCAGCTTGGCCGCGCAACAGGTATCCACCTGGTAGTAGCCACGCAGCGACCTTCTGTCGATGTGCTGACAGGACTCATCAAAGCGAACTTCCCAAGCAGAGCAAGCTTCGCTGTATCGTCGCAAGTGGACTCCCGGACCGTGTTGGACGGCGCAGGTGCTGAGAAGCTGCTGGGTCGTGGTGATATGCTCTTCATGCCCACCAACGCGCCTAAGCCCAAACGCGTTCAGGGCACGTACATCTCCGACGAAGAAGTGGACAGCATCGTGTCCTTCTGGCAGAAGCAAAAAGGCAAGATCCTGCCTACGGTACAAGTCGATCTGGCTCCGGCTGACTCCGAGGACGAAGAAGACGTACTGCTACAGGATGCCCAGAGTCTGGCTATCAAGCACAACCGCATATCAGCATCGTTGTTGCAGCGCAAACTCGGCATCGGGTACGCAAAGGCGTCGAGCCTGCTGGATCACCTTGAGGACAAGGGGATCGTGGGGCCAGGAGACCCCGGCAAGTCACGGGAAGTCATAACACCCGGCTAACCCGATAGGTTTGACAGTCGTCATAGAAACAAGTGGCTAGCGTTGGCATCAGGTGAGACGCAACGCAAAGGGGACACAGTGGCAAGGGGATTAACAGACGTTCTCAGCGTGCTTTTCGGTCGCAGAGGGAACCTCGGCGGTCAGAGTTTGCTTGCCCAGGAGCACTGTCTGGTATGTGATGCTCCATTGTTGGAGTCAGAGCTGTACCAGCAGGCCCGCGTATGCCCCAATTGTCGCTTCCACTACAGCATCACTGCTCGGGAGCGAATACAGCTACTTGCTGACCCAAAGAGTTTCAAGGAGAAGTTCCGCACCGTCACCTCTCTGGATCCCCTAGCATTCAGCAGCAAGGTCGCATACAGAAGCCGTATCTTCGATGCACAGAAGACAACCGGGCTTACAGAAGCCGCCGTGGTAGGCCAGTGCAAGATCGATGGCATATCCACGGTAGTCGTAGCGCTGGACTTCAGCTTCCTGGGCGGCAGCATGGGCCTCGTCGTAGGCGAAAAAGTAGCCTTAGCCTGTGAGCTGGCCAGCAAGAAACGATTGCCACTGATAGCCATCGTCACCAGCGGTGGCGCTCGATTGCAAGAAGGGGCTCTCTCACTGATGCAGATGGCCAAAACTGCCACAGCAGTAAACGCCCTCCACAGGAAGGGTCTGCCGTATATCGCCGTCTTCGCCAACCCCACTACCGGCCAGTCATACGCCAGCTTTGCCAACATGGCGGACGTGCTGCTGGCAGAGCCGGGCGCACTGATGGGCTTTGCCCCCCTACGCGTCCTCCAGGAGATGGCGGACCAGCCGTTGCCGATAGAGTCACACACCGCCGAGTCCCACCTGAAGCATGGCATGTTGGATGCCGTAGTCGATCGAGAAGAGCTGAGAGACACCCTTTCGTCGCTCATGCGACGTCTGGTGCCGGCGAGGACCAAAGTGCGGCTCCTTCGCCCCAGAGGCCGTGAACAGAAGCCCAAGGGCCCAATAGACGCGTGGGAGGCGGTGCAGCGCTCGCGGCATCCGGAACGGCCAACCGCCCGCGACTACATATCAAGGGTGTTCGGTGGGTTCGTGGAGATACACGGAGATCGCCTGACGTCTGACGACCCCAACATCGTATGCGGTATAGGTGACCTGTACGGCGCCAGCGTCATGGTCATAGCGCAGCAGCGCACCCCAAGAGCCGCAGGAGAGCCGCAGGGCCCGTATATAGGGCCTGATGGGTTCCGTAAGGCCCAGCGCGCCATGCACATGGCAGTCAAGTTCGGAATCCCCCTTATAACCCTGATCGATTCTGCAGGCCCGGCCCAAACGCTGGAGGCTGAAGAAGGGGGACTGGGGCATGCCATAGCTACGACGATAGCAACAATGGCCAACCTCCCTGTCCCGACAGTCGCGGTCATCTTGAGCGAGGGTGGCAGGGAAAGCGGCCTGGCGCTGAGCATTGCTGACCGGATTCTGATGCTGGAAGGCGCGATCTACGCGCCGGTATCGCCGGAAGCTGCGGCGTCTGTGCTGTATCGAGACGATAGCCGGGCGGAAGATGCTGCCTACTCCCTCCGACTGACCGCCATGGATGGCCTTGAGATGAAGATCATAGACACCGTAGTGCCTGAACCTGAAGGTGGCGCTCACACGGACCCTGAGGCCTCCGCATACACGCTTGAGAGGGCTCTGGTACGGGCGGTAGCTCGAGTGCAGGGCGTCACTGTGGGTAGGCTCCATAATAGGCGGCACAAGCGGTTCCGGAACAAGGGAGAGTACACCACCTACTACCACCAGTTCTTGGCCCAAGAGGTGGAGACGCTGGAAGGGTATGAGGTGGAAGGCGGCAAGGGCAAAAAGGGTAGTGGTACAACGAAAGCCTGTAAGGAGACCAAGGTGTTCATGTTCCCTGGGATCTCTGAGGAAGCAGACGAGGAACCTGTCAGCGCAGAAGGCGATTCTACGCCCGAAGACAGAACTCCCTGATCTTCCACACTTTGAACAAGGAGAAGGAATCGTTATCCACGTCGCTTTGTCTACTGAATGGCGAAGACCGCCTGGACACTGACCTGGATCTGCGTCTCTCCTGCGCTGATGGGAGTGGCCGCAAACGAGGCAGCCAGCGCAAAGTCGCCTCGCGCCTCTACCTGATTAAAGATAGGGGTGCTGCTGGTCTCAGAGATGAATATCAGCTGACCCAGGCCCACACCAGCAAGGGTGGCCAGCTCCTGCGCCTTCTTCATCGCCTCTTGAACCGCCAGTTCCCTAGCTTGGACCTTTAGCGGTGATGGGTCGTCGACGGTGAAGCTGATCCCATTGATCCTGATCAGGTCTCCTCCAGCCTTGACCACGCCGTCCAAAATGGCCCCTGTCTGGTCAAGCTCACGCACTTTCACAGATACGGTGTTGGTCACCTGGTATCCGGTCAATACGCGTTCATTGGTGCGGAAACCATCTTCCAACCTCTCCCTGAAGGTGTACTGCGGGGATATGTTGAATGACTGAGTACGGATATCCCGCTCCGCTACGCCGTTGGAGGTGAGAAACGCGACGATAGCCGTCATGGCCGTCGCAGCTTCGTTGCGAGCTAGGGTGACCGTGGATGCGCTGGCTTCTACGCCAAGGCTCAAGTTGGTGATGTTCGGTTCTGTGACCACCGTTCCAACTCCATTGACCCATATCCCGGCTTGCTGCGAGCTTACGCTCGTAAGCCCTGTAGATGCTCTGGCTAATCCATCAATGCCACTCACAACGCCCGCAGGTGCACCAACGGGAAGGTTGGTCGAGGTCGATAGTGTTGAGGGGTCGTCGCTACTGCACGCAGTAGCCAGCGCCAAAACGGCTACCAGGGCTAATCCAAGAAATACTCGAGGAAAACGAACGTGGTGCATGATGATGCCTCCTGCAATGTTGTTTGGGGATGTCCCCTTCACGACAAAGGACGACGGCAGGAGGTTTTAGGTTCCCAGAAGAGGTTACAGAGGATTACAGGGAGGAAGAACGGCGGCGAAGGATGAAGTTAAAGCCACCAAGCGCCACTACTAGGATCAACAGACCTAGTTCTAGTGGCCAGAGGCCCAACGAGAACCCGTCATCCGTTACAAGGCTTGGCTGGATGTCAGCTGAGCTGAATGTATCGGCAGTGTTCTCAACGGCGGCTGATGTTCCAGCATCCACAACGATATCCTCACCCAACGGCAAGGACTTCTCAGCGCCTGCTGGGGTTCCACTGATGATCACAGCAGCGGGCTCTGCCAGTCCGACCTGAATCGGCACGTCAGGAGAGGAGCCAAGGTTTCCAGAGAGGTCCCCGGCGAACACAATCGCCAGTGCAATGGCTGCTCCAGCGGCTGCGGCACGTAGGCCCACCAGAGGTACAGGTGACCACCATGGGCGGGAAGGCTCCGGTACCCATGCCCTGGCGGGCACGGGGATGGCGAAGCTCCTGGGTGCGGGAACGGTGGGCATCGCACGGAGGACGCTTACCACGGAACGTAGCTCGTCTGCTTCCTGGACGCAGACTTCACACGATGTCATATGATGGTCAACCCTGCTCATCTCTTTCGTGCTGAGCGCACCATCAAGAAAAGCGGAAACTATTTCCTGAGAAATGTGACCATCCACTGAGCTTCGTGAAAAGAGCTTCATTATCTATCCTCCACTAACCAGAACGGAATTGCCCAGGTAAAAGTTCCCGTTGGGTCGAGAGCGTCGCCCGCATGGCCTCTCGTGCACGGCTGAGCCTCGACTTCACTGTCCCAACTGGAGTCTTCAGGATCTGAGCTGCTTCCTCGTAACTGAAGGCCTGGATGTCAACTAAAATCAGGACCACGCGTTGGTCTTCAGGCAATCTGGTCAGAGATTGTTGGATGAAACTCGACAACTCACGGCGAACCGTATAGTCCTCTGGGGATTCTTCGTCACTGGCGACGCTGAACGTGGGGTTCTCCACCAAGAGGTCGAGTGAGGTATTGCGTCTGACATGGGCGGAGCGCAGGTGATCGCGGCAGGCGTTGGTGGCGATGCGGAAAAGCCAGGCTCGGAAGTTTCCCGCTGCAAACGTATGGAGGGCACGATACGCAGAAACAAATGTTTCTTGGGCAATGTCCTCCGCCACGGCGGTTTCCCCCACCATGCGAAGAGCTACGTTGTAGATCGATGTCTGATACTGGAGCACCAGACTGTTGTAGGCTTCGGCATCGCCGTCTTTGCTGGCCTGCAAAAGCGTTTGTTCATCCATGGCTTACCTGCCATAGTCAAAGTGGACGCAGTATAACATAATAAAGAACTGCGGTCATTTATGACAAATAGATTTTCCTTGGACCGTAATACTACTGCTACACATTATCAGTGTTTAATCGTTATAGTGGAAGAGGCAATCCAAATGAGGCAAGGATAGTGCGCGGGTTTCTTTTTGAATCGTTAGAAACAGTTCTTTTAGCGTTGGCCGTATTCCTGATCCTGCAAGCCAGCGTGCAGAACTTCCGCGTCGAGGGTATCAGCATGGACCCTACCCTGACTCATGGCCAATACCTTCTGGTGAACAAGTTAGTGTATGAGCCCATTCCTTTCCAGTCCGAAGAAACGGTGAACGGCCAGGTTACTCCCAACATCAGACGCTGGATCTTTCCATTCCATCCTCCGGAACAGGGCGATGTGATCGTTTTCCATGAACCAACCGATCCCACCAGAGACTTCGTTAAGCGCATCATTGGAGTTCCCGGCAACACAGTAGAGATGAAGTTTGGTGTTGTTTATGTCAACGGCAACCTCCTTGAAGAACCGTATCTCGGCAAACGGGATACCAGCAATCTCGCCCCTGTGTTCGTCCAGCCCGGGTTTTATTTCGTTCTCGGCGACAATCGTTCGGCGAGCTACGACTCTCGAGGGCTGGGCCCGATACCCCAAGAGAATATCGTTGGCAAAGCATGGTTTTCTTACTGGCCGCTTCCTAGTATTGAGACCCTCAGCGCTGTGTTGGGCTTCTTGAGATAGATATAGATTTATTTCGATTTACTATATTGTATTTCGATTGAATAACAAATGGATTCAATACGATTTACAATTCCATCTTCTGACAACTTCCGGAATTCTTGCTACAATCCCTTCCGTGGGCCGTTAGCTCAGTTGGCAGAGCACCGGACTTTTAATCCGGGTGTCCAGGGTTCGAGCCCCTGACGGCCCACCACTTCCCCCCCACCCTGCTCATTTACTGCTGGGCTGCTCATTCAGCACAAAAGTGTTCTTCCCGTTCCTGGTCACTGTATCCAACCGCATATGGCCCATTGTACGATTCAACACCGAGGCCACCAGAAGAACATCCTGCCCTTCATGCTGAAACACCATGTCTGTGAGTCGAGCAGCACCCAACTTGAAACCAAACCCATCGCCTTCTTTGATAAGCCGCATAGCTTCACCCTCAGGGTGAGCAGCATCGATTCGGCCCTTGTAGAGCGCTTTCAGGGCCGCTTCTGTCACTTGAAACATCATGAGCAGAGTATACCAATGAACTAACGTTGCAGTGAATCGCCATCGATACAGCAGGAGTCGCACGTCTCAGACAGAACAAAAGCCATTCCTCGTAGGTACATAGCCTTCAAAGGCTGTGGGGAGACTGGGGTGTGAATCGCTTGATGGGCCCTTTCCTTCGGAATCGCTAACCTGTGGCTACTGCTTCATCACCTCTAGAAGTCTTTCAGCAAGGGCAGTTGAAGCTAGAGATTTAAGAACGTACCCGTCCGCGCCCGTATCAACGCTCCTCTGCAGGTACTCTCCGCCATACGCGCTGACCACCACCACCTTGATATCCGGGTAGCTGTCCTTGATTCGACGTGTGGCCTCAAGGCCGTCCATTCCGGGCATCAGTAAATCCATAGTGATCACGTCCGGAGCCATATTGCAAACGGATTCCAACGCCTCCTCGCCGGACGACGCCTCCCCGATCACAGTCAGCCTTGGGTCTTTCTCCAAAAGCCGGCGTTGTACCTCTCTAACCTCCGGCTCATCCTCAAACACAACGTCTGGATACGTTGTCGGCTCGCCCACCTGCGTATGCAGCATTGAAGCACCGCTGGGCCACACTTCCTTAAGCGGGCGGCCTATCGTCTCCAAACCAGGCTGGCCGACTATCGCCTTCGCTGCCTCGTTGGAGGCTACTACCCGTTCCAGCTCGTCAAGGCCGATGACCCCGCTCGTGATATTCTCAAAGATCGCCTTCAACGCCACTGGAGTTATGTCTAGCAATCGAACGCGGTATACGGTCCACCAAAGAACAGCGACGCTCGCCAGGAAGGCAAAAGGCGTTGGGTCAAGGTTTTCCACTGGGCCCGCTTCAATGAAGAAGAGCCAGTTGGCAACCCACGGCGTAATCGCGGATACCAGCATGGCCGCAGATTGCTGCCAGAAGAGGCAGTGGGAGTAGAAGATGTCCTCAGCAACAATCAGGATACCGGCAAGCATTGCCACGTAGGAGTACACGGTATGTACCCAGAATGCGTTGCCATATGTGAGGTTCAGAAGTGACAGATCTCCGGTAACGTCAAACTCTATGGTGGCCCAGATAAGATGATGCGATCCATTGGTCCAAACCAAAGCAAGGATGGCGATAGGCATCACCGCCAGTAATGGGATAGTCTTGGCGTTGAGCCAGTTTCTCCTGCCTGTATACTGAATGGCGAACGTCAGCCATGCCGTAGGCACTATGACAATCCCAATGTATTGCACTTTGGCCAGGACGATTCGGAATTCGCTGGGATCAGTGAAGAGGGCCAGACCGAATGCCACCTGCCAGATGGCAGCGCCCAGACCAAGGAAAATGAGCGGGTACGCACCAGGCGCGCTGCGACGGTTTCAGGCCAGAAACGTCAGCGTAGAGGTGGCTACTCCTGCCAGCAGAAGTAGCATTGGATACGGGCTGTCATGCCAGTGGATTACCTGATCCATAATCAATCGCCTTTAAAGGGCGTCTACTAAATGACGTTTACGCCCTGGTGGCCCGATGTGCTGGTTCCATCCAACCGTAAACCTAATGGCCCAATTCTAACAAATGACATCGGAAGCCGATAGTAATGCCGAATTGCGGCAATGACTACCCGATACGAAGAAGAGGAGACATCGCTTGAAATTCGGACTTTCAATGACCGGCATGCTCCAACAACCCCAGGGCACGGACATGGTACAGAGCCTGGAAGAAGCGGTAGGGCTGGTGCGATTGGCAAACGAGCTAGGGTTCTCGTACGTGTACGCAGGTCAACACTACCTGAGTGACCCATACCAGATGTTGCAGCCGTTGCCGGTGATGGGGCGACTGGCTGCCGAGGCTCCGGGCATGGATCAGGTCTTCACGGCTGTCCTACCCCTCTACAACCCTGTCGATCTAGCGGAGCAGGTGGCATCCCTTGACGTCATCACCAACGGCCATGCAGTCCTCGCCGTCGCACTAGGATATCGAGAGGAAGAGCACGACTCTTTCGGGGTAAAACGAGGAGACCGCGTCTCACGCATGGTCGAGTCGCTAGAGGTTATGAAGCTGCTCTGGTCCGGGGAGAAAGTCTCGTACAACGGTAAGCACTTCCAGCTTTCTGATGTACACATCGGCCTGAACCCGGTGCAGCAGCCGTCGCCACCTGTCTGGATAGCCGCAAGCGCTGACGTAGCTGTGGAGCGTGCGGGGCGGCTGGGCTATCCATGGCTCATCAACCATGCCGACTACCCAACAGTGGAGCGTCAGGTGGCCATGTACCGCGCCGCGCTCAAGGACGCAGGGCACAGTAACGTCACGACGCTGCCGGCACTGAGAGAGTTCTTTGTAGCTGATAACAGGGATGAAGCAATCCGCATATGCCAGCCATTCCTTGCTGGAAAATATGAGACCTACGCCCAATGGGGCCAGGACCAGGCTTTGGACGGCGAGCAAGCCTTCACGAGCGCGTTCGAGGAGCTGGCGAAAGATCGGTTCATCGTTGGGAGCGTAGAGGATGTAGTCGCCGATCTGAAGCGATACGAGGCCCTTGGCGTCACCCACATGGGACTGCGGATGCGGTGGGCGGGCATGAGTGTAGAGCCGACCGCCAACTGCATGCGACTTGTAGCTGAACAGGTCATGCCACACTTTAAGTAAGGCAAACATCACAGGAAGGGTCAGATGGATTTCGGAGTAACCATGTTCCCAACGGACTACGCCATACTTCCGGACGAGCTGGCAAAGGAACTAGAGGATCGCGGATTCGAGTCGTACTGGTCGCCAGAGCACACGCACATCCCCGCCAGTCACAACACGCCGTGGCCTGGTGGACCGGACCTGCCAAGGGATTACTGGCACACCTACGACCCGTTTGTGGCCCTCACAGCGGCGGCAGCCGTTACCACCACGCTGAAGCTTGCCACAGGCATCTGCCTCATCATCCAGCATGACCCGCTAACGTTGGCAAAACAGATCGCCAGCCTCGACCGACTCTCCGGCGGCCGGTTCCTCTTCGGCATCGGAGGGGGTTGGAATGTGGAGGAGATCGAGAACCACGACACCGCATTCAAGGCCAGGTTCCGGCAGCTCCGAGAGAAGGTATTGGCCATGAAGGAGATATGGACCCAGGAATAGGTGGAGTTCCACGGAGACTTCGTGGATTTCGATAAGATATGGGCGTATCCCAAGCCGCTGCAGCAGCCCCACCCGCCTGTCATCATGGGAGGCGATGGCCCCACCACCTTCGATCGTGTCATAGAGTTCTGCGATGGCTGGATGCCCATCCAGGGTAGACCCTCAGAAGGCCCAGACCTGCCGGAGAAGATCGCAATCCTGAAGCAGCGTACGGCTGAGGCTGGCCGTGACCCCTCATCCATCTCTATATCTGTGTTCAGTGCTCAACCAGACGAAGCGAACATCGCACGACTCGGCGGGGCTGGTGTCGAGCGGGCAATATTCTCGCTTCCCGCTGCAGAGAGAGACGTCGTGCTACCCCTGTTGGACACGTACGCAAAGTCCATCGGGTAACGCCGGTTCAGCGTTGGTTCACGTGGTGTAGAATGTGGCCAGCGCTACATTGCTGCCCCACAGATACATGAGTCCAGGGCTCGCCCTGGGGAGGCTAAATATGCTGACACCTGAAGAGAACGAGCGACTGGCCAACGTAGGGCCGGGCACACCTATCGGAAACCTGTTCCGGCGATACTGGATGCCTGCCATGCTCTCCTGGGAGCTCCCGGAAGCCGATTGCCCACCGATTCGACTGCGCCTTCTGGGCGAGGACATGGTCGCCTTTCGCGATACCGATGGCAACGTGGGCGTCCTCGACAAATACTGCCCGCATCGTCGAGCAAGCTTATTCTTCGGTCGCAACGAGGAATGTGGGCTGCGATGCGTTTACCACGGCTGGAAGTTCGATATCGAAGGCAACTGCGTCGATATGCCCTCAGAACCCGCAGAAAGTAACTTCAAAGACAAGGTGAAGATCATCGCGTACCAGACCGCTGAGTTCGGCGAGGTTATCTGGCTCTACATGGGGCCCAAGGAGTCCGTTCCTCCACTACCTAAGATGGAGTGGACCCAGGTGCCAGACACACACAGAGGCGTGAACAAAATCCTGCAGCCCTGCGGTTGGCTTCAGGGGTTGGAAGGCGGCATAGACACCGTCCACAGCACCTTCCTCCATCGAAGGATGGCAGGGTTCGGCATCTCGGCCCGTGATGAGGCCATCAAGAAGTCGGCAGCGGCCACCCTTGAAGTGCAGCCGACCGATTTCGGTTACACCTACGCTGGTATTCGGCCGATGCCTGACGATGGCGGCAACTTCGTGCGCGGATACCACTTCATCATGCCTTTCTATCAGCTACGAGCGGCCCAACTGGGTTCAGTGATAACGGGCCGCGGCGATGTGAAGCCCATCATCTCAGGCCACGCATGGGTGCCTGTCGACGATGAGAACACCATGGTTTGGAACTTCACCTACAGCTTCACTGATGTCCCGCTGACGGAGGGCGAGCGGCAGCAAGAGGGCAGCGGCAACGAGATGCACAAGGACATTGACCCGGCAAACGGCTTCCGCTCCATTGCCAACGCTGGAAACGACTACTTCCTTGACCGTGAGATGCAGCGCACCAAGAATTTCACGGGAATAAACGGCATCAATACCCAGGACAGAGCCGTGCAGGAGAGCATGGGCACCATCTGTGACCGTACGCAGGAGCACCTTGGCACCACAGACAGAGCCATCATCATGACCCGAAAGATGATGCTGGAGGCCGCAAGGATAGTAGAGGACGGCGGCGACCCTCCAGGTCTAGGTACCAACATCTATGACCTGCGTGCTATCGAAAAGATCCTCCCGTCCGATGTTGATTGGCGAACTGCCTTGCACAAGGAGTTCTACCAGAAGGCGAACTACTCCCCGGAGTACACCCCGGCCTGATACCCGCTGATACGAAACATAAAAAAGAACCCTCTCACTTGATGAGAGGGTTCTTTTCCGTTAGCTTGTTCGGTTATCGGACGATTACTCCGTCATCCATGGTGTGGAGCCAGTAGGCGTTCCCCAAGAACAGTGGTGCCTTAATCTCTACGATGTCCAGGGGTGTGAAGACCTTGTTGAAGTACCGGTCTCCGTACTCGGTCGCCTGGCAGGGCTCCGTGCCGGCTTCTACGTTGGGCGGGCACTACCGGCGCCCCGGTGCAGGGGTTATCGAAGCCGTAGCCGACCTCTATGGTCTGTCCACGCTTCACCGTGGTCCACTTGTCGGTGGCCGGGCTGAAGGTGAAGGCCTTCACCCAATCAACGCCGTCCAGGTAATCATCGGCAGCAACGGCCAGGGGCTCGGTCGTGAGCCGTACAGCACGGGGATCAGGTTCAGCCCTTTCTGTGTGGCTGTGGGCTCCTGGAAACTGGCCGGGACTGGTTGTGCCTGCTTCCATCTCAGTGTGGCTGCATCGGTTGCCCAGATGAAGTACCCAGTGTCCGGGCGGATGGTCTTCACATCACCCTCGAACAACCCCGTTGCGGCATTGCGTCAAGCAACGTACCACATCCTTGCCTCGGCATCCCACTCCATCACTACGTCGATGGGTTGGTCTGCGGGGATGACCGCGTCTATGGCCGGGTCTGCCTGGATGAAGGGGACAGAGATGAGCGTCCAGCCGGGAGAGACCTTGAATTGAACGGAGGAATCGGCCATGAGGCTGGACACTGTGACCATCAGTGTGGCCCCCAGTACCAGTTCTAGTGCAACCATCCGTGTCAAAATCTTCATCTCGTTTTCTCCTGCTGTCTTCGGCTGACTCATTAATGTCTTGTTTATCAGTACACAATCAGCCTATATCTACAGCAGGCTCTGAACATCGCCTCCACGCATGATTCGGCATCGCTATAGGGGGTGAATCGTATTATGGAAAAGGATTACTTCTTTGCGGTGAAGCCGCCTCACCCCTTTCTCACTCCATTAACAAGTTGTCAACGGCGCTTTGAAATCCATAATTCCATAAAGGTGTGAAATGTGTGTGATTTCCTTAAGGTTGTACTCACCCTAATCGGTGGAAAGCAAGATATTGAGGCTAACATCGTGCCAGTGCCCCCCAAAGCCACAAAAAGCACCCTCGCTGCCTTAGCGAGGGTGCTTCGTTAATTCGGGCTAGCCGTTGATGCCTCTGCTGGTTACTTGGGCTCCACGATGATGGCGCGGATGGCCGTAGTTCCCACGTTCTCAACCCTGTGGGTCCATGCCTCATGCCACATCACAAAGCCGTCAGGGAACTCCAACTCCGCAGAGCCGCCGTCAGGAATATGGACCTTCGCCTTGCCACCGGTGATGAAATATGTGGTGGGAGTGCTCGATATCAGAGGTGCCAGCCTTCAGAGTCATTTCCAGCACTTTAACTGCATCGTTCTCCAACAGCAGCTTGTAGTTTTCTCCAGATACTTCAACCGGATCAATGTAGGTCATTGATGATTCCTTTCGATTAGCCACATAAGGCTGAATTCGGACAAGCGGAGTGTACCGGATTCCTAGCTAGCGTGGCTACGGTAGGGCAATACATGCTACAGTGTTGCCGCAGTTCCAGAACGTAGTATGAGAAGGGTGGTTCAGACAATGACAACCATTGGGATAGTGGGATGTGGTGCAGTGGGCCAGGCGCTTCTGAAGGCGTCCGAGTCCGGCGCGATGACGCTCCCCATTATCGGCATCACCAGTAGGACTGATGAGACCGCGAAGGCATTCCTGGCCACTCTTAAAAACCCGCCGGGGTACTGCTCTCGCGACGAGCTGATCGCCAACGCCGACTTGATGGTCGAAGCTGCTGGCGGCGACGTAGTGCCCGACCTTGCCCGGGCGACCTTCGAGGCTGGCAAGGACCTCATGGCTATCAGCATCGGCGCGTTGCTGGACCACCCTGAGATCCTGGAGATGGCCAAGGAGCGAGGCTGCAAGCTCTATGCGCCTTCTGGCGCGATAGCGGGACTGGACGGCATCAAGTCGGCATCGTCCGGACGCATCGACCACGTAACCATGACCACACGGAAGCCGTTGAAGGCGCTGGAAGGCTCGCCGTATCTGGTGGAGCGTGGCATTTCAGTCCTCGGCTTCACAGAGGAGCAGGAGATATTCTCTGGCACTGCGCGAGAGGCCTGCAAAGGATTCCCCGCCAATGTGAATGTCTCGGCTGCCGTCAGCTTCGCGGGAATCGGGCCCGACAAGACGCGCATCCGCATCTTCGCCGTACCAGGCCTTGAGCGGAACTGCCACGACATCCTGGTAGAGGGTGAGTTCGGCAGGCTGCACATCGAAATCGAGAACATCCCCACGGAGAACCCGCGTACAGGCAGGCTGACCGTGATGTCCATCATCACGACGCTACAGGGCATTGAGAACCCGCTGCAGATAGGGACTTAGGCTGCGTGCACCTTGGCCGGTGGTACCGGCCCCAACGTCTGCTTCTTGATCTGCTCAATGGCCTCTATGACCGGCACACCTCCCGCTATGCTCATGCGTGCAGTGTGAACCCTGAAGCCCTCCGGGTTATGAGGCCCGGCAGGCTCCTGCCCCTCCATCAACTCGCGGGCAGCGTTGAGTAGCCTCCGCCTCACGTGCATGATCGGCTCGTCAGACGTCACCAGATGCTCCAACGAGCGGTCAGCCCTTGGGCCCCACTGGTCTTCCACCAACGCCAGGTCCTGGATGGGGAAGGACTTGATGCCGGTGTAGGAATAGTTCTTCTGCGCCACCCGGTCAACTAGATAATCGTTGTCCTTGTTCTCCACAGCCATGAACGAGCCTGGTATCTGCTCCGGGAAGGTGAAGTTGCCGAACCGGTCTTCCTCGATCTGCTTCTGCACAAACGGCTCATAGCTCCAGCGGAAGCGATACATGTAGCAGCTCTCATCGTCGATGGGGATGCGCATGTTGCTTGAGAACACGCCCGCGCCTGCGATGCCCGCCGAACTGAAGCAGGGCATGTAGAACTGGCTGGCGGACACCGTCTGTGTGCCATCACTCTCAGGGGTCACAGCAATTTGCAGCATGCCGTAGTCGGTGTCGTCATAGGTTACATACTTCATCCGCAGGAAGCTCTTGTTGCCCAGTAACGCGCCCAGCGCAGGAGCTGCGTTCTCAATGGCGCTAGGGACGTTAAGATCGCGAGTGGTGTGCAGGAACGCCGCGTGGCTCGGGTCGTAGTCGCCCTCGATGGCCTGGAAGAAGTTGCAACGCAGGTGATACTTGCGCACGTAGGTCCGGTCAGGCCCGAACTCCATCCAATCGAACTGAGGCCTGGGAGGCAGATGGTCCTTGGGCCCCAGGTACGCCCACACCATGCCCGCAGCGTCAAACGCAGGATACGCGGTGATGCTGACCTTGACCTTGTACGTCTCGCCTTCGGGTGAGTTCGGCAGATCGACGCACTTGCCGTTTATATCGAACTTCCATCCGTGGTAGACGCAGCGCAAGCCGCACTCCTCATTGCGAGCAAAGAACATAGGCGCGCCACGATGGGGACAGTGAGCATCAACCAAGCCAGGATTACCATCGCTGTCACGGAAGGCGATGAGGTCCTCGCCCATCAGCTTCACTCGCGCGGGCGTACTGTCAGCGCCAGGAATCTCTTCAGATAGGCAAGCCGGAACCCAGAATCGCCGGAACAGCTCCCCCATAGGAGTGCCCTTCCCGGTCTGGGTCAACATGTCATTTTCTTCGTGGGTCAGCATCAGGAATCCTCCTTGTTAGGTTCTTGGCTTGAAGGCAACTGAGCCTCGAAAACAGTACACGACACTAGCTAGGGGCTGTCAAGAGTCGGTTGATTCTGAGAAGGCTACGCCTGGAGGTCGAACGCCTCTTCAGCCATATCGACGATGCCTCGACTGATCGACAGCGATGCCGTGGCCCCCGGCGATGGTGCGTTGCGAACGTGGATGGCGTTCTCCGTCTGGCTGATGCGGAAGTCATCGACGAGGAATCCGTTGCGCTCGACAGCCTGGGCTCGGACACCAGCGCCGCCGCCAGTGAGGTGATGCTTCTCTATCTCCGGCACCAGTCGCTGCAGCGACTTAGTGAATGTGCCTTTGCTGAAGGAGCGATAGTACTCCTGGCACGCCGTCTTCCAGTGCTTGGCTGCCATGATCCAGAAGCCCTTGAAGGTCAGAGTAGCTAGGGTTTCCTTCACGTTGATCTTGAACTTGGTATACCCCTCCTGAGCAAGGGCCAGCACGGCGTTCGGCCCGGCCTCTACATCACCGTGGATGCCGCGAGTGAAGTGCACGCCCAGGAACGGGAACCGGGGATCCGGCACCGGGTAGATAAGCCCTTTCACCAACTCCTGTCCTTCCGGCGACAGTGTGAAGTACTCGCCACGGAAGGGGATGATGCGCAGGTCGTAGGGCACACCCATCTTGTGGGCTATGGTGTGGGCGTGCAACCCGGCGCAGTTGACCATGTACTTGGCGCTGACATCGCCCTGGTTCGTGATGAGGGTCACGCGACCGTCACTGCCCTTCTTGATGTCCTCAACCTTGGCATCCGTCAGAATCTCCCCGCCGTTCTCCCTGAACTTGCGACCATACGCCTCTGTGACCTCTGTGTAGTCGATGATGCCTGTGTTCGGCGACCAGAGCGCTTTGATGCCCGCCGCGTGGGGCTCTATCTCCTTCAGCCGCTCCGGGCCGATCATCTCCAGGCCGGGGACGCCGTTGGCCTTCCCTCGCTCAAACAGGTCGTCGAGGCGACCAAGCTCGTCTTCCCCGGTAGCCACGATGACCTTGCCGCACAGGTCGTACTTGATGTTGTTCTCGTCGCAGAACGCCAGCAGGGAACTTACGCCCGTCACGCAGTTCTGAGCTTTGAGTGAGCCTGGCTTGTAGTAGATGCCGGAGTGGATGACGCCGCTGTTGTGCCCTGTCTGATGGGCAGCCAGCCTCTTTTCCTTCTCCACCACGCCCACGGTGAGCTTGGGGAAGCGGTGGGTGAGCTCCATAGCCGTGGCAATGCCCAGTATCCCGCCGCCGATTATTGCGATGTCATACGTATGGTCTGCCATGCCGAATCACCTAGCTTTGCGTTATCTCCCTCCCTCGTGGGGAGGGATGGGGTGGGGGCTTCATGCCCTCGTAGCGGGCGAAGCGTATCAGCCATCCTCTAGCTGCGTCAATAAATTCCGCTACACCCTTGCCCCTCAAAGCCTTTCGTCATTGCGAGCATCGACAGCGTCGAGCGTGGCAATCCAGATGTTTGGAGCGCAGTCATCCCACCAGACTCCTTCGCGGAGTGTACCCTGAACAACGTGAAAGTCTCGCAACGACAACTGCAGAGCACGGCCTTGCTCAAAGCTTAACGCCGTGCTCCTTGTACCACTGGAGCGCGCCAGGATGGAACGGCACGTCTACCGGCGTGGCTTCCGTCTCCTGCCACACCTGGTTGATGTCCGTGTAGGAGTCGCCGTCCCAGGGGATAGCATCGTCCTTGGCGTGGATGGCAGCGCACACCTTGTATACCGTCTCGTCGTCCAGCCCTGCCCGGGTGTAGATGGGCCAGCCGCTGAAATCGATGCAGTCATAGTCCTGCGTCAGATGGGGGAACCGGCCGGCAGGTATCGTCACCTTCCGCCACCCGATGGCCTCCATCGCCCCAAACACCTTGTCGTCCAGCGTTATGGGCTGCATACCCTGCTGAAGGGCTTCGTCGAACCACATGGTGGGGATACCTTCGTCGCAGATGATGTCCAGTTCGTCGGCGTAAAGCGCGTCCATGCGCCGTTTATCGTGCGGCGGGCCGTTCAGTTGGAAGCTGCCGCCCCATGACTCGATGTCCGCCAGGCTGAAGCCATGCACGGCGAGGATCTGGTTCAGCAGCACCAGCGTGGAGTGGGTGGGGTCTTCGCGTATGGACATGCGGACGGGGGTTCGACGCTCCTTGATCTCAGCCAGCGAGGTGATGCCGATCCTAGGGTGCGCCACAACCACAAAGCGGTCCCACGAGGGATAGCTGGCAACGATGCGAACGGGCAGGGGCTTATCGAACATGCCAGTCCCCTTGTACGCCTGGGTGAGACACGCCGAAGGGTTCACGAAGGCCATGTCCACGTCACCACTGGCAACGCCGTGGGCAAGGATGATGGAACCCGTGGCCATGCGCAGCGATGGTTGAAAGTCCTCGTGAGCGCCACTGCCTATAGTGATGGTCATGTCCCGGTTGCCGCCGTAGGTGATGCTGGGGTCACTGACCAGGTGGAGGCCGATCTCTCAGAAGGTTTTGACGCGGATGATGTTCGCCCGGAAACTTGAGCCCGGATCCTGTGGAGTACCCTCCATGAATCCCCCTTACTGTGGTTCAGCGCATGGTATGAGGCGCCATAGGTAGCGTCAAGCAAGGGGCAGCAATACGACGAGGCACATCTCCCACACAAAACGAACTGGGTGACACGGAATTCCGTGTCACCCAGTTCTCAGTCTCTATTGAACGCTGTGGTCGGTATTACTCCAGAACAGCCTTGATCTGCTGGAAGCTGCTGTATGTTCCCAGCGGTACGCCTGACCACTCGTAGGATGCGACGACTTCTGGGTTGTAGACGATGTCGTCAGGGATCCAGAAGATGGGTATGCCGATGTGCAGCGGGAATATCACGTCTCCCACCTGCCGCAACCCGTCCAGGGCCCTCACCGGGTCCACCGTGTTCCGTTGGGCCAGGATGGCCACCTCAAGTTCTGGGAACTCGGGGCCGCCCCGTGGCGCCGAGCCAGCCCAGTTGTGGACGCGGAAGGCCTGGGTCTCCACGATGTTGCTGGTCATCCACCCCGCCATGCGGTTATTAAGTTTCACATCAAAGGACCTGCCCCATGCCCGGCTGGTAGTGCTATCTGTCAGATCAAGAGTGGCCTTGACCCCGATTTCCTGCCAGAACCCAACGAACGTCTCGGCAAAGTCCCCCGCCTCAGGGAACCCTCCGACGGCGGTACCATCAATCTTAAATTCCAGGGGGTTGCTGGTGCTATAGCCCGCCTCGGCCAGCAGGGCCAGGGCTGCTGCCGGGTCGTACCCATACTGTTCCTGGAAGTTCTGGTCCCATGCCGGGTTCCAGTAGGAGGCTGTGGGTATCATATGGATGTTGTGGACTTCAATACCCTCGCCGCCGAAGAAGGCGTTGTTGAGGGAAGCCCGGTTGATGGCCTTGCTCAGGGCCCTGCGCACTTTGACGTCAAGGAAGACCGAGTCACAGTGGGCGTATCCGCAAGCGGTGCCTTGCGCTTCATAGTTTGCGTATTTCTTGTCGAGTTGCATCCCACCGAACAGCAAGGTCCGCTCTCGGGCCAGTACCTTGGCCCGGGCCACCTTCAGGCCCTCAGCCACCGCCTGTTGTTGCTGATCCCGCGGGAGCTGGCCCATGTGGATCTCTGCCGTCAGCAGTCCCGCCAGGCGGGTGGACGCCTCACTGATAAAACGCATCTCTATCTCTTCGAACTGCCCCTGGTTCTCCCAGTGCTGGTAGGGGACGCGCTTCATTCGGAAGAATTGGCCCTGGAACCGGTCATCATACTCGTAGAAGCCCGTGCCCGCCGGAAGCCTGCTGGATAGGTCTGGGTTACCACCCAGTGCAGCCATATCCTTGGCGCTATAGGGCTCCATGGAAATGGTGTTCCGCTCGGAGATGTTGGGGATCAGCTCCGGGTTGGGTACGTCAGTGCGGAAGACGATCTCGTAGTCGTTGACCACTTCAACGGTGACCCTGCGATATTGGGTCCTATGGGTGTGGACGGAGTCCTCCGCAGAAGAATTGGCGTGGGTGGCCACCACATCTGCCGCAGTGAACTCACCGTTGTCGCCGTGGAACCTGACACCCTTGCGGAGTATGAAGCGGAGGGATGTTCCGTCCGGCTCAACACTGAACTCCGTTGCCAACTGTGGCACAAACTCCCCGGTGAGGGCGTCAACGCCAATGAGTGATTCATACATAGGTCGCATGTAATAGGGAGTCCGGGGGTTTTCAAGCTTCCAGGGGTTGTTGGACTCCACAGAAGGAATTGCGTCGGAGATGACCAATTTCTCCACTGTCGGCTTTGCGTCTGGAGCAGGAGCAACAGCGGTGGCAGGCACTGCAGTTGGTGCTGCTGCTCCTGACGTGCTTTCATCGTCGCCGTCGCTGCTGCACGCGGCCAGCAACATAAGGGCCATTAGCCCCAGGATGATCGTAGTGCTCCCACCACGTAGTAATCGAACCATAACTCTACCCCCCTTTTGTATATGACGGTCATATGACAGTCGAAACGCCTATTAAAACCTTAAGCAAGCTACAGGACAAATAACTACGTGTCAAGGCCTAGGTACAACAATCTGTTGCGATTATCGTAAACACCGTATCTGCCAGTGGGAACCAGCGATAGTCATGAGTGACATGTTTCTTTGATGAAATAGATGCCTAGAGTGCTAGAAGGAGGATCGGAATAGAACTAGCTCGATCCTGCCTCTGACCAAGGCGCAAGAGAAGGTCATAGTGATTGAAAAAGGTTCAAAGAGTAATAACACGCACCGTAATAAAATTTGCCAGGTGCCTGCCCCCGGGAGGAGAAAGCCGAACCACTACTACGTTACGCCCTAGCTCGGCAAACTGACGGTCCCGTAACTCCCCAAGCATCCCTGCAATTAAGGCGTCTGTATCCTCCGCAAATTCGCCACGTAGTGCCGTCACTCCGTGCCACAGCGCAAGTCTGTGGTACGTATCCTCCCGCGACGTGAACGCGTAGATAGGGATCATGGGAGCCTGTTTTGACAGGAGTTGCGCCGTGAATCCACTGTTGGTGAATACGGCAATGGCGGTGGCATCCACTTCTTCCGCCACCAGGGTTGCAGCATGCGCTAGGCTATGGCTGTGGTCGCTTGAGTATTCCAAGTGCATGTCGATTCGAGGGGCGTGTGATTCTACCTCCAGGGCGATGCTATCCATAGTTCGTACTGCTTCCAAAGGATACCGGCCCACAGCCGTTTCGCCTGAGAGCATCACGGCGTCAGTACCGTCAAGGATGGCGTTGGCCACATCGCTGGCCTCTGCCCTCGTCGGCGATGGGCTGGTGATCATGGATTCCAGCATCTGCGTTGCGGTGATGGACGGGACTCCAAGCTCGTTCGCCCGGCGCAGTATCGATTTCTGGAGCATGGGGACCCTTTCTGGGCCCAACTCCACCCCAAGGTCTCCCCGAGCGACCATGACCCCATCACTTGCCTGCAGTATCTCGTCCAGGCGCTCTACGGCTTCCTGGCTCTCGATCTTCGCGATGATGGGAATCGAGGCGCCCGACGCCCATATCGCGCTTCGGACTTCCTCCACGTCAGCGGCGCTACGCACAAAACTCAATGCGATGTAGTCGACGCCCAAGCTCACCCCCAGGTGGAGATCCTCCTGATCCTTGTCCGTGAAACTCTTGACGTTCAGGTGGACTTCCGGGGCGTTGATGCCCTTCCGCTCCCCCAACTTCCCCCCACGGACGACCTCAGTGCGAAGCTCGGTGGATGTCGCTGTCACCACTCGCAACTCTATCGACCCATCTGCGATAAAGATGCGACTGCCTACGTGCGCGTCTTTGGGAAGCCCGCCGTACGTGACAGAGACCATGTCGGCAGAGCCGTCGACCTGCTTTGTGGTGAGGATAAGTGGGGTGCCGGGTTGAAGGTGGACGGGAACGCCGCCAGCTAACATGCCTGTGCGGATGCGTGGGCCCTGCAGGTCCTGGAGTATGGCCACTGATCGGCCTTGCTGCTCGGCGTGTTTGCGGATCAGACCTACTGTGGCCGTATGTTCTTCATGGGTGCCGTGGGAGAAATTGAGGCGGAAGACGTCAACACCAGCCTGCAACAGCTCGCTTACCTGTTCCTCGCCGGAAGAGGCCGGCCCTAACGTAGCAACAATCTTGGTCTTGCGCATCGATCACTATCACCCGACCCTGACTCGCTCAGATTCGTTCGTACTTATTCCGATGCTGTCGCCAAGGTGAAGGGTGCATCGCCCCGGCGGTCATGTCAACGCGCCTAGCACCACAAAGGCTGCTACTGAACGCTGACAATGCTGACACCCACGGCCAGCACCAGGGTGCCGATGAGCTGCGGCACAAGTTTGCCTCTACCTCTGGTAACCCAGCCGCTGAAGATAGCCGGGAACAGCAGGGCAAGCGCAATGGAGTAGATAAGCACCGTAAGCGGTTGTATCGCGCCGATGGCGGAGACCAGGGACACCGGCCCCAGGTTGATAGCGGAGTAGTAGAGGATAAGGCTGATGGTGACGATCAGTTCCGCCAGCAGGAACAGGCCTATTAGCGGTCGAGACCGCCATTCGGTCCGAGCAGCCCGTCGCACCTCTTTGCTGAATATCAACACCATCATCACTGCGCCGAAGCCTGCGCGAGAGCCGAAGTAGAGCTGCCAGAAGGACTCATCGTCAACAAACTGCTTCGTCAGGATGTTCGCCGTGGCCCAGGCCAACGCAGACACCAGCGCCAGGACGATGACCTTGGGTGGCATGAAACCTCCTGACGTTTTGCCTCCCGTCCACGACACCACCCCAGCGCCCAACGATGCCATCGCGATAGCTCCGATCGCCAGAACTGATATCGACTCGCTGAGGAAGGCGACGGCCATGCCTACGACCATGATGGGGTTGAGGAACCAGAGTGCGATGACCCGGGAGACCTGTTCCAACCGCAGCGCAAGGACCATGGTGGCCAGACTTATTCCGCGCAACGAACCCATGGCCATTGCACCGCCTATCACCCGCCAGTCCGCATCTTCCAACCCGGTCAGAAGTAGTGTCGTGAGTAGGGTAGTAGCGAGCACTACCTCAACGATGCCGACGTAGAAGGGATACAGGAGAGTTGTGCTGATGTGCCGGTCTACTACCAGCTTATCGATCATGTTCACGGCAGCCAGCATGAAGGGAACGATCAGCGCTAACAGCAGCCAGAGGGACACATTCATCTCCTAGGGGAATTACGGAAGGTCAACTGGTTAGTGAACGTGACGCAACGCGCCGCCGTCTACGACGATGTCCTTATTCCAGTCAGGTATCAACTCTTTGCGAGGATCCGCCAGGAATAAGATGCTCACCATCCCGCCGAGGCTTGTGGCCGCCGATACGAGGATGGTCAGGGTATACGTACCGGTTATGTCAAACAGATAGCCGCCGATCCATCCCCCCAGGCCCATGCCTAGGCTGGCCCCGAACATCTGCCAACCGTACGACGTGCCAAAGGGTGCCTTCTTGTAGTAACTCCGGTCCAACATAGGGAACACGGTCCCCTCTCCACCGTACCCGATGCCGAAGACCACGGCGAAGAGGTAGAAATGCCAGACAGCGGTGGATTCCAACAGCATGAACACCGTGACTCCCTGGAGAAAGAAGGAGGCCACCATAATGCCTCGTGGGCTGAAGTAGTCTGCCAGAAAGGCCGTCCAGAACCTTGAGGCGATGCTCAATCCAAAGAAGGTGCTGACTACTCCCGCAGCCACCACAGGATCGATCCCCTCATGGATAGCAATAGATGCGCCGTACACAATGATGATGGAATGGCCCACGCACCCCAGGAAGTGGATGTTCACCAAGTTCCAGAAATTGAACGTGCCTCGCGCTCGATTGAAGAACGCCTTGGATTCTGCGGTCACTGTTGCCCTGTCCGCCACGGCCTCAATGGGGTCTGACGGCAACGCGCCATAGGGTTTAGCGCCATTGTCAGCAGGCTTTCCGTAAAATTTGGCGATGAGGACCAGCATTATCAGGCCGGAGCCAAGACCGGCGACAGTCATGGCCGTTCCCCAGCCGAATCGGTTGATGACGTAGACGATTAGGGGTGCGGCGATCAACGGGCCAACGCCAAAGGACGCCATAAGCACCCCTATGGCTAGCCCTTGCTGGGTCTTGAACCAGTAGGAGACCGCTGAGACCAGCAGCACCATGAATACCGCGAGGGCAACGCCGACGATGACGCCGTAATAGAGGTAGAACTCCCACAGGCTATCCATGCTGCCCGTCAGCATAATCCCCACAGCAAACAGCACCACACCTACAAGGAGGGTGCGTCGTGTCCCATAGACATCGCCCATCCAACCGGCAACCGGTGCGAACGCTGCGGAAGCGGCGAACTGAATGGCATAGGCCAGGCCGATAGAACCGTTGGACCAGCCGTATGTTTCCGCCAGCGGGTCAACAAAGGTGCCAAAAGCCAGACGCATCGAGGAGCTTGCAGTCTGGATTCCAAACGCCAGGCCAACGATCACCCAGGCGTAGTGGACACCACCAAGCCGAGTCGATGAAAACATTGAATGGTTACCCATGCAGTAGGAACTCCCATACGTTAGATGCAAAGGGATCAAGGGGCACATTCATCCTATGGGCGTTCAGAGGATGAGTCAACGTAGTTGACGTGAATAGATGTAGGCACGTTGTGACGACTAGCGAATCCTGCCGTAGACGTTTTCCGGGGAGACCAACACCATCACAGCATCCTGTTTACGCATGGACTGGTCGTATTCGTCCCAGTCCGAGTGTTCACCCCCGCCACAGGCACGGAACGCATCGCGGAGAAGCACTCGGAATTCCTCTGGATCAATGTTGCTGTAGTCCATGAGCTGCGCTTGCCCTTCGACGACGACGTATTTGCCCCAATCGTCAGACACGCCCAATACCGTGCAGCGTGGGTCTCGGCGGAGGTTATGTACCTTGCGCGAGTTGCCCAGGACGGACACGAAGAGCATCTTGTCCTTATAGTGACCACACACCACGATGCTATCGTGGGCTGCGCCATTCTTCTGGGTCGTAGTCACCACCCCACGGTGGTTGGTCTCCAGAAACGCTTTGGCGGCTGTAAACTCCATCGGTTCCTCCTGGCGAATATCGCCCTCTGTGATCCTCGTTAGCTCCCAAAGACCTCCCGCACGGTCTTCACCACTCGCTGGGCGTCCGGGATGTAGGCAAGCTCCAGGTCTCTGGCGTAGGGCACCGGGGTGTGGGGCGCCTGCACCCGCATGATTGGAGCGTCCAGAGAGTCGAATGCCTCTTCGCCCACTGTGGCCGCGATGTCCGCTGCGACGCTGCACGTAGGCGTGTCCTCGTCGACAACCACCATCCTGTGCGTCTTCTGGATCGACGCGATGATGTGGTCATAGTCGATGGGGAACACGCTGAGCAGGTCGACGACTTCGGCATTTATGCCTTCTGCTGCCAAAAGCTCAGCTGCCTCTAGACACACGGAGGTCATCTTGGAGATGCCAACTAGAGTGATGTCTGTACCCTCGCGCATTGTCCTGGCATCGCCGATGGGGAGTTCGTACGACTCTTCAGGCACCTCGCACTGTTCGTGGTAGAGGAGTTTGTGCTCAAAGAAGATGACCGGGTCGTTTGACCTCAGTGCCGCCGTCAGCAAGCCCTTGGCCGTGTAAGCATCGGACGGAACAACACCCTTCAGGCCCGGGATGTGGGCCATCAGCGAGTACAGCGTCTCAGAGTGTTGCGCCGCAGAGCCCACGCCCGCACCTATGCGCGTTAGCAGCGTGAATGGCAGGGTGACGTTGCCGCCATACATGTAGTGCATCTTCGCCGCGTTGTTCAGGAGTTGGTCGAAACAGACGCCAATGAAATCGAAGTACATGAGCTCAGCCACCGTGCGAACACCCGCTGCGGCTGCACCTATAGCTGTGCCGATGAACGCCGCCTCTGAAATGGGGGTGTCCCTGACACGCTCTTCACCGAACTGTTGGATCAGGCCCTGGGTCGTACGGAACGGCCCGCCCCACGCGTCGACAAACCCCTGATCTGCCCTGCCAGCCGCGCCAGCAATGTCCTCTCCCATGAGGGTGATGTCCGGGTTACGTTCCATCTCCTGCTGCAACGCTTCGTTGATGGCATCCCTGTAGGAGAGCATACGCGTGGTTTTCGATGTCATGACACACTCCGAATCGTCATTTATGTAAACAGATGGGAACTCCGACCAAGCGAACCCTTGGGAGCATCGACGTACACATCAGTGAGCAGCTCGCTCAGGCCAGGCGCGGGCGATTCGTCGGAGAATCGGACTGCTTCGTCCATCTGCTCCGTGACCTTGGCCTCCGTCTCGTCCATCTCAGCCTGGCTCAAAGTACCTTCTTCTAGGACACGCTCCCGGAACTTCATGATGGCATCCCGGGCCTTCCACTCATCTTCCTCTTCAGTAGATCGGTAGCTCTTGGGGTTGTCGAACGCCGCGTGGCCGTAATAGCGATACGTCTTGCACTCAAGCAACGTCGGCCCTAAGCCTGCCCTCGCCCGACCGATGGCGGTCCCTGCAGCGTCGTACACCGCGAAGGCGTCCATGCCATCGACGACCACGCCGGGCATGTTGTAGCCCTTTGCCCGCTCTGCGATATTCGCAATGGGTGTGGCGTACTCCACCGGCGTCGACTCTGCATAATGGTTATTCTCACAGGCAAAGATGACAGGCAGCTTCCAGATGGCGGCCAGGTTCATGCTCTCGTGGACCACACCCTGGTTCACAGCGCCATCGCCAAAGAACGCGATGGCCACCTGGTCTGTGCTCCTGCGTTTTGCAGCCAGCGCCGCTCCTACCGCCAGCGGGACGCTGGAGCCGACGACTCCGTTAGCTCCCAACATGCCCTTGCTAATATCGGCGATGTGCATGGAGCCACCCTTGCCCTTGTTGGTCCCTGTGGATTTCTGAAGGATCTCCGCCATCATGCCCTGGACATCGACTCCCTTGGCGATGCAGTGGCCATGACCCCGGTGGGTGGAAGCCAAATAATCGTCATCAGTCAGGTGGGCGCAAATGCCCGTTGGCACAGCCTCCTGCCCCACGGAGAGGTGGATGGCACCGCGCAGGCTCCGCTGACCGACCTCTGCGAACGCCCTTAACTCGAACTGCCGGATGGTCACCATGGTCTCGAACATCTTCAGCAGAGCTTCATGGGTAATCTCCATTTGCTGTCTCCCTGGTCTACCTTTGGAACGAATTACTTATTTTGCTGCGCTCGCGCCTCCGGGTTTGTTGAGCCCTCTCCCATGAAGATGCCACGATCCCATGAGCGCTTCAGCGGGTCTGACACGTGGATGGTCAGCCGGCCAATACCCTGAATCTCGATCTCACCAGTCTCGCCGTCCTGCAACGGCCCCAGCCCCTCATGGTTGGTCCCACAGCTCAGGAGATCGCCGGAGTTCATGGTCATGATGTTGGTGGAGAACTCGATCAACTCTGGTACGCGGTGCTCCATATCGTCGGTCACGTAGTCGTGTCGAAGGTCGCCGTTGTTCCAGAACTTCACCCACAGAGAGTTAGGGTCTTCGATCTCGTCAGCGGTGACGATGCAGGGGCCTATGGGCGCGAACGTGTCGAACGACTTGCCCATCCAGCTTCCCTGACGCCATGTACGGCGTCCTTCAGCTCGGGCAGACACATCGATGATGCAAGTGTAGCCGAAGATGGCATTTTTGTGGTCGGCCTGGCTCACGTCCTTTGCCGGCCCCTTGAACACGATGGCAAGCTCGGCCTCATGCTGGAACATGTACGGGCTGGTGTTGTTGGGAAGCACCACCGTGTCGCCATCGCCGATGACCGCGTCCGGCGACTTCAAGAACATGTTCAGTGGGCCCGCCTCTCGCTGCATGTGCTCCCAGTAGTTGCCGATGCAGCAGAGTATCTTGCTTGGACGGGGCAGCGGCGGGCGCAGCTTCACGCTGGCGATGGGCGCAGACGCACCCGATTCCAGTAGCTTCTCAAATTCAGGTCGCAGCGACCCAAAGTTATCGATGATCGATTCCATCAGCATCTGGGGCGTGGACGCGGGGAGGCCTGCCACAACGGATGATATGTCCACCACGGCGTCACCCTTCACCAATCCGGGCTTGGCAGCGCTGTCGGTGGCTCCTGCCGTGTCTGTAAATCGTACGAGTTTCATAGTGCATCTCCCTTGGATTTTGGAGTGGCGACATGGTATCTGTGGCCTTCCTCACGGTCAACCACCAGGGTTCACCCTGGGCCCCCTGTGCCTGCGGCTACCAAAGGCAGGTGTCCTTAGTTTTACCTCTTACTTTACACGGCCAGCAACAAAACGAAACAGCCAATCGGTGAGCCTGGGCCCAGGGCACTGCCCTGGTTGACGGGGGTTGAGGGCGCAGCTAGCATAGCCTTTGATCACAAATAGCATCGCGGAGGAACCATGAAGGGTCAGTTCCAGGTCATCGATACGACACGCCACGTCATAGAGCCGGTCGACCTGTGGGACACATGGCTTGAGGAGCCCTTCAAGACCCAACGACCCGTGAAGATGGACAGCAGCCGTGTGGCGATGACCGTGAAAGGTCGCCCGGTTTCCCGGAATCAGACCAACTTCCTTGCCAACCCCGCGTACCAGAAGGTCTACGACGATGCATCAGCCGCCGACTTCTCCAGCCAATCGCACCTGGCAGACATGGACAAAGAGGGTGTGGATGTCGGCATCCTCCTGCCTACCGCAGGCCTGTACGCCATCTGGTCTGACCACATCGATGCACCCCTGGCGGCGGCTATGGCCCGGGCGTACAACAACTACCTGGCCGACTACTGCAACGCCGACACGAAGCGTCTCAAAGGGATAGCCCTCCTGCCTCTCCAGAGCGTCGAGGAGTCGGTGAAAGAGCTGCGACGTGCGGTGAAGGAGTTGGGGTTTGTGGCCGCGTTCATGCGCTCCAATCCGGTGGTTCATCGGCTGCTTCACGATACCGACTACGACCCCCTCTACCAGGAAGCCCTTGACCTGGGCGTGCCCATCGTCATCAGCGAGGCTACTGGCAGCGTCCTCCCGGAGCTTGGCACAGACCGCTATCCGGACGACAAGTTCTCCCACGAGGCTGTGTCTGACACCTTTGAACTCTGGGTAGCCATGATGTCCTTCTTCGGCCACAACGTCCTGGAGCGTTTCCCAGGCTTGAAGGTGGGCTTCCTTGGCGCCGGTGCAGGCTGGCTCCCGTTCTGGATAGAGCGACTGGAAGAGCACTGGGGTGAGATACCCTTCGGCAACGATTGCCCCTCCACCCTGCCACCAGACTACCTGTTCAAGCAGCAGGGATTCGCCGCCAGTGCGCCGTGGGAGACCAGCACGCCCGATGTGTTCGAGGAGGTCGGGGACAACGTAGTGGTCTGGGGAAGCCAGTACCCGTGGCCCCTGCTATCGACGTTCCCCAATGAGTTGGATAATTTCGTTGGGGATTCCGCCCTGACCGACGAGCAGAAGAAGAAGGTGCTTTGGGACAACGCCGCCAGCATCTTCCACATCGAATAGTCGCATACGACGGCAATGGTGAGCACGCTTGACACTCCTGACGGGTCATCGGTACTATCCGATTTAGAATCGCAGGATGTGCTGAAGTAGCCGTTAGGCCCTCCCAGCACATTGCAACAGATATCAATTGCACCGGGCAGAGCCCTTCTCCCCGGTACGCAGCGCCCAACCTCGTAGTTTCAGGGGAGGATCCTATGGCCCAAGCAGAAGCCACTCACGGCACAGTTCAGGAAAGACCGGTAAGCCGCAGAGATAGCAACATGTTTGTTGCCATCATGATCATCAGCGCTCATACAATGCAGCACGTCTACTCCCGTGGCTTCGTGGTCGTACTTCCCTTCATGATGGAGTCCCTGGGATTCGGCACTCTTGCAGCAGGAATGCTTGACGGCATCCGCCGCATCAGCAGTGGCGTGGCCAGCATGGGTGGCGGAGTCCTCACAGACCGCTTCCAGCACCTACGCGGCTATATCCTATCGGGCAGCATCGGGTTGATGGGCTTCGGTTACCTCATTGTCGGAATAGCTCCCAGTTACTACGTCATACTCGTAGCAGTAGGCTTCGCCGCTGCGGCAGGCTCCATCTGGCATCCCCCGGCGTTGGGCATCCTTTCCCAGCGTTTCCCCGAACGACGAGGCTTCTACATCTCTCTCCACCGCTCAGCAGGAAACGTAGGAGAGACGATAGCCCCTCTTGCCTTCGGACTCATCATTGCAGTCTTTGCATGGCAAGCGGTACTGCTGGGTGTTTTCCCCTTCGCTGCTCTGGTGTCCATTGCCCTCTTGATTTTCCTCAGGAACGTAGGCGGCGTTAAGGGGCAGATGGTTCAGGGTGAAGAACGTAGCCTCCGCGAGCAAATGGGGGCAATAGGCAAACTCTTCAAGATCCGAGGCTTCGTTGCCTTGCTGTTTGTCGGAGGCGTGCGAGGCATCGCCGATAATGCCCTCATCCTGTTCCTACCTATCTACTTGAGGCAAGAACTGGATATGGGACCGATAGGTATCGGTGTACACATATCGTTGCTGACCGCAGTAGCCATCTTCAGTGGCCCACTGTTCGGCAGTCTGTCTGACAAGATGGGGCGAGGCCCGGTCATCCTCCTGATCATGGCCGCATCTACAGTGATCATGTCCTTCATGGTTTTCTTCGATAACGGCATCACGCTGGCCCTCCTGGTAGCACTCTCTGGTATTTTCATGTTCTCCGTGAACTCCCTCACTCAGGCCGGTTCAATGGACATGGCGGACGGCATGAACCTGGAAGGCAGCATGATCGGCCTGCTCTGGGGCGTGAATGCCCTGTTCGGTGCTGCTTCTCCCATCATCCTTGGGGTCCTTACACTCTCCTTTGGCGTTGAGGTCTTCTTCATCTACGCAGCCATCTTCTACGCCGTAGGGACCCTGGCATCTCTGGCGCTGCCGGAAGTCACGGGCAAATGGGTGAGGAACCCGATCGCTCGATAGTCCTGCTGCTATAGTCGACTTGAATAGAGAAGAGGCCCGGTGATTCGGGCCTCTTCTCTATTACATGGTTTGCCTGCGCACTGCTACAAATAGCCGTCGCTCAAACTCATTGACACACGACATATCCCTGCCCATACTCGCACCAATCTAGCCCAAAGGGAGTAGATACATGAAGCTCGGCGTGATTTTCCCCCAAACAGAGATCGGTTCAGACCCTGGCGCGGTACGCGAGTTCGCCCAGGCCGCAGAGGAGCTTGGGTACAACCAGATTCTGGCCTACGAACACGTGCTTGGCGCTGACATCACCAACAGGCCTGACTGGAAGGGAATGTACACTATAGACTCCGCCTTCCATGAACCCTTTGTGCTCTTTGGGTACCTGGCTGGGGTCACCAAGGACATCACCCTTGCAACGGGCATCGTCATTCTCCCTCAGCGACAGACCGCGCTTGTAGCCAAGCAGGCCGCCGAAGTAGACGTGCTCAGCAACGGCAGGCTCCGCATGGGCATCGGCCTTGGCTGGAACCAGCTTGAATACGAAGCGATGGGGAAGGACTTCCACAACAGGGGCCAAAGAGTCACAGAGCAGGTTGAACTGCTTCGCCTGCTATGGACCCAGGAATCGGTCACCTTTGAAGGCGAATGGGAGAGCGTTATAGGAGCTGGGATCAACCCGATGCCGGTCCAGCGGCCCATCCCCATCTGGATGGGCGGGAACGCGGACGCTGTGCTTCGCCGTATCGCCACACAGTCGGACGGGTGGATTGCACCCATCAAGCCTGATGCCGATGGACGGAAGCGAGTCGAGGAGATGTACGCGCTGGCCGGAGAGGCTGGACGCGATTCCTCTGCTATCGGCATTGAAGGCCGCACCGACATCAAAAACGCCACGGAGGACGATTGGGCCACGGCGGTGGCTGCGTGGCATGACCTGGGCGCAACCCACCTTGATGTCTCGACGATGGGTGCCGGACTTGAAACACCCCAGCAGCACATCGACGCGATACGTCACTTCAAGACGGTGGCTGACGCCCTCAAGTAACCGGTCTCTCCAGTTAGCACAAAAAGAAGAGCCTTCCCATAATGGGAAGGCTCTTCTACTATCTCTTAGTCCTGCGGCCCTGGCTAGCCGCCAGAACCAGCGGCTTCCTTTTGCTGTCGCTGAGGCTGTCCGGTGCCCTCACGCATCCGTGGTGTGGCCGTGATGTATTCCTTGTAGTACCGGCCCGTGGAACCTTCTCGCATCTTCTCTCGCAGTTCGAAAAAATCCTCCAGGCTCGAGCGAAGGTCAGCTGCTACTGTCCAGCCAGCCTTGAAGAAAACGCGACCGGTGTGGTCGATGATCCAGCTCATGTTGGGCATGCCGCTCCATTGTCGATGGACGCCACCCTCCACGTCGTCGATCACGATGGTGCGTGGCGTACCATGGCGCTCCTTCATGATCTTGGCCTGTTCAAACTTCTGTTCGATGGTCTTGTGCTCAGGCCACTGCGGGAAGTCGTCCGGATGGGCCTCTCGAGCGTAGATGAACACGAAGTGCGCCTTGTCGGCGTAGTCGCGGGCCAGCTGATCCATAAGGGGAAACTCCCCTTGGCAGGGGGGTCAGGTAATGGACCCGAACTCTATGACTACCGGCTTGCCCTTCAGATCAGAGAGGCTAAGCTCCCCGCCATCAAGCAACGGCAATGTGAAGTCCGGAGCAACGTCCCCGGCGTGATGGATTTCCTTCAGGAGTTGGAACTCATCCTGAGAAGGTCTCCAATCCGAATAGTTGTATTCCCTACCTAGCCACTCGCCCATGTTTTCTCCTCTGTTCAACGCTTAATTGGTGTGTCACTAATGCCGTTTTAGGATACTCTCGCGTCATCAGGTGTCAACCTTGCCAGCATTATCGTCTTGACCCTCTATCGCCCCAATCCTATACTCCGCCAAGTCAACACAGCCCCTGATAATCTGCCAATCAGAAAGGCAACCATGATGGATAACGGTAAACTTCGCGTCGCATTCATCGGCGCAGGGAAACAGGCGAACTGGCGTCACTACTCGCCCGTGACCAGCATGCCCGATGTGGAGCTCGCTGCCCTGTGCGATTTCAGTTCTGAAAAGGCGGACGAGACTGCCAAGAAGTGGGGCGTGCCCAAGACCTACCAGGACTACAAACAGATGCTTGAAGAGGTGGATCCTCAGGCTGTCTTCATCATCACGAACCCGAAAGATGTACTTGAGCCGGCAAGTTACGCGCTCAACCAGGGACGCCATGTCTTCATCGAAAAGCCACCGGGACTGAACCTGAACCAGATCAAGGTACTGGCCCACTACGCTGAGGTCAACAACGTCTTGAGCATGGTAGGCTTCCAGCGTCGATTCGTGCCCGCGATGACGGCGTTGAAAGCGCGAGTCGAAGAGCGCGGTCCCATCCACTCGGTGATGGTCGCCAACCTGAAATCCACTAACGACTTCAACCGTATTACGGGCAACGGCGCGCTCGATCAACTGACCAGCGATGGGATGCACGCAGTGGACAACCTCCGATGGCTGGCCGGTGGGGAAGTCGAATGGGTGACGAGCCACGTCGATACGCTCTACATACCCGGGCCTGTGGCCAATAACGTCATGGCACAGGTGGAGTTCTCCAACGGCGTCGTCGGGCAACTCCACTACAGCATGGTCACCGGCGGGGCATCGCTGCAGCCGGGTGCCACGGCGGCGGGCTACTTCCGGGCTGAGATCCACGGCAAGAACATCAGCGCCACTGTGGACGCCGACCGTCTGAGCACCATCGTCTCCGACAGCGGAGAGCAGGAGGTCTTCGATTCCAAGGTGTTTGGGGAGTCGGCAGGCAGCGATCCGGAACACTGGCTGGGCTTCTGGCATCAAACACGGAAGTTCATCGACTGCATCAAAGAATCCCGGCAACCATCCAGCAACTTCGCAGACGCCGTCAAAACTTGGGAGTTGATAAACCAGATTTATGAATCATCGGTCATCTAGATCGAACTCGAAATTGCCTTGACCCTTCTGTAGGGACAAACCTATACTCCGCCGTACCAAAAAAATCAGGGAGGATACACATGGCACTGAATCTAGATGGAGTCAAGAAGATATTGGAAGCTGCCAACGCCAAAGCCGTAGAGATGGGCGTGAAGGTCAGCATCGCCGTGGTGGATGCGCGGGGAGACCTGCTGGGCCTCTATCGCATGGACGGAGCACGGTGGGGCACCGCTAACTTCTCCCAGGGCAAAGCGTTTGCTTCCGCCACCTACGGCCAACCCTCTGGGGCGCTATCTGAGCGAGCAAACCTGCCCATCATGCAGTCCGCGTTGCTGCAGTCCGGCGGCCGGTTCGTCTTCCACCAGGGCGCAATGCCCATCAAGGAAGGCGATGTCACTGTGGGCTCTTGCGGAGTAGGCGGTGCGACCAGCCAGCAGGACGAAGACATCGCTGCATTCGGTATCGCTGCTCTAGGGTAGAAGGTATCACAGCACTAGCCTCAAATAGAGAAATCCCCTTCCAACTGGAAGGGGATTTCTCTTAGGCTTCAGTCTCTCACTTGCGGGATGTACTCCTCAACGATCTCAACAGGAGAGTTCCTGCACGCGACCATCTCCCAGACCTCTGTGGGGTGATCGCTGATCGGCTGGTGGAGTGCTCCCTTCAGTCCTCTTTTCGCAATTATGGAGCTAAAGTACCCGTTTGCCGGCGATGCCAGCAGCATCAGCGCCCATTCCTTGCAGCTCTTTCGGTAGAACGAAGGTCACATCTTCATCGATGACTTTCCTCGATACGATGCTGGATGGCTCAAGCATCGCCACAACGGCCTCAACCAGCGACTCCGGGGTGGACGCGCCGGACACGATGCCGACTATCTTCGCTCCTTTGACCTGTTCCTTGGTCACCTCTTCCGGGCCGTTAACCAGGTAGGCCCTGACGCCGGCAGCCTCCACCACCTCTCGAAGTCGATTGCAGTTGGAGCTATTGCGCGCGCCGATAACAAGCACCACATCCGCCTCCGCCGCAAGGACCTTGGCGGCCATCTGGCGGTTGGTGGTGGCATAGCAGATATCGTTGCGCAGAATGACGTTGGGGAAGCGGGTCCGGAGAATGTTCACAACCTCGCTGGTGTCATCCACGCTCAGCGTGGTCTGGGTCAGCACCACCACCTTGTTGGGGTCCGGCACCTGCACCGCCTCCGCATCTTCAACCGTCTCCACCACTACCGTCCGGTCAGGCGCTTCGCCCAGCGTGCCTATGGTCTCCGGATGGTCTCGATGCCCTACCAGCAGGATGGTGTGGTCCTTGCCGCCGAACCTCACCGCCTCGACGTGCACTTTGGTCACCAGCGGACACGTAGCGTCCAGCACTCGGAGCCCACGCCTGTCGGCCTCCTTGCGGACTTCCGGCGGGACACCGTGGGCACTGAATATGACCATCTGCCCGTCCGGTACTTCTTCAAGCTCATCGACAAAGATGGCACCCTTTGCGCGAAGGTCGTCGACTACGAAGGGGTTATGCACGATCTCATGTCGGACGTATACCGGGCTGCCGTACTTGATGAGCGACAACTCGACGATGTCGATAGCCCGCACCACGCCAGCGCAGAACCCTCTGGGCGATCCTAGAATGACTTCCATACGCCAATGCTACTCCGTCGTCAGTCTATGCTCAACTCATCCGGCTCTTCGTTCGATTCCTCGTCATCGGTGCCGAACAGGGTTAGTTGCGGGTTGTCCGGCTCCTCGCCGAAGTGGGATACGCCAACGCCGATCAGCCGGAACCAGCGGTCCGGCGCGATCTCTCGCTCAAGAATGACCTGGGCCACAGCATCGATCTGGTCAGCCTCGGAGACCGGGTGTGTGACCGTTACTTGTCGAGTGAACGTGGTGAAGTCAGACAGGCGCAGCTTCAGCGTCACCGTCTTCCCCTGGAGGCCTGAGCCCTCAAGGTGCCCCGCGACACGCTCGCTCTGCTGACGGACGATGGCCCGCAGGTCTTCAAGCTCTGTCACATCCTCCGCCAGGGTGGTCTCGGCGCTGACCGACTTTGCCTCTCGCTCTGTGGCCACTGGATGGTCGTCCTGACCCAGCGCCATCATGCGAAGATCGGGGCCGCGCTTGCCGAACCGCTGGATGAACCACGATTCCGGCTTGTCGGCCAGCTGACCGATAGTGTTGATGCCGTCAGGCTTCAAGCGTTCTGCTGTCTTCGGCCCGATTCCCTGGAGCTTGCCCACAGGCAACGGCGCAAAGAACGCGGCCTCTGTGCCCGGCGGGATCACGGTCAGCCCGTCAGGCTTATCGAAGTCCGAAGCCACTTTGGCCACAGATTTGCACGTGGCGACGCCTACTGAGATTGTCAAGCCGACGTCCATCTTGACGCGCAGCTTGATCTCTCGCGCGATGGCCTCCGCTGTCCTGTCCTCCGTGACCACGTCCGTCACGTCCAAGTAGGCCTCATCCAGCGATAGTGGCTCCACCAGCGGCGTCACGCGATGGAAGATGGCGCGTATCTGTTGCGATATTTCGTGGTAGCGATCGAACCGGGGCCGGACGATGACGGCGTTAGGGCATCGTCGAACGGCGGAGCTCATTGGCATGGCGGAGTGGACGCCGAACTTCCTGGCCTCGTACGACGCTGCAGCGACCACCCCTCGTGACGTGGGTGAACCGCCGACAAGCACGGGCTTGCCACGGATCTCCGGGTTGTCGTACTGCTCCACAGACGCGTAGAAGGCGTCCATGTCAGCGTGCAGGATGTGTCGCAATCTCGCTCCCCAGTCAGGGATTCTTTGCCCACGGGAACGATACATCATTTAGCACGCATGTGCCAATACGACGCGAGGAAAAAGAAGAACCAGCCTCCCTCAAAAGAACGACTGGCTCCACAGTTACGATGTTTGGTTGACGGGTCTATTCAGCCGCTGGTGCTGCTCCGCCTCTGCGTCCGCCGCCACCACCCCGGGCTCCGCCACCGCCACGTGGTCGACGTGCTGGTGCTGCTGCGGGGGCCGGTGTTCCGCTACCCACACCTGCCGGTGCAGCCGCAGCGGCCTGGGCTGCTCCGCCCTCTGAGAGGCACGCATCGCAAATACGATGGGATGTGACCTTGAACAGTCCCGGTAGCTGCACCCGTGTGATGACTTTGTTGCAGCGGGAGCAGACCGATGTGTGCCAGACCATTCGTGATGGGTTCTTAAAGGTTGCCATAGTTGTTTTCTTTTCTCCTCAGTGACATAGGGCTAATGCATTCTTAGTTGTTGGATTAAACACAGTGTACCAGAAACGTGGGCAGGTACAAAGTCTGATGGCTAAGGCACGCCGCTAATCTCCGGAAGGATGGGAGGTACCTCCGAGGGGCACGGTGAAGAGAATTGGGGATGCTACGCGCTCTCAAGCCAACGTTCATAGATGTCCATGGGAGCGCTATCGCCGTCAAACAGGACTGCATAACTCTGATGGTGCCTCTGGACACCCTCGACTCGGGGGTCTGGCGAAGCATCAATGCCCACAACCAGGCCGGCTTTTCCCCACATGCCCAAGGGGGCCTCTCCATCACCCTTGCGAATACGGACTCTCGATGCGATGTGGTGCATCGTCATGGCTCCCTCCCTGTGGCGAGGGGCCGGTTTACTGCGGCACCCCACCAGTGAATTCAGTGAGATGAGCATAGTACGAGGGTTGTAGATTCAGCATGAATAAGTGAAGGCATACATGAATATTTTGTGAATAGTGGGAGTTAATACGGGCAGACGTTATTCAGCTATGAGCCAGTGTTCTCGACAGAGAGCGGTATCAGGCGTGCCCTCAAGGAACTTAACGTCGTACTGCGGGTGGGCTTCGCCCGGCAGCGTGTGCACGAACCGGACGATGCCTGATCGACCCAGGATGTCCTGCATGGGCGTGGGGTCCTGTGGGCCATAATCGGCAATGACCCTGACTGGCTGGCCGGAAACGAATTGAGCTGGCATATCCCCTCCTCACCACCACTACACACATCAGCATCAGTAAGGACACGAAGAACCGGCTTTAGTCCCCTGCTGGAGAGCATAAGCGCTACGGCATACGGAAGTAGTGATAGCCGTTCGAAGCGATCTTGATGGTGACTCGCTTCTGGTGTCGAAGCCGCTGCAGGACGGCGGAAGCGTCCTTGGAGGGGAGTTTGCCAAGCTCGGCTACTCGCTTGAGGCCGAGGCCTACCTGGCCGGAGCGATAGAGGGGCAGTACCTTGATGACCTTGGTCTCCTCACCCTGGAGGACGGTCTTGTTTTTCCGTGTACTACTGGGTGACGTTAACGTTGCCATTTACTCACCTCCACATCCACTTCAACTTGTTGCAACGAGAGCCTAGACCCATTTACCGCGCACTATACGCCACCGACAGCGCAGCAACAAGATTCACGGGACGGGAGGGGGCGCAAATCAATAATCCGGCAGTGAGGTGCCAACTCAAGCCACAAAGATAACGAGTGGTGGCATTAGGTACCAGATTCATTCTGCCAATGGAACATTATCCCTGCTGGGACATGTGTTATGGAAATTTGACAAGAAAATACTGAGCGCCAAACAACTCCAGCCCAAGGCCTAATGCCATCATCTGATTCTCATCCGAAGGGGTCGGCCACCAAGATGCAAATGCTAACGCCCTAACAGAAGGCAGGATTGGCCAGAACATGATTAAAAAATTCCCGATGGGGTGGCCTTTTGGTGGATACGTTCTTGGTAAATCAACCACAACAACGGAAGGCCCATTAGTCCAATAATCCAAGCAATCATTATGGCGATCCACATGCTTGCAGGTTAGCACAAAAAGGGGGCCCTTCTGTCAGCTACAACCCCACCTGCGACCAGGTCTAGTACAAAGAGGCCTATCCAACAAAAGACCCTAAGGCTCCTAAGCCTGGAGTCGCACCCTCAGAAACCCCTCTGCGGCGGTGTTGGGGAAGGGCATGTCCAGCGGGTCGTCGCCTATGAGCCAGGTGATGAGGACGTGGGAGCAGTCGCGGCACCAGGAGACGGCCTCGGCGTTCCGGATGTCTAACACAGCGGTGTCCGCTCCGTCAAACAGGTCCACGGTGCCTGTAGACACCTCTAGCCCATCGAAGAACGGCTCCACCTCGCGACGTGTCTCCTCGCCAAGGTGGACGCGGTGCTCGTGGGGGCATCCGGTGTCTTGGGTCATGGGCCCGTAAACAAGTCCAGATACTTCAGGCCGCTGCCCGTGTTCAGCAGCACGATGCGCTCGTCCTTGTCGACAGTGCCATCAGCCAGCAGCTTCTTCAGCGCAGCCAGCGTCGCAGCGCCTTCGGGGCAGGGGAAGATGCCCTCCGCAGCGGCCATCTCCGGCACGCACGCCAGGGCTTCGTCGTCAGTAACCGTCAGGGCCGTGCCGCCACTCTCTCGCAGGCATTGCAGGATCAAGTAATCGGCATAGGGCCCGGGCACCCGAAGTCCGGCAGCCACCGTCTGAGCGTTCTCCCATGGCTCGCAGTGATCCGCGCCATCCAGGAAAGCCTTCACCACCGGCGCGCACCCCTCGGCCTGCACAGCGATCATGCTTGGTCGGTGCGAGTCAGGCAGCCAACCCATCTCCTCCATCTCCGCAAAGGCCTTCCACATCCCCAGCAACCCCGTCCCGCCGCCCGTTGGGTATACGATCACGTCCGGCAGCCGCCAGCCCAGGGCCTCCGCGATCT
Source organism: uncultured Dehalococcoidia bacterium (assembly GCA_913049785.1). GTDB lineage: Bacteria > Chloroflexota > Dehalococcoidia > Lucifugimonadales > UBA1127 > UBA1127. The sequence continues at coordinate 20,706 of CAJWXP010000001.1, read as the reverse complement.
CATAGCCCAGGGTCTTCTTGCCCTCCACCCGGTACGGCTCCTTCATCGTCGACATGTCGAACATCGGTATCTCTGCGGCCCGTTCCCGAGCGATGCGGCCTGCGTCTCCGATGTGGCCGTCAACAAGCTCCACCTCTGCGCCGGCGATGCCCGATTCCAGGATGTTGGACTGCGGTGTCGATTTCGGCATGAACAGGTGTGCTTCGATCCCTGCTCTGGCGGCATAGGCAGCCATCGCTCCTGCAGCGTTCCCCGCCGATGGCACCATCATGCGCGTCACGCCAAGCTCTTTGGCCTTGGACACCGCCGCAGCCATTCCCCGCGCCTTGAACGACGCCGTGGGGTTCAGCCCCTCATCCTTGATGTACAGGTCCGTGCAGCCAAGGGCTTCGCCAAGCTGATTGGCTCGCAGCAACGGCGTACCGCCCTCGCCCAGCGTGGCCACGTTCGTCGCGTCCAGCACCGGCAGTACCTCAAAGTAGCGCCACATCGTCTGCTCGCGGGAGGCCAGGTCCCAGGGCGAGACCACAGCCTTCACCGCTGCCAGGTCGTATCGCGGGTACAGCACCTTGGCGCAGGCCGTACACACCGTGTGGAGTTCAGATGCATCGTGGCGCAGCCCGCAGGCCGTGCATTCCAGGTGGGTCAGGTAGCTTTTCATTGTTCCGTCCAGCTATGGATTTCGTTCGGCAATCATAGCATAGCTGCAAGCCGTTTTTATTCGTTCACGGTCGACGATGCCCTCATACGTAGACAAGCTGCCCTGCGCCACAGATAATGCGTGACCATACGAGGAATTCCGATGCGAGGTGAGGTGTGCGATGACGACCAGCAACCCGCGCCCCAAAGGAGCTCAACTCATAGGCAGCGTGCCGTTGGAGAGCGTCGAAGTGGTCATGACGACCCTCAGCAATGCCCTGGGCCAGCACATCGAGCGACTTCCAGACGGCGAACTTGGCAACCGAGCGGTCTGGATCGCCTGGCAGCGCGCCGTCTTCAACAAGTTGGAGGGGAAGTTTGAGGATGTTGACCCCGCGCCGGACGCATACGTGCAACGACCTCGACTCCATGCCAAGTACGGCGTCACCGCTGCCGATATAGACCTGGGCCCGCTGGGCTACGCCGAAGCCGCCATCGAGTCCTACGCGGTGTTCAAGCGCTTGAAGGACGAGGGTAAGATACCCACCCATGTGCGCTTCCAGGTGGGACTACCGGCGCCACTAGAACCAGCCATCGGCCACTTCGAGACGGACACCCATACCCTCATGGGACCGATCTACGAGAAGGCGTTGATGGGCGAACTTGATCAGATACTGGACGCCATACCCAACAACGAGTTGGCCATCCAGTGGGAATTCGTGTACCAGCTTGCCATCCTGGAAGACGCCTACGATACCATCATGAAAGATCCGTGGTCGGAGATTCCCGCCCGGCTCGCTGCCCTGACTGACGCTGTTCCGGAGCCAGCGCAGGTGGGGTATCACTTCTGCTACGGGGACTCTGGCCACAAACACTTCAAGCAGCCTGCAGACATGGGTATCATGGTGCGCGTCGCCAACGGCATCGTGAGCGGCGTCCATCGCCAGGTCACCTGGATGCACATGCCCGTTCCCCGTGACCGCAACGACGATGCCTACTTCGCACCGCTGAAAGACCTGAAGCTGTCTGAAGGCACAGACGTCTTCCTTGGCCTCATCCACAACACGGACGGCCTAGAAGGCGCACAAGCCCGCGTCACGGCGGCAACAAAGTCGTGCAGTAGCTTCGGCGTGGCAACGGAGTGCGGCCTTTCGCGACGACCCGCCGATACCGTCCCCGGCCTACTTAAGATACATACGCAACTGGCAGACCCACGATAAACAAACAAGGGAGACGCACCATGCCGACCATTGAAGAGCAGTATCAAGCAAAGCACCCAACGTCGCAGGAGACCTACGCCGATGCCATGGACATCTTCCCCGACGGCGTCACCCACGACAACCGTTTCCTGATGCCCTTCCCCGTTGTGGCTACCCACGCCAAGGGAAGCCGCAAGTGGGACGTTGACGGCAATGAGTACGTTGATTATGTCATGGGCCACGGTGCGCTTCTCCTGGGCCACGGCCACCCGGATGTGGTAAAGGCCGTTACCGACAAGGTGACCCAGGGCACCCATCTGGGAGCCAACACCAAGGAGGAGATCGAATGGGGTCGTCTGGTGCAGAAGCTCATCCCCTCCGCCGAACGCGTGCGATTCACATCCTCCGGCACGGAAGCGACGCTGCTGGCCCTGCGCCTGGTTCGAGCGTTCACCGGGAAGTACAAAGTCATCAAGTTCCAGAGCCACTTCCACGGCTGGCATGACTTCCTGCTGGCAGGCTCAGGTCGCAACATGGGTGGCATCGCCCCGGAGGTCGCCGCCCTGTCCTACGTTCTGCAGCCCAACGACAATGGCGCAGTAGCGCGCACGCTGGAGGAGCACGACGACATCGCAGCGGTCATCCTAGAGCCCACAGGCGCTGGCATGGGCCAGATTCCCGTGTACCCGGAGTTCTTGCAGGAGCTACGAGACGTCACAACCAAGCATGGCGTCGTACTGATTTTCGACGAGGTGGTAACAGGCTTTCGTATCTCCACAGGAGGCGCACAGTCCCTCTACGGCGTGACCCCGGACGTCACAACGCTGGCCAAGATCCTCGCTGGCGGGCTGCCCGGCGGCGCCGTGTCGGGTCGCGCTGACATCCTGAACATGATCGCCCACGATGAGAGCAACGGCGACAACCGTGTGGGCCACGCCGGCACGTTCAACGCCAATCCTCTGGCAGCGGCTGCGGGCACGGCGGCGCTGAAACTCGTTGCAACCGGTGAGCACAACGCCAAGGCGGACGCCACAGCCACGGTGCTGCGACGCGGCATCAACGACCTCATGACGCGCATGGAGATACCCGGTTGCTGCTACGGCATGGCATCGATCTTCCAGCTTCGGTTGGGGATGCAGTGCCAGTGTACGGACGCCGAGCACCAGCACCCGTCAGAATCGCAGGGCGCGACCCCACCGGCATTGGTCAGGCAACTGCGGTTGGCTGCGTTGAACTCAGGCATGGACCTGATGGGCGGGCGCTCCGGACTGGTCTCATCAGCCCACACTGACGCCGATATCCAGGAGACGCTAGGGTACTTTGAGGAGACATTCTCCGCACTGCGCGCTGACGGCAGGGTTTAGCAGGGTTTGTGTAGCTGCGGCGAGGGGACTAAAGCCGTCTGGCCCTCAGGCCAGTCCCTGGCATACGCGCTGCGACGAGGAGACTAAAGCCGCTCTTGCCAAGTACCAACACTGGGGAGTTCAGAGGGGAACCCCTCTGGCAAAGGGCTCCGAGGGATGTGCCCCCGGCATACGCTAGAGCAACACTGACCGTAGCTCGTCCACATGGTCGACCTCGTAGCTGGGCGGCTCATTGGCTGCTGGCCATTCGCTACCTCGCCGCACCCACGCCGTTGCCATTCCGGCCGACTGCGCACCACCAATGTCCGTTTCGACGTTGTCGCCCACGAAGAGCGTGTTTGCGGCCGATACATCGCCTAGCTGCTTCAACCCGTCCTGGTAGATGCGTGGGTCTGGCTTCTCGTACCCAACTTCGCCAGACACGACGACGAACGGCATGATGTCTCCAAACCCTGACGATTCGATTTTTGGTCGTTGGGTCGAGCCTCCATTAGTGATAACACCCCAACGCACTCCGGCGTCGTGCAACTCCCGCAAAAATACCACAACTCGTTCATCAGGCAACGTGGAGACGGGTTGTGTCCGGTTGTGGAATGCCAGCAGGTCCTGGAGAGAGCGGGTCACGCCAGGCCATAATTTGAGAACCAGACTATACACATCTTCCCTGGGAGCGTATCCATCCTCGTCCCACGTCAGCATCTGCTCAACGAACTTCTCCCGTGATAGTGCAGCTTGAATCGCTGGCTCGTCCTCGTGCAGTGCTCCGGCTACACGTCCGAACGCCGCAACGCGGTGATCAGAGTGCCATCAAGATCAAACAACACCGCTTTATACAGGCTCATTGCGTGCCTCGACTTCCAACTTGGCGCGACGGCTGGCCTTGGCTGCATCTTTGGCATCACACGCCGCCGCGTAATCGATGATGTTCTGAGCAGTCTGGGCGCTTTTGGCGTCAACGACCAACCCGTCAAGCACGCCGTAAGGCAGCCGTGCCCGGTCGGCCTCTGTGTACGCTCGCACCATCTCGGAAGCCTGAGCAACGTCTGACGCCGATGGGCGCAGGTGCTCGTTTGCGGCGGCCACCTGTCGGGGATGGATGCAGAAGGTGCTGCGACACCCCGCCAACCACGAAGCCCGCATAGACCGTTCTAGAGCTTCGAGGTCGCCGTAGTCGGCGATGGTCGCTTTGCCCGGTGTCCACGCTCGACCGTTTACCGTCAGTCCCAGAGCGCATGCTGCTAGGCCAACCTCGCCACGTGGGTACGCAAGCACGTCGTGGGATTGCAGTGCGTCGAACGATGCTCCCAGGTCGGCCGTGAGATCCGCTTCTCCCAGCACGCCGAACGATTTGATACGCCTGCTGGCAGAGGCGATTGCGTAGGCGTTCTGGACCCCTATCGCCGACTCTATCATGGGCATGATCTCCACAGACATAGGAGGCAGGCCACGCTCGGCTTCAAGTCGGGTGAGTAGGGCGTCCAACGTTGTGATCTGCTCTTGAGTTTCAGCCTTGGGGAGTACCACGGCACACAAGCCGGGCCATATCGCGGCGTTGCAGTCCTCTGCCACGGTGTCACTGTTCACGCGCACTGCGACCTCTGCGCCACCTCGCGCAGCCAGGGGTATGGCGTCCTGCATCATGGCTTGCGCCGACTGCTTCTGGTCGGGCGCCACCGAGTCCTCAATGTCAAGCACCACCATGTCGGGGCTGTGCTTCCAGACGCCCTCCACAAAGCGACGCACGTTGGCAGGGGTGAACAGCATGGAGCGGCGGACGAAGGTCATCGCCGGAAGCCTAGCCAGCCTCAGGAGGTGGGACGACACGCCCAAAATGTGACGGCACTACCGGTCGCCAATTACTGGGCGACAGCGGCAAGGACTTTAGCCCGCGTGGAGCCGCGACGGGTCGCGATCTCTCGGGCACCGGCGGCATTGTTTGTGGTTTAACGTCGAAGTGGGACGGCACTACAGGGTTATAAGCTGAGGGAGTCGGAGTTGTTTGCGGAGCAATCTGCGCCAGTTCAAAGTGCGATGGCACAACGGGTTGCAGATGCGCGGCCAATGGGGCCGGTGGTTGTAGCGGGGTCAGCATTGGCACGGAAAGCGGGAAGGCTGTGTTGCAGGCGCTTAGGGCCTCAAGGTGAGTGGTGACTGCGCCGTGGAACCCATCGCCGCGAGCCGTCTGTGCAGCCCGGAATATTCGAGTATCTACGATTGTCCCTAAAGCCTCAGCCAGATGTCCCAGCGCGATGTCTGTGCCGATCTTTCCCAGCATCGGCACGCCGGCTTCGATCGCCCCAGCGGCTATCCGACCCTGCATGTATTCCTGAGCTGAGAAGAGTTGTCTCGGTGAGATAGTTTCCGGCAGGTGGAGGAGGTCTTGCCCCCCGACAGCCGCTGCCAATACCCTTGGGCTTGCAACAAGGGTCTCGCGGACAGACCAGACCGCAGCGGCGGTGTCCAGAGCAACCACGATGCTCACTTGGGATTGCACGTCCCGTTCCTTCTCCCAGGCGGCTAGTGCATCGTCCAACCCGCGTACAGCCTCAGCGGAGTCCACGTGTGCGACGACAGCGCCAAGACCGGGCCACACACAGGCTTCCAGATCCTCTTGAAGCGACTCCACGCCGATTTGTGCCCAAACGCCCTTGGATGATCGTGCTGCCGCAGTGACCTCTCCCCACATCATGAGTCGGGCTGCGGCCCGGTTGGCAGGATGCACCAGGTCAGCCATATCGATGCAAACAACGTCCGCGACGCTTTCCAGCGCGGATCGCACTTGCGAAGGCTGGTCGGCGGGAATCAATAGGACTGATCTCGGCACGGTGCCAGACATCGATGTTTCTATGACTATGGCGGGTGTTACAGCAACCAGTGCAGGAGGGCCAGCCATCGCAGCTCGCGCAGCCGCTAGGAACTCTTTGCTCTCTTTGTCGGAAGCATCTCTCAGTCGCCACTGAGCAGGTTTACCGTCGTCCGCGTCGCCGGTGACCTCCAGATACCGGTCACCCAGGAGAAGCCCCATCCCCATTGCGCCCACTCCCAGAGCTGCAACACCTACTTGAAAGGGGCTGCCGGGTCCGGCTAGAAGGCTGAGCAATGTGACGATGAAGCCAAGAAACACCGTGGAGAAACGTGCTTTCGGCACCAGCTTGAGCGCTGTGATCTGGGGGTAAGCATACTCACGGAAGGTCAGGCTCTTTGACCGCGGCGTGTAGTGGATGATTCGATGGTTTGTGGCATACACCCCCGCGCACTCAGCAACGATACGCTCGCCGGGTTGTATGTAATCCTCTATAGCCAAAAGGTTTCCCTTTCTTGAGTCGAGTTGTCTATCACTCCAGGCTTATTTGCGACGAGGCAGGCTGCCTGCGAAGAGATTCTCGGGCTTCGACGGCTTCGCTCCACGCGATGATGGCCTGCGCGCCCCGGACGTTGGCCAGGTCTGCCATCTGTCCGCTGGACACGGCAACCGCGCCGCGACCGCCATCGACAGCTTCCTGCATGACTTCCAGAACTTGTCTCGCGGCCTCGATTTCTTCGATAAGGGGACTAAAACCGGTATTAAGAGCCAGGACTTCAATCGAGTTGAAGCACAATGCCCCTCGAAGTCCGGCCTGGCGAGCTGCGACTGCGCGGTCGACGAGGCTGTCGCCTATATGCCCCAGTGCGTGTACCTGTATCCCTGCCGACCGGGCGGACATGACCATCTTACCCCGTTGATAGAGCAACCTGTCTGAAGGGCCAGAAGATGCAACGCCCATTTCACACAGCAGCGTTTCATCGTCAAGGGCCATCGCCGCGATACGACGGCTGGCAGCCGCTAGTTGGTCTACGTTGCCCACAGCTTTGGCAGATGCAAGGACAAGCTCCATGGTCAGCGTGCCGTTTGGGATGTTGTTGGCCGATTCCCACGTAGCCAGGGCTTCGTCGATACTGTTAGCTTCCTCAGGTGTATCAACGGCTGCAACCACTCCGGTGATAGCTTCAAATCCGCAGGCCGCAAGGTCAGCCGAAACGCCCTTAGGGTCCGTCCACAGAAGCAACTCAGCGCCGCTGCCCGACAGGCGTTCCACCGCGGACGGAGTGGCACGGCGTGCGTCATCACGTTGGGGTTTGGGAACGCGGGAGGTCAGATCGACCACTATGGCGTCGGCTACGCTATTGGCTGCGTCCGTAAGTCCCCTATCGTCCAGTGGTGACACCACCAGCAGGGATCGACGTACCAGCACTCGTGTACCCGCTTCCATACCTGGCAGGATATCACACCAGGGTGAGACCCTGGACTCATATGCCTGGCGGTTACACAAGAAAGGCCGCTTGACGCAACGAACCCGCCCCAATCAACGTGAAGCGGGTTCGTTGTTTTTCGCTATTCGTGGTTAGTTGCTAAGGTTGCGACTGGCCGGGAAACTCTCCATAGGTGTGGGTGATGACTTCCCAAACGTGGCGATCCTTGTCCTCAAAGTAGAAGCCACGCCCGGTGTGGAGGTGATTGATCTCCATATCTGTGCGTGCCCGGGGGCCACTGCCGTACGGGATACCCTCTCCCTTGACCCTGTCCAATATCTCATCGAACTCTTGATCGGTGGCCAGTAGAGCATAGTGGTGAGACTCAAACTCCTCGCGGTCATCGAAGTCGAAGCTCAAGAGATCATTGATTTTGACTGGAGCGAAGTGGCCCCACATTCCGGTGTACTCCACTCCCAGGATACCTGCCATCCACTTTGCCGCTGCCTCTTTGCCCTTGGACGGAACAATGGTGTGATCCAGACTCAGTCCCATATCGTCCTCCTCCCCGAATTCCGGGTTTAAAAACCTTGATGCGATAGTTTACTCCAGCATCGTTCTTTTTTCACGCGATGCCTTAGCAATTCAGTGTTCCTGCAGGCGAGCCCTGACTACTTGCCCCAGAGTTGCTTGGTTGCTAGCTCAGCGCCCGCCGCCATTGCCCGCATCTTGGCCCACGCGATGTCCGGATACGTCCTGCCGCCGTAACCGCAGTCTGTCCCAGCGATTACGTTCTCTTTACCCATGATGTTTGCGTAGGTGATGATGCGGTCTGCCACCACCTCAGGCGTCTCCACCGTGGTGGTCTTGTGAGCTACTACGCCTGGGATGTATATCTTGCCGTCCGGGAATTTGATCCTGTCCCAGACCTTGTAGTCCAGGATGTGCTGCGCGTCCGCCGCCTCAACGGAGTAAGCCTGGGCCTTCACCTTGAGCATGATGTCCACCGTGTGCTCAAAGGGGAGGTCTGTAACATGAGGGGTGTGCCAGCTTCCCCAGCAGGTGTGGTAGCGGATCTGTTCTTCTGGAACGTTGCGCAGACCGTAGTTCAACGCCTCGATGCGAAGGTCGACGTACTTCCGGTACTCCTCAACGCTTTTAGCTGGGGTGAACATGCAGAAGGCGTCCACCAGATCAGGGTCGTCGATCTGCAGGAGGAACCCAGCCTCCGCCACGGCCTCGTAGTCCTGACGATAGAACTCAGCCATCGCATAGACGTACTCTTCCTCGGTCTTGTAGTACTCGTTCCACAGGGAATGACCCAGCCAGCCCGGACTCAGCACCGGATAGAAGAAGTCCTCCTTGTCGACGCCCGCCTTTTCCAGCGCGGCCTTGACCACTGCGACTTCGTGTTTGCTGGACGCCTCGTCTTTGTTCTCCATAGCGCCGGTGATGACCCATCGCTGCGTTGGAGCGGGGTTGTCCTGTCCCGGTTGGGGCGTGTTGCCCACACGGTCGAACGCCGCATAGAAGTCATCGAACTGCCCGCTGTGCCGCTCCTGCATGTTGGCCAGCATGGACGCCGGGTTGTCAGGAGTGACCGGCTTGGCTTCCACTCCCGTAGTCCTACCTGCGAAGTAGGTCTCGTCACGACTCTTCCAGAACTCGCCGTCGCTGTGAATATCGTTCTTCAGTTCACGCTGCCGGACGAACGCTTCCAGGATGCCCGCCGTCACCACGTCATCGATCTTTGCTTGGTCCCCAGAAGCCTTGGCCTTCTGCACTTCCGCCATGTTTGTGGGGTTGGGCAGCTTGCCCGCGTGGGTGGTCAGTATCCTGTCTGTGCTTCGTTTCATTTGGTGTCTCCTGCCGTTTGCTAAATCCCTAGTGCTCCGCTGTTGCTAGTCCATGCACCGGTTTCACATGAGTCAAGGGGGCACATGCGATGAAATCCGCGTCAGTATCCGTTGCGGTTCGGGCACAGTCAAGGTGATGATATTGTGTCGCCCTTCCAAGAACGACGTGGCTGCTCTATCCTGTCGGTCGACAATACCTATTGACGAGGTGCAGATGATCTCCTTCATTGGGGGAACAGGTCCGGAAGGTAAAGGGCTTGCCCTGCGATTCGCAATTGCGGGGGAGCGGGTCTTTATCGGTTCACGAGACGCCGAGCGAGGGCTCGCAGCGGCGACAGAAGTCCAGGAGCTGCTCCCGGCAGGACTGCCCAAGGACTACATCCGTGGTGGCGCGAACGAAGAAGCAGCGAACACCGGCTACGCTCAACTCGGCGACGCGGTGTTCATCGCGGTGCCGTACGCAGCCCACAAGGACACGTTGAAAGCCCTGACGGAATCACTGAAAAACAAGGTCATCGTAGACGTGGTGGTGCCGCTGGCCTTCGAGAAAGGTCGAGCGAGCGCAACGATCGTGGAAGCAGGCTCCGCAGCGGAAGAGGCGGCGCAGATCTTGCCCAACTCCAAGATCGTCAGCGCGTTCCACAACATCAGCGCAGCAGACCTCATGGTGCCCGACCGGAGCCTTGACTGCGATGTTATCGTGTGCAGCGACGACGACTCAGCCAAGACCCGGATCATGGGGCTAGCAGAGATGATCCTGGGCGTCCGTGCGGTGAACGGCGGCGGGCTGGCAAACTCGCGCTATGTAGAGGACCTGACAGCCTTGCTACTGAACATCAATAGGACGTACAAGGCCCACTCGTCTATTCGCATCACCGGCATCTAACAGGATGCATCCTGTACCTATACTCCCTGACGGACATCTGTGTTGGTTTGTACTGTGCTCCAATCTTACCGTGTTTTGAAGCTACCCCCAATTAGGTAAATAACGACTAAGGAGAGAAAAACATGACTACGATTTCCGATATAGACCAAGGGAAAGCTGATGCATTCGCAGACCGGATGATGGGGGTGCTTAATGACGCATCCACCGCCATGATGGTCAGCCTTGGTCATCGGACGGGGCTGTTCAATGTGATGGGTGATATGCCTCCATCAACAAGCCAGCAGATCGCCGATGCTGCCAAGTTGAACGAGCGGTACGTTCGTGAGTGGCTCGGTGGCATGGTTGTCAGCAGGATCATCGACTACACACCGGACGGCAAGACGTACGCGCTACCACCTGAACACGCAGCGTTCATGACCCAGGCTGCCGGCACCGACAATCTGGCAACCTTTGCCCAGTTCTTCGCGCTGTTCGGCCTGGTGGAGGACCAGATCGTAGATTCGTTCCACAAGGGTGGCGGCGTTCCGTACTCCCAGTACCCCACGTTCCAGAAGATCATGGGTGAGATCAGCTCCATGGTCCACGATGCCTCCATGGTTGACACCATTCTGCCCCTGGTTCCCGGCATGACGGAGAAGCTTGAGCACGGTATCGACGTGGCGGACATCGGGTGCGGCCAGGGCCGTGCGATAAACGTCATGGCGCGGGCGTTCCCGAAGAGTCGCTTCGTGGGTTACGACTTCTCCGATGAGGGGTTCAGCACCGCGCGGGCCGAAGCCAATGCCTGGGGCCTGACCAATGCGACCTTTGAGGCCCAGGATGTTTCCGACCTCACTGTCAAAGGCAAGTACGATTTCATGACGTCCTTTGACGCCATCCATGACCAAGCCAAGCCCGGCCAGGTGCTTCAAGCCATCGCAGATGCGCTCAAGCCCGGCGGCACGTACCTGATGGTGGACGAGGACGCGTCTACGCATCTTGAAAAGAACCTCGACCACCCCATCGGGCCGCTGCTCTTTGCGTTCTCCGTCTTCCACTGCATGACGGTGGCGCTGGCGCTGGGCGGTGAAGGCCTTGGAACCGTCTGGGGGATCGAGTTGGCCCAAGAGATGCTGGAGGCTACCGGCCTGAAGGTAGAGGAGATCAAGCGCGTTGATGGCGACATCGAGAACTCCTACTTCATCACCACCAAGCCCTCGTAGGCCGGACTGGCCCTGTACCCACCTGGCTGGCGAGTATCGAAAGATAGGCGGCGATTCACACATCAAGCGCGATGAGCCGCCTTCTTTTATGCTCTAGATTCAACCAGACAAGCCCTAATTTCCAATATGGGAATTGCTCCGTAATACCCCTTGGGTATTGCGACGTTTTTCGTTATACTAGTCTGAATATCAAGAGTTGGCAGAGACAAAAAGGAGGGTTCATGCAGTTCGCGCGGTACCTCGCTCACGGCGAAATCGCCTACGGCGTTGTAGAAGACGGTATGGTGAAACAGATCACCACCACACCATTTGAAGACTATCAGGTCACGGATCACGCTCATCCGCTGGAGCACGTACAACTCCTGGCCCCCGTCGTCCCCGGCAAAGTAGTTGCCATCGCACTGAACTACAGCACCCATCTGGGTGAGCGACCCGCTCCCAAGCGCGTAGAGGGCTTCTACAAGCCTCACAACTGCATCATCGCTGACGGCGAGAACATCGTCCTCCCAGCCGATGCAGGTCGCGTGGACGAGGAAGGCGAGCTGGTCATCATCATCGGCAAGACGGCCAAGAACGTCTCCAAGGAAAATGCGCTTGACTACGTCATGGGCTACACCATTGGCAACGATGTCAGCGCCCGCGATTGGCAGAACGGCCCTGAGAAGGACATGCAGTGGTGGCGTGCCAAGGGTGCAGACACCTTCGGCCCGCTTGGCCCCGTCATCAGCACGGACATAGACCCCTTTGACTTCACCATCCAGGTGCTGGTCAACGGAGAGAAGACCGCAAACAAAGCCCACTCCAAGGACCTGATCTTTGACATCCCAACGGTGATCGCAGAGATCAGCAAGTATGTCACCCTGGACCCCGGCGACATCATCTACAGCGGCACACCAGGCCAGACCAGTCAGTTGCAGCCCGGCGATGTGGTTGAAGTTGAGATTCCGGGCATCGGAGTCCTCCGAAACCCTGTCGTGAGTGAATAACCCACCAATGAACCTCATCTGTAGAAATACTGAACGGATGAAATAAGAAAGGGGCTCGTCTGCGCGACGGGCCCCTCTCTTTTATAGCTGTCACAAGGATGGCCAGATGGAGATCATCAAAACCGGTCAAAACATGAATCACAATTCATTGACGATGAATTTGTGCGTTGATACACTCGCCCGAATATATTGAAAAGCTGAAAGGAAGTGGCTTATGGCGGTGCCCCAGTTCAAGGAGATACGTCGCAGTTATGGGTTCGACGAGGTTGCCATTGTCCCGGGGCAGGTCACCATCAATCCAGAGCAGGCCGACATGAGCATGTCCATCGGGGATCTGAAGTTTGATATTCCCGTGATGGCATCCGCCATGGACGCCATAGTCTCGCCGAGCTTCGCCATACAGATGGGGAGGAAGGGCGGCATCGCCGTCCTCAACCTGGAGGGACTGTGGACCCGATACCAGGACGCGGAGGACAAGCTGGCGGAGGTTGCTGAGACCCCGTTGGAACAAGCCACCGCACTGCTGCAAAGCCTCTACACCGCACCGATCCAGGAGGAGCTTATTGCCCAACGAGTCCATGAGATCAAGGCCGGCGATGTGAAGTGCGCTGTAGCAGTCACGCCGCAGAAGGCCAAGCGTTTCGCCCCCATTGCCGTAGAGGCAGGGGCAGACATGCTGGTAGTCCAATCCACCGTCACCACAGCGAAGCACATCTCCAAGAGCTACCACGGCCTTGTCTTCTCAGAGCTGGTTGAACAGATCAAGATCCCCGTCGTCGTGGGCAACTGCGTCGGTTACGACGTGGCGCTGGAGCTCATGGAGAACGGCATCCAGGGACTCCTGGTCGGCATTGGGCCAGGCGCCGCTTGCACCAGCCGCGAAGTCGTCGGCATCGGCGTCCCGCAGGTCACAGCCACCATGGACTGCGCTGCTGCTCGAGAGGAATACCTCCACCGCACAGGCCGCTACGTCTCCGTCATCACGGACGGCGGCATCCGGACCGGCGGCGATGTCTGCAAGTCCTTTGTTGCCGGAGCAGACGGCGTCATGATCGGCACACCCTTCGCCCAGGCGGCAGAAGCACCAGGCAGAGGACACAACTGGGGTATGGCCACACCGGACCCGGCACTACCCCGCGGCACCCGGATAAGTGTGGGCATCAAAGGCACGCTGCAAGAAGTCCTCTTCGGGCCATCGTCCCGCACAGACGGCACCATGAATCTGACGGGCGCACTCAGAGCATGCATGGGCATGGTCGGCGCGTTCAACCTTCGCGAACTCCAACAGACGGAATTGATCTACGCACCGGACATCAAGGCTGAAGGCAAGATCTACCAGATCGCCCAGGGTCGCTAGTCCGGGAATCCCCTATCATCTCACCTATCTCGGGCGTTCCAGAGTGGACGCCCGCACCACGTTGCGCATACGCTAATGCCACACGAATATCAGGAGTGCCTAATGGCAAAATGGGAATACAGGGTCATTGAGTTTGAGGATGAAGAACAGGATGCCGATCGCACAGTCGCCTACGAAGAGGTGTTGAACACCCTGGGCGATGAGGGTTGGGAGCTTGTGTCCGTGACAGAGACCGAGTACGTCGACACCTTCGACCCGGACGGCGAAGGTATTGCTTCCGGCGCAACAGTGGCATACCTGAAGCGAGAGAAGGCCTAAACAGGGCTGTCCCAAACAGCCCGCTACTGCCTATGACAGAAGAGAAAGCGCCTACAAAGACTCCCCGGAAGAAGGCAACCCCTTCTACGGCCAAGAAGCGTCAACCCAAACGCCCCCCGCACCGTATGGGCTTTGTCTCCATCATGGGACGACCAAATGTAGGGAAATCCACCCTTCTGAACGCCCTGCTGGGGCAGAAGCTGGCCATCACATCGCCCAAACCCCAGACGACACGACAGCAACTCCTCGGTATCCTAACGCACAAGGAATACCAGATCGTTTTTTGGGACACCCCCGGCTACATGCGCCGCACGCGGGACGCCCTTGATCGCCGTATGCTCAGCCACGTCCAGGAAGCGCTGCTTGCTGCGGACCTTGCGCTGCTGGTGGTGGAACCTAAGCCTCCTGGCGAGACGGAGCGACGACTGCTCAAGACGCTGACCCAGGAGAAAACGCCCACCATCCTCGTCATCAACAAAGTCGACATCACGGACAAGCCCTCGCTCCTGCCGCTTATGGAGTCCTACCTCAGGCTGAACCCGGATATGGAGATCGTGCCCATCAGCGCGCTTCGGTCTGATGGCACAGACCTGCTGCTGCAAGTGATGGTGGAGCACCTGCCACATCGTAAAGCCGAATACGGTGAGGATGAGGTCACTGACCGCTCCGAGCGGTACCTGGCATCTGAGTTGGTACGAGAGCAGCTCTTCCGCACCTTTGGTCAGGAGATCCCCTATGACACTGCGGTAGAGGTAGAGGAGTTCCAGGAGGCGGACGGCGCAGACCGATTGAAGGACTACATCCAGGTGGTTGTGTACGTGAACAAACCGTCACAGCGTCGCATACTCATTGGCAAGGGCGGAGGCGCTATGAAGGAAGTGGCCACGGCGGCCCGACTCCAGATGGAGCAGGTGTTTGGTCGAGAGGTTTTCCTAGAAGTGTGGGTGCAGGTGTGGAAGGAGTGGCGCAACGACCCCATCTTCCTGGAAGACGTGGGCTACTGAACCTTAGGTTCTTCTGTGGGGGGCGGATCTCCTACTCCACCGAACGTGATTATCGCCCCTGAATCAGACTCCATCTTTAAGCAGCCTTATCGTCTCAAAGCGGATGTCTTTGCTCCCTATACGCTCCACGATATCGCGCAGCTTGCGTTGACCGCTGTCGAGCTGCGCCTTGCCGCTCTTCACCTCTACGAATACGATTCCCCGGGGCTCGCCCGTCGCGATGCCCGGAAACACCACAAAATCGATGGGACTGCCGAGGAACCGCGCCTCCGTGGGGTCGTAGTCAAACTCATCGAAGTAAGGAGCCATCTGTTCCGCAAACCGCCCCCCCAATGTTTGCCTACTGCGCCTCAAGTGGTCGCTGGTTGCGGCTTCGTGTCGCAGGGTGGCACGTCGCCCGCCTTTGACCAGGCCTATCCAGTACACCAGCATCGTCGCAGCCACTATCGCGCCAATTGCCACGAGGAACGCCTGCCAGGAAACTTCAATCATTGATCTGCTCCAATTTATCGTCGGGGGCACACCCCCCAAGACCCATCGCGCCAAACAACGCTTGACAATTATGGAACGTGTGTTCTAATCTTGCAACCACGACGCTGGCGAGCACCTCTTTGCTGTCCCCATTGCGTGGCTATCAGGGGCATCTCTCCTGAGGGGGTAGAGGTGTCCCTTGCTACGTCTACAGGTATCGATATACTAGGGCGCGTACCTGTCTGAAGCTGACACGCGAAGGGAGCACCATGGTCATTGGCCAATCTGACTACAACCTCACCGGCAACCTGGCAGCCTACATGGCGGAGGCGCGTAATCGACCCCTCCCATCTGATGTTGACCGGGAGGCCAAGCACCGCATCCTGGACAGCCTTGCAGCGATCGTGTCCGGCAGCACGTTAAAGCCCGGGCAGATGGCGTTGCAGTACGTGCGCACTCTGGGCGGCACTCCTGAATCGATGTTGATGACCACGGGCGATGTCACGTCGGCAGCCAACGCGGCGATGGCCAACGGCATGCTCGGCCATTCTGACGAGACGGACGACTTCGACCCCTCATCCAAGGCCCACCCGGGATGTAGCGTAATCCCTGCCGCATGGGCAATGGCGGAACGCGATGGCGCTACGGGCACTGAACTGATACGAGCAGTGGCGCTGGGCTACGACCTGGCAGTCAGAATGCTCCATGCCATGAACGCGGACCTGGTACGCAAGAGCCATCGCAGTGCAGAGGGTCTGGGTTCAACGTGGGGCGCTACGGGCGCAGCCGCGTCCATCGCCAAGCTGGACTCCACGCAGATGCGATACGTGCTGTCCTATGCAGCGCAACAGGCCTCCGGCATCTGGGCGTGGGTACGCGACGAGGAGCACGTTGAGAAGTCCTTCGACTTTGCTGGGATGGGCGCGCGGAACGGCGTTACAGCCGCCACGATGGTGCAAGCAGGCTTCACCGGCGTCCCTGACGTGCTGGAAGGCGAGCACAACGTGCTGCAAGCGTTCTCCACAGACCCACACCCGGAAGCGCTAATGGACGGCCTGGGCATCGAGTTCAGCATTGCAGCCACCGCCATCAAACCCTACTCGGTCGGCTACCCGATACAGTCAGCGATGGACGCTTTGTCGACGATCATGTCACACGATGGCGTAAAAGCCTCGGATGTGGTCAAGGTCATTGCCAAGCTGCCTACCGACGGCGCAGGCGTGGTCAACGATCGTGCCATGCCCGACGTGAACATCAGGCACTGCATCGCGCTGATGCTGATCGACGATGGCATCTCATTCGTATCCACGCACGATTACGAGCGGATGAACGACCCTGTGATTCTGGCAATGAAGGAGAAAGTGGAATTGGTTCCGGACGCAAACCTGGTCATGGCAGAGGCTCCCCGCCAGGCCATCGTCGAGGTGACCACGAAGGACGGTCGCACACTGACCCACCACACCAAGTACGCTCCGGGCACTGCACAGAACCCGCTGGACACGGCCGGTGTGACCGCCAAGGCGCTGGACCTGATGACGACGGTGCTGGGCAAGAGTCACACGGAGGAGCTTATCGATAAGATGCTGAACATCGAGAGAGTGACCAGCATCCGAGAGCTGCGGCCTTTATTGTCGGGGAAGTAGCCAGCTCGCAACACCTGGGGAAGAGACTATGGCAGCATTCACAACGACCTACCACTATGACAACGGCAACGAGTTCCCCGTTGAGTGAGCAAGTGCTGAAGAAGCAGATCAATCCTATTTCTGGGGTGCTCAACATACTCCTTACGCGAGCCCTCCCCTTGTCACAGATTATCTAAATAAGGTGTGGTCCGGGGCAGCGTCCTTGACGATATAGAAGGCCTCACGACCGTTGGACGCCTCCGCCACCACTTCATGTCCGCGTGACTGCAGCAAACTGGCGATGCCGTTTCGCACCAACGGTTAATCGTCAACAAGCATTACTCTCACTGTGTGTCTCCCCCAGTTCTTGGATAGACAACTCCCGGTATCCAGACACGGACGGTCGTACCCTGGCCAGGCACGCTGTCCACTTTGAATTCTCCACCTATGGCCTCCGGGCGGTACGTCCTTGACAGCGTTGCAGACAGGGTTGTACGACACGCTGGTAGCCCGGTCTTATTGATGCGCGCAGGTGTTCTGGCACCAACGCCAGTGTTAGCGTAGCCATGCGGCCAGTGCTGGGTAAATCACAGGCCGATAGAACTTTGACCATCCAGGCATCAGGCCCAAGAGAACGAACTGCCTGGCCCGTCGGGTTAAGCGAGGCCCTCCTCAGCAGGCGTCAGGGATGCTAGATCCCCCTGGCGTCTCCACCCTTTGTTATAAGCAAAAACAAGGGCTGCGACCCCATATAGGAACTGCAGCCCTTGTGCATTTACGAAGATTAGCTGTCGTTAGACGGCAGGAATACCGCCGATTACTGCCAGGTCAAGCTCAGGATGCTTGATGAAGCCCTTCCGTAGCTCGCTAGAAGCCTCGACCCAATCTACGCCTACGGGCAGCATTGCACCGCCAGAACGTACGCCGTACCACTCGGGGTGGTCCGGCTCTGGTGGGCTCTCACCCTCCAACAATGCTCTCGCGGCCTTGATAAGGCGCTGTCGAGTGCGGATGATCATCTGGTCACTCGTGCCCAGACGTTCCTTGGTACGGTCCACAATATCGCCCATGCTAGTGGTTACCGCCTGATCCTCTAGGAAGATGCTCGGAAGGCCCGCATAGCTCTTAGTCCGCTGCAGTTCACGATCGATGAGGTAATCATTTTCCCTATCTCCTACGCACCGGAAGCGATCAAACAAGCCTGTGCCCTGGGGATGGAGTTCCGTTTGTCCAGTGGCCCAGTTGCCTTCTGATGGTGGCTTCCTTCCGCCAGGAGCGGTTTCATTCACGGAAATCGCAAGAGTATGAGTATCGTCCATGGGAACCCATGCGCGGAACTTGCTACCCAGACCCAAAACCCCGGGAGGGGTCATGGCGTAGAAGGGCATTAGGAAGTTGGCAAAACGCCAGTAGTTCATACCCTTCTCTGTGGGCCTAAATGCGCCGTAGAGAGTCCCAAACTCTGTATCTACTGCAACAAAGTGTGGTGCACGGTTCTGAAGATGCCACCAAGCCCAGCTCCCCTCAGGAGCGTCCTCATATTGCGCTAGGCCCAGGTGCAGGAAGAGGGTATGTACCGTATCAATGTCACCCTCAAGCGCCTGCATCCAGTTGCACTCGCGCTGGTAGATCTGAATGCTGGTGTTCTCCACCATGTTGGACTCTAGGTGCGGAAGCTCGGGAGCGGTGCCACGCGGGCCCATGTATGCCCACAGAAGGCCTCCGCGTTCTTGAACCGGGTATGCAGTTACTTTTACTTTGTCCTTGAAGTTACTCTCTGCCGGCTCCGATGGCATGTCGATGCAGTCGCCATTTATGTCAAACTTCCAGCCGTGATACACACAGCGGAGGCCACATTCCTCGTTACGACCGAAGAACAAACTTGCACGACGATGCGGACAGTAGTTGTCGATGAGGCCGAGCTTTCCATCCGTGTCACGGAAGGCGACCAACTCCTCGCCAAGGAGCATGATGCGAACTGGAGCGCAGTCCGGCTCAGCTAGCTCGCTGGAGATGCCAAAGGGAATCCAATACTGTCGCATCAGGTTTCCCATAGGTGTGCCGGGGCCGACCTTGGAAAGGAGCTCGTTATCCTGTTGGTTTAGCATAGTTCTCCCTTAGCATTGAGATTGAAACTAGGCTACCGCGACGCGTCGCGAGCGTCAACTCTGGTCGACGAATCGACCGTCTGTCATCACTAACCGACGGTCTGCACGCTCTGCGATGCGAGGGTCATGCGTGACGATGACCACTGCTGTATTCAGGTCACGCTGCGCCTGGAACAGGGTCTCCATCACCAGGTCGCCGTTCTCTGTGTCCAGGGCGCCGGTAGGTTCATCGCAAAGGAGCAGCGGCGGGTCGTTGGCCAGCGCACGAGCGATAGCCACCCGCTGCTGTTCACCTCCCGATAACTGTGCCGGACGGTTCCGTAGTCGCCCATCCAGTCCAAATCGTGTCAGGAGGTCTGTTGCCCGCTGTCTGGGGTTGAACTTGGGCTTGCTGGAGAACTGGACAGGCAGGGCTACGTTCTCTAGGGCCGTCAACGTGGGCATCAGGTTGAACTGCTGGAATACGAAGCCGATGTAGTCGTTGCGGATCTCCGCCAACCGGTTCTCTCCCATCGTCGTGATATCGATGCCCTCGACCTGGAGGTTCCCCGATGTGGGCGAGTCCAGCCCGCCAAGGATGCCCATCAACGTCGATTTACCGCTGCCCGAGGGGCCGATGATGGCAACGACCTCGCCTCGAGAAATGGTCACATCCACACCTCTCAACGCCTCAACCACCAGGTCGCCTGAACTAAACGTCTTGGTCAGGCCCGTGCCCTGCATGATCACTTTGTTTTCAGTCATAGCCATTTACTCTCCACGCAAGATGTCCATGGGGCGTTCTCGGGCTGCAGGCACCGCGCTGAATAGGGTGACACTGGAAGACAAGACGACGGTGAGAACCAGCACCCCCACGATGATCTGTGGTGATATAACCAGGTCTATACCAAGGAGTCCGGTCAGGGCCACTACGTTGGCTACGGCCAGCGAAAGGCCTATCACACCTCCGACGAAACCAAGTAGTGTGTTCTCCAGTACCAGCTGCACGATGACCCACCGCGCCTTGGCGCCCATAGACTTGAGCAAACCTATCTCCTTGCGCCGTTCAATGGTGGAGAGCGCCACGGCGTTGGCCACGATGACCGCTGCCGCTAGGAGGGCGAGACCAGATAGCACCAGCGGGAACGTACGGAACTGTCTTAACAGGTCTGCAAAGAGGTCTGTGAAGACCTGCACTTCCAGCACCAGGACGGAATCAAGCTCCAGGTTGAGCGACCTGACCAGTTCATCCCGGTCATCGTCTCCTACCTGGACGATACCCATGTTTATCCACGCAGGCAGTCCAGCCTCGGCGAAGGGATCGCTTGCCGTGTACATCCATCCGAAGATGTTGATAGCGATGGGGTCTATGTCAGTAATGCCGACGATCTCAAACTCTTCAGGGGCACTGATAGGATCGTCGTTTTTGTCCAGCACTTGGATCGTCAGAAGATCCCCGATTTCTAACTGCAGGTCGGTGCCATA